>NZ_JBANSN010000003.1:0-294757 GCF_037070215.1 Vreelandella arctica | reverse complement strand
CGGCGATTCCGGAAAACTGCCCAAAATCGGTCACGATAAAACGGAATGCGCGGTCACCATCATCCAGAACAGACGGTCACGTTCAAACGGAATGGGCGGTCACGATAGGGCGGAATACGCAAGATAAAGTAAATTTTTACCATAAGAATCGGAGCTGGAGGTAAAAAGACCACATCCTGGCGTGGCACAAATATCCTTAAAGGAACTAAAAAGTCGCCGAGACTCTTCGTTAAGAGATAAGGTGTTGATCTCGATCTCAATTTCGTCTTTTATCTTGTTGAACCCTGACACCCGGCTTTCTAGGTCTTTTATTGCAGCAGAGAGATTAAGCCGCTCACCCTGCTTCTCGCGAATTAGTCTTTGTAGAACATAATCTGCATCGTTCGTCGCATCAAAACTATTACGGAGCTCTTCAAATTCATCTCTCAATTGTTCCAACTCATCTTCGAGCTCTGCAGCGGAAATATTATCTACATCAGACTGCTCTTCGAGTTTTAGAATAAAATCTTGAGTATTAACGATTTGAATATTTACTAAATCAAGCTCTCTTTTCTTTTCTATGAGAAAACGTTTTGCCTCGAATGAATGTTTTGGTGCTATTCCAATCCCCAATCTGATCATCTCGGCGTATTGATCTTTTATGAAACTACTTGGGGGCTTGTAAGCACTCGTGTAACCAGCGTCTTGGTCTATGTAAAAGAGAGGCAAAAATGTCGATATATAAGGATAAGTGGGCTCGTTCTTATTAGTTGTCAGAGCAAGCGGCGAGAGTCCAAGTCTCGAAAAAAGGTACTCAGAAATCTCTTTTTCATTGTAAAATATACGCGTTTCGTTGGAGCCTCGCTCCGACACTTCTATGTGAAACTTATCAGAAAATGACCTCTCGAAAATGAAAAATTCCCCTTCATGCTCTACAGTGAGGCTGGCTGACGAACATTTAGCCATAATATCGTCCCTGTATCGAACAGGGTATCCAAGCGCGAAGGCAATGGAATGAATGACAGGCGTTTTTCCTGCTCCGTTCGGCCCATATAGCTGGGTAATATCACTAGCAAACACGAGGTCCTTTGAACCCCAACCGTCCTTCCCTGAAGGGTGAATTTTTAATTTAACAAGTTTCATTCCAAATCCATTGCAATTTGCTTTTCTATTTGTAAGTCAAAATAATTACGTTCAATTACCTGAAGCGTATAACCGAGGTCTGATTGAACGTCTATTGCTTTTGATACGACCTTTTTCCCAAAATCGGTAGCTTTAATGCGGGAATCATGGCGATCAACTTCAACAAGGCTTACTGTCTCAAGAAATGTTAGCGCCTTGACTGTCCGCATCCTAAGGTTTGCGGACCATCCCAAGTGTTGGGAGGAACCTTTAAAGCCTGAAAACGTTCGTTCAAAGCACTCGCCAATCAACTGACCTAGTTCGTCTGACTTCGGCTTACGGCGTGTTTTGGACAACAAGAGAATAGTCATCGCGAGCAAGGGGAGATGAAAAAGCGCCTCATTACTGAGCCGGTGAGATACTGAATCACTGAATTGATCTAAAGACAATACAATTTCTTTTTCAGATGCTTCTTGAAAGAATTCTTCGTAATCCATCACGCGTTCCCTCTAACTATAAATGAGAAAACAGCGCCGAGAAGGAGTTCACGATCAAGAGTGGCAGACAAGTCTTCGCCATCCAAAGCTGACAATACTTTATCAATACGACTTCGAAGAATTGGCAGATCCTCCCCAGACTTAACCCACTCTGCAGCATTATTCTCTATTTCTTCAAGAATAAAATTCAGATCGAACTCCGGGATAGTATGACGTTTATCCCTAAACCATATATCCCATCGAACCTTACAGCCAGATACGAATTCTATCATTCGTTCTGACGCACCAGCCTTACTCATCAACCTGTGAATAATCGAAGCATTCTTGATGGCTTGTGAGTCGCCGCTATCTCTTAAACTCTGATAAGCCGCTTTGGAGATACTCAAAATATCGAGCATTTCGGCAAGACTAACACCCGCTATATCATCGAGATCCTCTTCTCCGATTTCACCTAATAGTTTCCCTAACGACTTCCGTTCAACAAGTGATATAAGACTGTTAATTATTTCCTCACACTCTGAACGCTGCAAATCTATTTCACTGTACTGATAGATGGTCTCTCTTGCCTCAGAGAAGAATTTATCATCGTGTGGATTTAAATAGGAAATATTCGATTTAAGCTTAAGTTTCCTAATATGCTCAATAATATTCTGATCTTCTATTGGCGCTCTTGGGCTCAATGCGTCATTAAAATTTTCAAGCAACAACTTGTAATATTTGTTATCGCTATCGTCCTGTATTGCATCACGCAACTCCTCTAAATCGTCATTCAGATGGACGTTAGTGAGAAAAACGACGCTTCCACAGGAGTTCTCAAATCTGATAGTGTGGATAAGGAGCTTTCCAACGTAGCTATCAGTAATCTTGGCTGGTTCACATGCATTGGCGCCTTTCCTTATCCCTAGGACGTCATTGACAGACCATTGGTAATTCAACTTGCCCTTGGTTTTGACCTGAAAGAAATTATAAACATAGTTCCCGTCGACATTGATGCGAGACACGAAATCGTCCTGGTAATCACAATAGACCCGGTCTAGTGCCTCATCCTCCAACAATGACAAGCACTCGAAAGCAGCTCCGCGAAACTGAGCCTGATAACGGGCAATGGTTTCCCTTCCAACGTTCTCTCGTGGCTCAACTTCATGAAGCTTGGGACCACCGCTATTTTCTCCAGCCACGCTCATCTTCCTTCAGGAAATATCCTTCGCTTGTTTATACGCATTTCCCACTCCTCTTCTTGGTTCTTAATAGTATTCAGTACGACTATCATATAGCGACAGAATAACCCGAAAGGCCTGGAGGGCGAAGCACGGAAGGTCTTATCGGGTTCATTCACTCGTTAGACCTTACATTTTCGGAAGACGCCGCCAAACCCTTTCCGGCATAAACAGCAAAACTAACAATAACCAAAGTGAACCCAGTTAGAACCTGATGAATTACGAGAAGCTTAGCCACCCAGAACGACGGTGAATAATCACCGTACCCCAATGTGGTTATCGTGACCCCGCTAAAGTAAACTGCATCAATGATATTTCCAAATTTCTCTTCACCAAACCAACTAGGAGGCATCATAAAATATATAACCGCATAATTGATAATTAGCTCAATATAGCTAAGTAGTGCAAGCTTTATTCGCTTCCTATAAGTTAAACTACTTTCATTATTGACACCGCCATCACTAGCGTCTTTTGTCTTATCAAGCGCATCCACGATGAACGCGAACAATATTTCGTTACATCTTGCCCAGGTGACTACATACAAAAATAACAATACTAGCAACTGATATTTCAGCGGATAGTTATCCGTCGAGATACCGTGCGTAAAAATGCCAAAAACGAGTGCAACAATAATAGCGTAACTAAGGTAGAAATAATTTCTAAGAATTATACCCTTTGCTCTATCATGCCCGAAGGCCCCCGCTTTAGCATGGGTGGCAAACCACCAAGTAGGTGACAGGGCCCTTACAATCCAGCGCATGATGCAGGAAAACCTTGGCCATGCATATTTCTCTGCCCAGTCATATACCCGAGTACTCATCAAACCATCTTGAGTCGAATTAAAATTATCAGAGTTCAACTTATATCTCCACAAAAGCCAATACAAACCCGAATGCTTATTTCTGTCTAACAGTGACTATGCGGCTGTCTGCATAACCTCAATAAACGTGCGCGCTCATTCAGTGAGGGTATAAAGCCAGCTCATTTGACTCTATCCCACTGATTCGCCTGAAGGCAAAGAAAAAATAGGCGGCATATCCCAAAGTCGCGTACCGGCGCGTTTAGCTCTGCCTAATCACACAGCCTAGAAAAGGACGACTTCACTATGGGTATAGGCCTTTGACGCCGAAAAGCCAGTCTGCGGCCAACCTGGTCAAAGTGGGAAATAGTGAAATTGAGTGGCTGTCACAACAAGACAGCTTTTAACTAAGCGCCACACAAACCATCTCCACACCAAACCACTGCTGCTTAAGCCCCCGCTGCTTTTCCAGCAACAACGTTAGATAGTCGCGCAGTGGGTGGCCGGATGGTAGAGCCGCGAGGTATTTGCGCAGCCGCCGTTGGTAAGGAAACTGTTCAGCAGGCACATGCAATGGCGTGTCGTTTTGAGTAAGCCATTCAATGCCGGGCAGGAGTATATGCGTGGCCTTGTTGTCCAGTGCTAGGGTGACGCCTTTTACATCGAAGTCACCGGCGTAGATATGTGTTCGGCGGGTTTTGTGCCACGCCTCGGCGAGTAAGGCGAAGCCGCCGCCATAGTGGCTGTCGCCGCGGTAGACGACCAGCGGATTTGCGTAGCCGCTTAGCGCCGGTTGTTCCGGCGAAAACTCATAGAAGCTGTCCAGATTTTCGACCTGAATCAGGGCGCTGAACGCGCTCAGCTTTAGCCCCATTACATCTACATCGCGAATAGCCCGTGGTTCGTTGGCAAGCCCTGTTGTTGGTTGAGGCGGAAAGCTGACGAGTACCCGCCTTGCGCGGGGGCTTTCGCGGGTTGCTTTGTTTTCCTCTACACCCTCTTTCGCCTGGGCGCTGCTGGGCAGGCCGCTGAGTGATCGGCCTAGCGGCGCTATGCGGGCGCTCTCTAGAACGTCATTAATCTGCGCCAGCAAGGCGGCGTCAAAGCGCAGCGCTTTACTGTTGATTCGCGAGGCCAGGTCAATGTCGTGCTGCTGGCACCAGGCCACTACGTCGTCTACCCACTGGCGGCGCGGCTTTTCCACCGCGGGCTGGCGGAGAAGTTCGCGGGCCACACCGTTAAGGCCATTGCGTGCGCGGCTGGGTAGGTTCATACGGCCAGCTGCAGCTCTACATCGTGGATCAGGCGCAGGTGATTGAATTGGCTCGCCTGGCTCTCCTGCTGTTTGAGCCGAAACGCCTTCTGGTCGCTGCGCGGCAGGCCCTGGTATTCGGAAATCACCTGGAAGAGCCATATTTCATCCGGCCATTCCAGCGGGCTTTCACGCAGGTATTCAAGGGCGCTGACCGGCTCCGCCTGGGGCTGGTCGATCACGCTTAAATAGAAGTGTTCCACATCCTGCTTGAGCGCCTGCTGGCGGGCGGCGGCAAGGCTGCTCTCTTGGGCTTGGGCAGGCGCCGCGGCTTCAACCGTTTGCGTGGTGTGGCGCGGCTGGGGTAGTTGGTGCAGCAGATCGGCGAGCAACCGGCTATCCAGGTTGCGATCCAGCGCCGGGGCGGCGGCGGCGCTTAGCGGGGCGGCTTGATTGACCAGCCCTGGCACTTCGCTGCGCCTTGCATAGTTGCCGGGCACAAAGCCGGGGTGTTCGCGCATAAAGGCGGCCATGCCGCTGATCAGGCGGCTGCGCGCCTGCTGCTTGCGAAAGCGCGCCATCAGCTCGATCAAGCGCCGCTGCACTTCGCGCAGGCCGGTGTAGTGGTGGCTTAACTGCTGCTGTAGCTGGCTGATCAATAGCTTGCGCAGGCTGCCATCGCTGCCCACCAGTTCGATCAGTTCGTCGAAGTCGATTAGCGCCAGGCCATCCAGCAGCCTTGCGATCTGTTTCTGGGCGCGGTCGTTCTCGCGGATTTTGTCGTTGAGCTGGCTGACGAAACCAAAATCGCTATTCAGCCGCTGCCATAAGCTGTCGATGGCATCGGCGAAGCGCCCGTTCAGGTCGTCGACTTCCTGGCGCAGGCGCATCAACTGCTGCTCCAGCCGCCAGTGTTCGCCGCGGCTGCGCGCTTCCCGGTAGCTGTGGACCAGGGCGCGAATCAGCTCCAGGGTTTCCGCCACGTCGGCGTTCACATGGCGGCGGGTCTCGTCAGCGAGCATCTCGGCGATCAGTTCGCGCACCTTGGGCGCCAGCTTCACGCCGCTCTGCTCATCCGGTCGCCAAAGGATGCGCGCCGCCAGAAGCTTGCGCAGCGCGCTATCGCTGAGCGATTCCAGCGGTACTTCATCGCGGGTGTAGGCCTGCATCAGTACATCGGCGTGCTTGCCGAGCAGCGCCAGCCGTTCGCTGCCGGTTTTCAGCAGGCGGCTTTCCAGAGCGTGTTCTCCGTTCGAACTCACAGCAGGGCCTCCTGGGAACCGGAGCCCTCCTCGCTGCCCTCTTCGATGGGCAGGTTCTCTTCATCGCGAATAAAGCGCACCAGATCCACCAGGTAGTCGATCTTGCCGGTGACCACGAACACCTGCCGCTCTGAATGGGGCTGGAGCAGGTAGCCGTGCTCTTTCAGGCGCTTGAAGACCTGCTTTACCTGGGCATCGAGCTGGTCACTTTGCGAGCCGAAAAAGCTATCGGTAGCCAGGCGCTCCAGGCGTTCGCGCAGGCTTTGGTTGTCTTCGCACTTGGCGCTGAACTCGGCGGGTTTGAGCACATCGCCGGGGGCAGCCAGAGTATCGCGGCCCAGCGCCTCTTGAACCAGCTGCAGCCACTCTAGCAGCGGCAGCAGGCTATTGAGGGTATCGCCGAGCTGGCGGGAGAGCTGATCGCGGGCGTTGTCATTGAGCTGACGCCAGGCCAGAAAGTAGACACTGCCATCTTCATTGCTGGCCAG
The DNA here is from genome assembly GCF_037070215.1 of Vreelandella arctica. Lineage (NCBI taxonomy): Bacteria > Pseudomonadati > Pseudomonadota > Gammaproteobacteria > Oceanospirillales > Halomonadaceae > Vreelandella > Vreelandella arctica. Next base: position 288,141 of record NZ_JBANSN010000003.1, on the reverse strand, counting down.
GCGGCGGTTAAGCGGCCGCAGGTAGGTGTCGATCTCTTCCCGGGTCTCTTCATTGGTGAGATGACGATAGCCGCTTTCATCGCTGATCGGGCAGACAAACTCCCCGGCCAGCAGGCGCTCTAGCAGTGGGCCATGTTCGATCATACTGTCACCTCCTGCTGGCGTTCCTGGAGCCGTTCGGCCAGGCGGCTTAGCCGTGGCTCGATGCGTTTTAACACCCGCTTATTGGGGTTGGCCTCATCGCGATCGATCAGGTAGCGGTTGGCGAACAGCAGCAATACATCGGACTCGGGGTTGGGGAAGGCGCCGACGATATGAATGCGGTTGCTGTCGCAGGCGTCGAACAGTTTTTCGACGTTGTGATACGCCAGGGTGCCGATCTCATCGATGGGCCAGTGGATGGCAATTTCCGCATCGCCACGCAGCAGGCGGGTAAAGGCGAGCAGGAACTTGCACAGAATCAAATACGCCATGCCGTGGCTGGAGGACTCCAGCAGTTGGCGGTCGTTCTTGATCACCAGGTCGGTGCCGCCTTCGTTCAGGTGCAGTTCCAGGCGCAGCAGGCTTTCGAAGCTGTACTGCTGGTCGCTGCGCAGCAAATCGACCACGTCCGCCAGTGCGTTGAGGTAGTCGTCGCTGGGTAGCGTCTGGCCGGATTCCCGCCACTCTTTGTAGCGCTGGGCGAACAGCTTTAGCGGCTCCCAGAAGCCCAGCTCATCGATGGTGGACTGGATGCGCACTTCGGCCTTGGTGATGCCTTCCAGGCGCAGATCGTCGGCGACCTCTTCGGAAAGCCGGCGGCTTTGGGCGCTGATGCGCCGGTTCAGATCGCGGAATACGGTGAAGAATTTATCCAGGTCGTCGCTCAGGTTGCGGCCTTCCTGAATCAGCTGCTGTTGTTGATCTTCGAGCAGTTTGAGCATATCGCGCAGTAGCGGCAGCTGTAGCCGGGGGTTGTCGCTTTGCAGCTTGCTGCGTTCGCTCTCCAGCGCTTCGGCGAAGCCGCTGCTGGCGTCTTTGATCAGTTGGCTTTCCACCTCCAGGCAGCCACGGCGCAGCTGCTCGATGAGCTGGTGGCGATTACCCAGCGCCTGGCGGGCGCGCTCGATGCGCTCGTCCACATCACCGACTGGCGCACTCGACGCCTGGCCGTCGGGCTCGATGGCCAAGCTTTCCAGCTGGGTGAGTAGCGGCTTCAATGCTTCCAGGCAGGCGTATTCGCTCTCCCGCTGGGTTTTCAGTGTGCTGACTGTGCTTTGGTGAGTTTTGCGTGCGGCCTGGAAGTCATTTTTCAGGTGCTCTTTATCCCGCTGCAGCTTTTGCTCCGCCTGCTCCAGCTCTGCCTCCTGGGCGACCAGCTGGGGCTTATGCTGGCCCCACTCGACGCGCATAAAGCGAGTGTACTCGGTGAGCTCATCCTGGCGGGCGGCGGTGACGCGGATGCGTTCATCCTGGCTTGCCAGCCGCTCCTTGGTATCTTTTAGCTTGGCGGGGTCGACGCCCTGCTCGGCCAGCTCCTGGCTAAAGGCCTCTTCCAGCTCCGCGCGCTGGCGCTGGTGTTCGCTGTTGGCGTCGCTCAACTGCTGTTTATACTGGCGCAGCTGGGCATCCAGGCTATCCACCTGGCTCTGGCCGTCGGCCTTGAGCTCCAGCAGCTGACTTTGATGGGTCTCGCTGAGGGCGGTGAGCGCCTGCTGCTTCTCTTCGCGCAGCTCCTTTTGCGCCTGCTCTTGGCTGGCTAACGCGGTTTGATGAGCCGCGCGACGCTCCTGCTGACGCTTGGTATGGCGCTCCTGCTGCTGGCGGCGGGCCTCTATCGCAAACTCGACTTCCTGCTCGGCGCGCTTGTGGGCCATGCGGCCCTGATCCTGGGCTTCATCAGCCTGCTGTACCCGCTCGTTATGCTGCTTGAGCGCTTTCTCGGCGGCCTGGCTCTCCGTTTGCACCCGCCGTTTGGCGCCATCCGCCTCTTCGATAGCGGCCAGCAGGCTGGCTTCGTCCTGGGCGTAATCTGGCAGGGCAATGGCGGAAAGATCCAGCGCCAGCCCGAACAGGTCATCGCTAGCGCCTTCGGCCAGCTGCGGGGCGAGGTCACGCCGCTCCAGCAGCTCCGGGGCAATCACTTTGCCTAGCTGCTGCTCCCAACCGGGGCGGTGGTAGCGCAGGAAGTGGCGCAGGCTGCCCTGCTCCGGGTCGCGCTGCTGATAGAGCGCGTAGCAGCGCTGCTCGGCGCGCTCCAACTGCTGGCGAAGCTGCACCAGCTGCTGTTCGGCACTGTCGCGCTCGCGTTTGCGGCTTTCAAACTCCCGGCGCAGGCCATCCAGGGTAGCGGCCGATGCGTTGCGCTCCTGCTGGGACTGATCCAGGCGGGCCTGGGCAAGCTCCGCCTCGGAAGCCTCTTCAGCGGTCTGGGTCGAGAGCGAAAGTTGCGCTTTTAGTTCGGCTAGCTGCTCGACACCGAGTTCCAGCTGCGCCTGATACTCGCCCTCCAGGCGTTGGCGCTCCTGCTGGTAGCGCTCGTTAAGCTGCTGTTCGGACTCCCACTGCTGCTCCCGGCGCAGGGCTTTCTCTTCGACCAGGGCGTCGATCAGCTCCTGGGATTCACGGGTCTGGCGGGCCAGCGCCTCTGAAAGCTCGCGCAGCCGCCCGTCCAGGCGCGCCTGGCTCTCTTTTACCGCGTCCTGCATCACGTTCAGGTGGGTGCGCAGCTGGTCGCGCTGCTCCCGCCACTGGGGCAGCGCGTTGATGTCGCGCTCCAGGGCAGGCATGTCTGCCTCGGCGTATTGCTCGTACTGGGTTTGCAGGTCGTTAAGGCGGCGCTGGGTCTGCTGTAAATCGCTGACCACTTCGCTGTGGCGGTCGTTTAGCTTATCCCGCGCCTCACTATAGTCGCTCTCCCGCTGCTGGAATTCGCGGTGATGGCGGGCAAGCTCAGCATCCACATCGGCCATCTGGCGCTCTGCTTTCTGGCGGTCCTCTTCTAGCTGGGGCTTCAGTTGCCACAGGGTGGCATCTAGGTCGGCGAGTTCGCGGTCGATACCGGCGAGCCGGGCGAGAGAGGCCTGCAGCGGTTCCAGGCGCATGGATTGGCGCATCTGGGCGATCCACTCCCGCGCTTTGGTGTTGCGGATCCGAGTCACCGGCAGCTCGACGCCATCCTCTTCGAAAATCGCCGCCAGCATGGTTTTGAGGGTGTCCATCTTGCCCTCTTTGGCATGCACCGCCGAGACCAGCTTTTCGATATGACGGATGCGCCGCTCGGGTTTGACCAGACTGAACTGCGACGCGATCTGACGCAGCTTGAGGCCGTCGCGGCTGTTGCCGTGCAACTGGGTAAAGTCGTTCTGGATCACCGAGCGAAATTCAGAGGTCGCGCCCAGCTTGGGCGATACCGGCGTACCGTTACGCCGCAGGCCGCTGGCCCACTGGGTGTAGTCCAGCGCCGCCACGCCCGCCTCGCTCTCGACCAGATAGTCTTCCGGCTGGTAGGGCGCGCCGACAAAGCGGTACTCCACCCCGCCTTCTTGTTTACGCGTGAGCACCGCCTGACAGATATTGCCCGCTTCGCGGCGGTATTCGTACACCAGGTAGCTGTTGCGATTAGGCAGGTAAAACGCATCAAACTTCATGCGCGTTTTGGGCACGACCTTGTTGGGTAGCTCGCCGTAAAACACCGGCACCAGCCGCTGTAGCGTGGTTTTACCGGAGGCGTTGGTGCCGCAAATATTGGTGTGGCCGTCCACACACAGTTCGACCACGCCTTCCAGGTGGCCGTGAATCATCACGATGCGTAGCAGGTGGGCCATGCCGTGTCCTTTCGATGACTATTTCAAGGGCGATCTCAATGACGAGCCGGATCGTTTTGCTGATCGCCGAAAGTGGCTAGTTTGCCACTCTTACTTGATACAAGCCAAAGCAGCATTTTCTGGCGGCGCTGGATGGCTTGTGTTTTGAACAACCTCAGCTTCATGTCATTTTCTTTCTGCATCCTTTCTGCAATGCTTTCTGCATTCCTCAGTTTGCAGAAAGCATTTAGGATTAACGATTTTTAGTGCGGCTTTTGAAACTTACTTTATGATTCAACAGCTCGCAGCCCGTCGTTGTTGTAGCCAATGGCAATAATCACATTCAGATTGAAAAAATCGTACTGGCGATTAATTTCACGCTAACTTCCACGCTGATCCAACAAGAATATCTTGTGAGTTGCCTCCCACTACAGCCCACCTTCTTGGTATATGCTTTGAATAATTGAGGAAGAAAGAGATGGATAAATCCATTTTAGATATGGTGCATGAAACGGCTCAAGACCTGCACGCAGCTGGTGTGATGAAAGAAACCACGCTGCGCGAGTTCGATGCGCTCTGCCTGCCACCCGTCACAGAGTACACAGCAATACAGATCAAGCGGATTCGCACTAAGAATCATGCCAGCCAAGGCGTGTTCGCGGCCTATCTGAATACCAGCATATCCACGGTTCAGAAGTGGGAACAAGGCCAGAAGAAACCCAATGGCCCTTCGCTTAAGTTGCTGAACCTAGTGGCGGAAAAGGGGTTGGAAATACTGGCTTAATCTTTATTACTTTCTACTCTGCCCACCAACCCCTCAAAGAAACTCACCGCGTTGGCTTCCAACCCTTCCAGGTAGTAACCGCCCTCCTGCACAACTAGCGTGGGCATGTTCAGGCTTGCTACTTTGCGGCCAAGCTCAGCGAATCCCGCGGTAGAAACGGCGACTTTGGCTTGCGGATCGAGTTCGTAGATATCAAACCCTAGCGCCAGCACAATCGCATCCGGCTCGAACAGGCGGATGACCTGGCAGGCTTCTTCCAGGCGGTCAAAGAACACCGACTCCTTTGATCCATGGGGCATTGGCAGGTTGAGGTTATAACCCAGCCCTGCGCCCTGCCCGCGCTCATCTTCGAAGCCGGTGACCGCCGGGTAGAAGTTGGTGGTATCACCGTGGATCGAGATATACAGCACATCGTCGCGCTGATAGAAAATTTCCTGAATGCCCTGGCCGTGGTGCATGTCGGGGTCGAGCACGACGATGCGCGGGTAGCGCGTTTTAAGATGCTGTGCGGCAATCGCAGCATTGTTGAGAAAGCAGAAGCCACCGGCGGAATCGATGCCCGCGTGGTGGCCCGGCGGGCGCGATAGCGAATAGGCGAATCGATCACCGGCTATCAGAGCCTCTGCCCCGGCGACCGCACTTTGCGCGGACCAATAAGCAGACTGCCAAGTGTACTGGCCCACCGGGGCGCTACCGTCGGCCAGATAACGCCCAGCTTCTGCCAAGATGCCGCGCAGGGCGTTGGGCGAACGCACGAAGATATTGGAGATCACCTCTTCACCCCAGTCCTCCCCAAGGGCATGCCAGCGCCGGTGGGCACTTTCGAGAAAGCGCAGATAGGGCAGTGAATGCACCGCTCTCAATGGGCCCACGCCATAATCGCCGGGTGCTTGAACATCGAAGTTCATCCGCTTGGCCGCTGCCAGCAGTTGTGTGGCGCGCTCCGGCACTTCCTGGGGCGTGCGCATCTTTCCGCGGGAGAAGTAGGTTTGCGGCTGATGAAGCAGTTGGTCAGCGTGGAAGAACGTCTTCATCGGCACTATTTTCATCAGAACTATCTCCGGTTTCGCCCACACCCTTCACCACGAATTTGCGGGCAACGCCTATGTGGTAGTCAATCGCCTCACGGCAGGCGGCCGGGCTACCACTATCCAGCGCGTCGAGCAGCTTAAAGTGGCTGGTGGCGATGGTGTCGGGGGCTTCATGGGTTTTGGTAATCAGGGTGATGCAGAGGCGCAGTTCATGGGTCAGGTCGTCAAACGCGCGCAACAGTCGCTCGTTGCCGGCGTAGTGCAGCATGAGGCGGTGAAACTGCAGGTCCTCTTCAATCCGACGGGTGCCATCGTTACCGGCTGCTGCCTCACAGAGCACCTCAACCTGCTGCTTAAGCGCGCGCTGGGCTTCCGGCGTATAGCGCTCCGTTAAGCGCTGAATTGCATGACGCTCAAGGCATAGCCGCAAATCAAACACATCTTCGAGTTCAACGGTATTCAACGCGCGGACAAAGAAGCCGCGGCGAGGTTTGGAGATCAATAAGCCACGGCTTTCCAGCAAGCGCGCGGCCTCACGAACCGGTGCGCGGCTAACGCCCAAGTCACGGGAAAGCTGTACTTCCGAAAGCCGTTCGCCGGGTAAAAAGTGTTGCTGAATAATCGCTTGGGTCAAATAGTCAGCCACCTGCTCGACAAGGTTCTGCTGCTGGATTAAGGGCCTGGGAGCCGCCGTTGATAAGGCCATAAAATTTACTCGTGGGGTGTGGCGCGTTTCCTTAAGTATGACGAAAAATAACCATTTGTCGACGAACGATTGCCGACTGTCGACAGTTTTGCCACATGCTGCTAAGTTCAAAGTGCAAGGTTCAAAAAGGCCCCCAACAACCCACACAACTGGGCCTAACACGCCACGCCTCGCTCGCCTAACGACTACGTAAACCCATTACGTGCTAATAACCGAGGAGCAGGAAACATGAAAAAACCTTTAGCTTTGGCTATTTCCGCTGCAGCACTTGCTTTCACCTCCGCCGCCCTGGCCGATGACCCCAAAGAGGGCGGTGTGGTTAACACCATTATCCAGCCGGAGCCGCCCGGCCTAGTGCTAGGCATGGTTCAGAACGCCCCTACACGCACCGTCTCGGGCAACATCTACGAAGGCCTGTTGCGCTACTCCACCGACCTTGAACCCATGCCGCAACTGGCGGAGTCGTGGGAGGTCAGTGACGATGGCCGCACCTACACCTTTCACCTGCGTGAAGGCGTTACCTGGCACGATGGCGAAGCCTTTACCGCCGAAGACGTGGTGTTCTCCGCCGATGTCTTCCACCGCGAGTTGAACCCAAGCGCCCGCGCCGTGCTACAGCACGTGGAAAGCATCGAAGCCACTGACGATCACACCGTTGTATTTACCCTGACGCAACCCTTCGGCCCTTTCCTGCTCTCGTTTGAAGCAGGCACCTTTACCATGGTGCCCGAACACCTTTACGCGGGTACCGATTTCCGCAACAACGAACACAATGATCACCCCATTGGCACTGGCCCGTTCAAGTTCGACAACTGGGAACGCGGCACCGTCATCGAGCTGGTCAAGAACGAAGAGTATTACGAAGAGGGCTTGCCCTACCTGGACGGCGTGAATTGGCACGTTATTCCTGACGGCGCTTCCCGTGCAGTGGCGTTCGAGAACGAGACCATTGATGTACTGCCCAGTGGCACCGTCGAGAACTTCGATATTCCCCGCTTGGCCGAAATGGATAACGTCTGCATGACCGAAGAGGGCCACGAGTACTTCAGCCCCTTTGCCATGCTGTGGATGAACAATCGCGAAGGCCCCACCGCGGATAAACGCTTCCGTCAGGCGGTGATGTACGCCATGGATCGCGAGTTCGCCAAAAATGTGCTGTGGAACGGCCTGGGCAATGTCCCGCTCTCCGCCTTTGGCTCCAATGCGCGCTTCCAGAACGATGATCTGGAACCCTACGACTACAACCCGGATCGCGCCCGCGAGCTGCTGGATGAAATGGGCTACGACGGTGAAGAGATCACCATTCTGCCGCTGCCCTACGGCGAAACATGGACCCGCTGGGCCGAAGCCGTGCAGCAGAACCTGCGCGAAGTAGGCATCAATGTCGAAACCCAAGCCACCGATGTGGGCGGCTGGAACCAGCGCCTGGGCGATTGGGATTACGATCTCGCCTTCACCTATCTTTACCAGTACGGCGACCCGGCACTGGGTATTTCACGCACCTACCTTTCCGACAACATTGCCAAGGGCTCGCCCTGGAATAACGTGGAAGGCTATGAAAACGAGCGTGTCGACGAACTCTTCAACGAGGCCGCCACGGCCTACCCTGACGAAGAGCGCGAAAAACTTTACCGCGAAGTACAGGAAATCCTGCACGAAGACGTGCCGGTTGGCTGGCTGATGGAGCTGGGCTTCCCAACCCTGTATCGCTGTGATGTTCAAAACCTGGTCACCTCCGGCGTGGGTGTTAACGACGGCTTTAAAGATGCTTGGCTAGACCGCTAAACCCAAGCCACCCAGGTAGCGCGAGCTACCTGGGTTTTTCAGCCATGTCTTGAAGGTATTAGCCAGGAAACGACTTATGGTTTACGCGCGCCTAATCCTAATGCGGCTTTTCAAAGCCGTCATTGTGCTGTTTTTAATCGTTATTTTTAACTTTCTGCTGATTCAGCTGGCCCCCGGTGACCCGGCTGCCATTCTGGCCGGTGAAGCGGGTGCCGCGGATCAGGAGTTTCTTAATCAGTTGCGCGAGCGCTTTGGGCTCGATCAGCCGATGTACGTTCAGCTGTGGCGCTATATATCAGGTATCGCCGTACTCGATTTTGGTTACTCCTACCGCTTGGGCGTTCCGGTGTTTGATCTGATTATGGATCGCTTGCCCGCCACCCTGCTGCTCACCGGCACCGCTTTCGTGCTCTCGCTGGTACTCGGTATCGTCGCAGGTTCAATGGCTGCAGCAAGGGTTAAAAAACCTTCCGGCTCCATCATTATGGCGTTGGCGCTGGTGTTCTACGCCACGCCGCTGTTCTGGGTCGCGCTGATGTCGGTGGTGGTGTTCTCGGTCTACCTGGGTTGGCTGCCCGCCTACGGGCTTTACACCGTGGGAGCGGGCCACACGGGGTTTGCGCTGGTGCTTGATGTTGCCCAGCACTTGGTGCTCCCGGCGACCACCTTAGCGCTATTTTTTATGGCGATTTACACCCGCATGACGCGCACATCAATGCTGGACGCCGCGCAGCAGGATTACGTCAAAACCGCCCGCGCCAAAGGCTTGAAGCCCAGCATTATTCAGCGCCGCCATGTGTTGCGAAACGCCCTGCTGCCGATCATCACGTTAGCAGGCCTCCAGGCGGGGCAGATGGTCGGCGGCGCGATCCTGACCGAAACCGTGTTTGCTTGGCCCGGTATTGGTCGGTTGATGTTCGAAGCGCTGCAGCAGCGTGACTACAACCTGCTGCTGGGCATCTTCTTCTTCTCAGCGGCCTTGGTCATCGTCTTCAATATCATCACCGATCTGGTCTACAGCCTGGCTGATCCACGCATCAAAAAGGGGGCCGCATGAGCTTTTTCGCACGCTTCGCGCAAAACCGTGGCGCCCTCGTCGGGCTGATCATCCTGCTGCTGATTATCGCCATGGCGATACTGGCGCCGCTGCTGTTTCCTGAATCGCCCTGGCGCATGGTGCAACGGCCCTTTTTGCCGCCGCTCTCGCAAGATGGCTTTCCGCTTGGCACCGACACCATGGGCCGCAACGTGGCCTCGGGCTTAATGCACGGCGCCTGGGTATCGCTGCTGATTGGCTTGGTTTCCACTTGCGTGGCGCTCTTGATCGGTGTGCCGCTGGGTGCCATTGCTGGCTACTATGGCGGCATCATCGATGATGTATTGATGCGCTTTACCGAGTTCTTCCAGACCATTCCCAACTTCGCGCTGGCGATTGTGCTGGTGGCCATTATGCAGCCCAGTATCACTTCGATTGTGCTGGCGATTGCGATTGTCAGCTGGCCACCGGTAGCGCGTTTAGTGCGCGCCGAGTTTATGTCGCTGCGCAACCGAGAATACGTGGAAGCGGCGCGTTTGGTTGGTCAGTCCAACAGCACGATCATTCTGCGTCAGATTCTGCCCAACACGCTGTCGCCGATTATCGTGCTGGCATCGCTCATGGTGGCCACCGCGATTTTGCTGGAGTCGGCGTTGTCTTTCCTCGGCTTGGGCGACCCTAACGTGATGTCCTGGGGCTACATGATCGGCGCTGCGCGCACGGTGATTCGTCAGGCGTGGTGGCTAAGCTTCTTCCCTGGCGTGGCGATTCTGCTCACCGTTTTGGCGTTAAACCTGGTGGGTGAAGGGTTAGACGACGCACTGAACCCCAAACTATCACGCGAGCGCTAAGGACTTTATATGCCTATTACAGAGAATCCATCGGCTGACACCGTCCTCAGCATTCGCGACCTTAATATTGCGCTCCCCAAAGGCGCGGATCGCGCTCTGGCGGTGGAGGATGTGAGCTACGAGGTAAAGCGCGGCGAAATCATGTGCGTAGTCGGCGAGTCCGGCTCCGGTAAATCGATGGCCGCCAACGCGGTAATGGGGCTACTGCCCAAGGGCGTGAACGCCACCCATGGCGAGATACTGTTCGAGGGGCAGGACCTGCTCGCCCTGACGGAAAAGCAGCACCGCGCCCTGCGCGGGCTAAAAATTGGCATGATCTTCCAGGAGCCAATGACCGCCCTTAACCCGCTGATGCGAGTCGGCGCGCAAATTGCCGAGGTGTTCGAAGCCCACGGCCAGCTCACCCCCAAAGAGCGTCAGGCTCGCGCCCTGGAACTGTTGATCGAAGTGGGCATTCCACAGCCGGAGAAGGCCATTCGCGCCTACCCGTTCGAGCTTTCCGGCGGCCAGCGCCAGCGGGTCATGATCGCCATGGCGCTGGCGCTGGAGCCCATTCTGCTGATTGCCGATGAGCCCACCACCGCGCTGGATGTCACCACGCAAGCGCAGATTCTGGAGCTTATTCGCGACCTTCAGCAGCGGCGCGGCATGTCGGTGATGTTTATCACCCACGACTTTGGCGTGGTGGCCGAAATTGCCAATCGCGTTTGCGTCATGCGCCACGGCAAGATCGTCGAGCTGGGTGACGCCAAGTCGGTGCTTGAGAATCCTCAAGACGCCTATACCCAAGCGCTGATTGCCGCGATTCCCAGCAATGCGGTGCCACCCCACCGTGAAACCAGCCAAGTCGCCCCGCTGCTGGAGATCAAGCAGCTCAATAAGGTCTTTCGCTCCCGGGGCGGGTTCCTTAAACCTTCTCGCGAAGTGCGCGCCCTTGAGGATGTATCGCTCACCTTGGCGCGGGGTGAAACCGTAGGCATCGTAGGCGAATCCGGCTCGGGGAAATCTACCCTCGGACGCTGCGTGGTGCGTTTGGAACACCCCGACAGCGGCGAGCTGCTGCTGGATGGGGTGAACCTTTCCCAGCTGAAAGGCGACGCACTGCGCCGAGAGCGCCACCGGGTGCAGATGATCTTCCAAGACCCTTACGCTTCGCTCAACCCACGCACCAAAGTGGGCATGGCGATTGCCCAGGGGCCGATTGCCAACGGCACGCCCAAAGCCGCGGCGCTTAAACAGGCAGGCGAGCTGCTCGATATGGTCGGTTTGGGCGCCAGCGCCGTGGAACGCTTTCCTCACGAGTTTTCCGGCGGCCAGCGTCAGCGTATCGGGATTGCCAGAGCGTTGGCGCTTAATCCTGAGTTGATCGTGGCGGATGAAGCCGTCTCGGCGCTGGATGTTTCGATTCAGGCCCAGGTGCTGGAACTTCTAGAAGAGTTAAAACAGCGCCTCTCGCTTTCGCTGCTATTTATCACGCACGACCTGCGCGTCGCCGCGCATATCTGTGACCGCATTGTGGTCATGCAGAATGGCCGCATCGTCGAGCAGGGCAGCGCCGAGCAGATCTTCCTCGCCCCAAAAGAGGCGTATACCCAGGATCTGCTAAAGGCGATTCCCGGTCGCGAAGCGCCGGTGGCGGCGACAGCATGATTTATCGAACGGACAAGATAGGCTAAGGAAAACACATGCAAATAACCCTGGAAGCGCTGCGCGCTATTGTAGGCCCGGCCCACGTATTGACCGGCGACGATGTGCATAGCCGCCGCGTGGACTGGATGACCGGCGCGCCCTGCCAGGCAGGCGCGATTGTTCGCCCGGCGGATACTGAACAAGTCGCCGCGGTGATGCGTGCCTGCCATGAGGTGCAACAGCCGGTAGTGACTCACGGCGGCCTCACCGGCCTGGTTCACGGTGCAGAAGCGAGCCCGAATGAGCTGGTGATTTCGCTGGAACGCATGACCGCCATCGAAGAGATCGATCAAGTAGGCGGCACCCTCACCGTGCAGGCCGGGGCACCGTTGCAACGGGTTCAGGAAGCCGCGAAAGAGGTCGGCCTGCAGTTCCCGCTGGATCTAGGTGCTCGGGGCAGTTGCACGATTGGCGGCAATATCGCCACCAACGCCGGTGGCGTTCGGGTAATTCGCTACGGCATGATGCGCCAGCAGGTACTTGGCCTGGAGGCCGTGATGGCGGATGGCCGGGTGGTCAGTTCCCTGAACCGCATGCTGAAAAACAACGCCGGTTTTGATTTAAAGCAGCTATTCATCGGCAGCGAAGGCACCCTGGGCATCGTGACCCGCGCGGTGCTACGCCTGCAGCCGCCGACGCCCAGCGAGCAAACGGCGCTGGTAGCCTGCCCTTCGTTTGAGGCGTTAACCGGGCTACTCAGCCATATGGGCAAAGCGCTCGGCGGCAGCCTGGGTGCGTTTGAAGTGATGTGGCAAAATCACTACCGGTTGCTCACTGAAACCCTGGACCGCCACACTCCGCCGATTGCCACCGAGCATCCGTTTTATGTAATTATCGAGTCGCTGGGCAGCGATGCCGAGCGCAATGCCACTCAGTTCAGCGAAGCATTAGAAAGTGCATTAGAGAACGAGCTGATTGTCGATGCGGTGATTGCGCAGTCGACTACCCAGCGCGATGGGCTTTGGGCGATTCGTGAAGATATCGAGGGGCTGGTCAAGGGCATGGCGCCGGTGCTTACCTTCGATGTCAGCCTGCCGATTGCCGATATGCAGCGCTACACCGATGCCTTGGAAGCGCAGCTAACCCAGCGCTGGCCCGAGGCGCGTTTGGTGGTCTTTGGCCACCTGGGCGATGGCAACCTGCATATCTCCGTTAGCGTGGGGAGCGCTGAAGTCGAGGTGCGCCGTGAAGTGGAAGCGATGGTCTATCAACCGCTGGCCGCACTGGGCGGCTCGGTCTCTGCCGAGCACGGCATTGGCCTGGAGAAACGCCCCTGGCTGAGCACCTGTCGCTCCAGCGCCGAGATCGCACTGATGCAGTCGCTCAAGCAGGCGCTCGATCCGCTTAATCTGTTAAATCCCGGTAAAGTACTTTAAATAAGAGTGCGTTAAATAAACGCGCTACGTTAATCGTTACTACTGATTTGAAAATCGTTTTTAGGAATCGTTATGCCTTCTCAAAGCACGCCCCCTTATCCCAACCACTTACTGAGTGAAGGCCCTGTTAATCCGTTTCCGGGCATTAAGGTGCTGGAGCGTCGACTTGGCCGAGAGATCCCCCATCGGCTGGGCTCAAACGAAGGTCTGGACATGCCTCACCTTGCCCTGCGCGACCACTTTGGCGATGCCCTGGCTGAACACGTTTACTGCTACGGAGATTCCGAAGCGCTAGGGGTGCGCCAACGCCTGAGCGCGCAGCAGGGGATTGCGCTGGAAACGATGCTGGTGGATGCCGGTGCCGATAGCTTAATCGCCCTGGCGCTGCGCACCACCTGCGAACCGGGCGACACCGTGGTGAGCACCGCCGGCACCTACCCCACCTTGGGCTATTTTGCCAAAGGCCAGGGCTGCCGTTTGATCGAGCCCAGCTATTTTGAGGCGCCCGGTGTGCTGGCCCCCGATCTGGAAGCACTTATCGCAGCGGCACATCAGGAGAACGCGCGGCTGGTGTATCTGGCCAACCCGGATAACCCCAGCGGCCATTTGCACAGCGACAGCGCCATCCTCAAGCTGCGCGAGGCGCTGCCTGACACCTGCTGGCTATTGTTAGACGAAGCCTATGGGGATTTCCGTGATGACGCGGGTAGCGATTTCGCTGCCAAAGCCATACCGGGAGTGATTCGCCTGCGCACGCTCTCCAAGGCTCACGGTCTAGCGGGCCTGCGCATTGGCTATGCCATCGCCGACCCTGAAGTGCTGGCAATGATGATGAAGGTGCGTATTCACTACGCGGTCTCGTCACTGACTCTGGCCGCTGCGGAAGTGGTGCTCGATCACCCTGACGAAGTGCAACAACACGTTTCCGACGTAAAAGCCCGTCGTGAGCAGCTGGCTGAGCACTTTCGCGCACTGGGTGCCGACGTGCTCCCCAGCGCCACCAACTTCATCGGCATTCGCCTGCCCAGCGCCGAACTCGCCGCCGAGGTACATCAGCAGCTGCTCGACGAAGGCGTATTAGTCACGCGCCTGACACACCCAGAACTTGCCAATGTGATACGTATTACGGCGGTACAAGCAGCGCTGGAACCGGGGAGATTGAACGCTCTCGAACAGGCGATTAAAGAACACGCCTGATTCAGTTGGTAAATTTGATCAGTAGGTGGGAGGGCAGGTTGGAGCGAGGGTCTTTCGCCCATGGATGGCGAAAGTAGCGCCCATGGACGGGTTCACAGCGCCCTCGCGGAAACCTGCCCTCGCACCGGGGCATGCTGATTGCCTGCCACAATAACCCTAAGGCGTTAACCAATGCCTGAAATCATTCAGTTCGCCGCGCACCGCCTGACGATATAAGCCCTGCAGTTGCGCCGTCACGCTGTCTTGGCTGATGGGTTCGTTGGCGGGTGGTGCGCCCGCGCGCCCGCCAATTCTGCGGCCATCCAGCTCGCGAAGCGGGAGTATTTCGGCGGCGGTGCCGGTTAAGAACGCCTCATCAGCGGTGTAGAGCTCATCACGGGTAATTCGCCGCTCGCGCACTTCAATATCCAGCACTTTTTGCGCTAGCTGAATCACGCTATCACGGGTGATGCCTTGCAGGCAGGAGGTCACTTCTGGGGTGTGCAGCACGCCATCGCGCAACAAAAAGACGTTCGCCGCCGAGGCCTCGGCTACATAGCCCTCCGGGTCGAGCATGATGGTTTCATCGAACCCGGCCTTGATCGCCGTATTCAGCGCCAGTATCGAGTTGACGTAGTGGCCATTGGTTTTCGCCCGACAGAGGCTGATATTGACGTGGTGGCGCGCCCAGGAAGAGGTTAGCGCGCGCAAACCGTGGGTGGCGGCCTGAGGCGAAATGTAGGGGCCTAAATCCCACGCGGCCACCATCACATGGGTCGTCAGCCCCTGGGCACGTAGTCCTAAACCTTCCGCACCAAAAAACACGGTAGGCTTCAGGTAGGCATTGCTCAGGCCGTTTTTGGTCAGGCACTCGCGCTGGGCATTGATCAGTTCCGCTTCACTAAACGGCAGCGGCATATCCAGCGAATGGGCGCTTTCTGCCAAGCGGCGGGTATGTTCAGCTGCACGAAATAGATGCGTGCCGCTAGGGCCAGCATAGGCGCGCACACCTTCAAAACAGCCCATGCCATAGTGCAAGGTGTGGGTGAAGACATGCACCCTGGCCTCGCGCCACTCCAGCCATTCACCGTCCTGCCAGATCCAGCCATCGCGGTCATAAAGCGGTGTCATTGTTTGCGTTGCTCCCACTGTTGGCACCAGTCGTCTATCAACGACTGCTGGTGCGGTTGCAGGGCCTGATAGCCCCAAGCGGCAATTTCATCGTTTTGCGGGTCGGGCACGGCAATCTGGGTATCTGACAAAGTCTGGATCACCGCGTGGCCACAGAGCGGTACATAGCCTTCTGAATAACCGCCTTCATGGACGAACACCAGCTTGCCCTCGCAGCAGCGCTCGGCCAGGGCTTTTAGCTGGGCGGTCATGGTGGCGAAGGCTTGGCTATTGAGCAACATCTTGCCTAAGGGATCTTTGGCGCAGGCGTCGTAACCGCAGGCCACCACGATCATGTCAGGTTTGAACGCCTCAAGCGCGGGCAACACCAGTTTTTCCATAGCATAGGCGTAGGCACCCAGGCCGCAGCCCGGCGGCAGCGGCAGGTTGAGATTGGCTGCCAGGCCTGCGCCTTCGCCCTGCTCGTCAAAACTGCCGGTTTCCAGCGGATAGTTGGCCGCTTGATGCATAGAAACGGTCAACACATCAGGCTCATTATAAAACGCTGCCTGCTGACCGTTACCGTGGTGAACATCCCAATCGAGTATCGCCACGCGGTTAACCTGCCCCAAGGCCCGGGCGCGCATCACCGCCACGGGGATATTGCCCAGCAGGCAGAACCCGCGGCCTTGATCGGCTTCGGCATGATGTCCCGGCGGGCGGCATAGGGCATAGGCGTTACTCACCTCACCCACTGCCACGGCTTCAACGGCGGCGATGGCTAAACCTGCGGACTGCGTGGCCGCTGCCCAACTGCCGGGCATATAAGGGGCGCAGTCGCCGCCGTTGCCGCCGCGTGCCTTATCCCCCGCCTGCAGTTCATCCAGGTAACGCGGAGTGTGAAAACGCAGCAGGTCAATAAGCGCAGCAGCGGGTGGTTTCACCACGTGCAGCTCATCAATCAGCCCGCTGACTTCGAGAATATTTTTCAGGCGTCGTTTACTTTCCGGGCTTTCCGAAGCGGCCTGGGGCTGCAGGAATTCGCCTGGTGCGGAGAACACCCCAATCGCGCCCTGGTCGTGCCAAAAGCAGCGTTCGTGCCAATAGAAACCGGTTCTGCTCATGCCGTAAAACCCTGCATAAAGGCGGTCAGGTTGGCGCTTAGATGTTCGGTTGGGTAACCGCCTTCCTGAACAATCACCATGGGTAGCGACAGCGCCGCTAAACGTTTGCCTACCTCGACAAATGCCTCGGTTTCCACCGTAAGCCCTGCTAGCGGGTCATCTTTATGAGCATCTAAACCGAGCGCTACCACCACGGCACCCGGCTCATAACGTTGCAGGTGATCAATCAGGATCGCCAGGGCATCGAGATAAACGTCGCCATCACTGCCCACCGGCAGGGGCAGATTCACATTGGTTCCAACACCTTCATCGCTGCCCTCTTCCTCTGCACCGCCCCAGAAAAATGGGTAAAAGTCGCTAGGGTCAGCGTGCAATGAGCCGGTCCACACATCGCTTCGATAATAAAAAATATCCTGGGTGCCGTTGCCGTGATGCAAATCCACATCGATGATCGCGACTTTGCCGTAGCGTTCACGCAGCACGGTCGCCGCCAGCGCGGAATTATTCAGCAGGCAAAAGCCCCCAGCGCGCTCCGGCCCGGCATGGTGGCCCGGCGGACGACACAATGCATAGGCCGTTGAGGCGCCATTCAGCACCTCTTCTGCTGCCGCTTCAGCGCTAGCCGCCGAGGCCAGCGCGCCTTGAAAGCTCGTAGCACTTAGCGGGCAGGCCATATCATGCAGATGCCAGCCCGCTTGCCCAATCGGGTGGCGCGGGTAGTGGTGGCCACCCCCGCAGGGGTGAATGTTTGGCGCAACCACTTCCGACGCGTTGGGCAGCGCCTGCCAGCGAGCGTAAATGGTGTCCAAAAACGTGAGGTAGCGCGGCGTATGGATCTGTTCCAGGCGCTTGCGCAGCTTAGGCGAATCGGCCTCGGCAGGTGTGGTCAGGGTCAGCCCTGCCGTTGCTAGCCCCTGGGTAAGCAGCTCCGCGCGCACCGGGCCTTCCGGCGAGGGCACGGGCTGACCGCGCAGCAGGAAGGTCGGTGGCGCGTGGTACGCTTGGTCGGGGTGGTAAAAGCATTTCATGGGACGCATTCCTTAGCGAAGCTATGATGCAGTAGATTCAGGCAATGACTCCCACACTTCAATGGCAGCAGCCAGATCTTCCAGCGAAGCGCCTACCGATTTGAATAGCGTGATGGCCTCCGGCCCTGAGCGCCCCGATTTAGTCCTTGCGAGCACCTCAGCAAGCTCCGCTTGAATCTGGTCGAACTGGAATTCGCTCTCTTCAATGGCTTGCAGAATATCGCCCGCTTCGCCTTTGGCACCGGCGTAGGTGTCTACAAATACCTCTGAGCGACGCAAACACAGCGCATCGGTTTCACGCATCTGTGGCCGAAACGCACCGATCAAATCCAAGTGGGTGCCAGGCGTCAGCCACTCGCCCTTGACCAGCGGCTGGGTAGAGAGCGTCACGCAACTGACGATATCCGCTTCTGCCACAGCATCCGCCAGATCTTCCACCACGTGGGTCTCAAAGCGTTCGGCGTATTCATCGGCGATGGCGGCCGCTTTACTGGGATTACGGCCCCAGATCAGCACACGTTTGATGGGCCGCACGCTGGCGTGAGCCTCGATCACCATGGGCGCCAACTTGCCCGTACCCACCACTAGCAGCGTTTCTGCGTTCTCATTCGCCAACGCTTGGGAGGCCAGCGCCGAAGCAGCCGCCGTACGGCGCCGGGTTAACTCGCTGCCATCGATACAGGCCAACGGCTGGCCGTGTTTGCCCTCGCTGAGCAAATAAAGCCCAGAGATGGCTGGGATACCGTGGTCGGCGTTTTGCGGGAACACGTTGACCATTTTCACGCCGATATAGCCCGCCGCTTCCCAGGCGGGCATTAGCAGCATGGTGGCTTCGCCATCGGGCCGGTGCATCGCATGGTGATGGCGTGGAGGAGACTCCACGCCGTTCACGAACGTTGTGTGTAGCCGCTTGATCAAGCCATTCCACGACAGGTGGCGAGTGACCTCTTCGGCAGTAACAACCCGCATATCAGGCCTCCGGCAGCGCGGCGATCACCATGATCTCAACTTTCCACTCAGACTTGGCGAGCTGGGCTTCAAGCGCTGCGCGCACCGGCGGGCGACCGGGCACAACCCAGGCGTCCCAAGCCGCGTTCATTTGGTCAAACTCCGCCATGCTAGTGACCCAGATTTGCGCTGAAATCAGATGCTCTTTCGAGGTACCCGCTTGGGCTAGCAGTTGGTCGATACGCGCCAGTACCTGCTCAGTTTGGCCGCGCATATCCGCCGTGGCATCAGGTGGAACCTGGCCTGCGAGATAAACGGTGCCGTTGTGAATCGCCACTTGGCTCATACGTGCGTTGCTGTCTTGATAGGTAACGCCCATGGTGTTTTTCCTTGAAAGAGGTTGTGTTGATTTAAAAGGGATTATCAGAGACTAGTGCGCTCGCCGACAAATTACTTGCCCGACACTGCGGTAGATTTGCCCGCAAGTCATGCAGGCAAGAAAATTTTATCACTAGCGGTCCGATGAGGGTCTAGCGATCTGAAGAAGGAGAGAGGTCGAAATAACGCCGATAGGCGCGGGAAAAACTGCCTTGATCGCGAAAGCCGACCAGCATGGCGATATGCCCCAGGCTGAGTGTGCTGTGGCGAACCAAGGTGCGGGCATGCTCTAAGCGCCTGCGCTGCACATAGGCTAGCGGCGTTACGCCGGTCAGCTCGCGAAAGCAGCTGTGAAAGTGCCCGGGGCTCAAAGCACACAAAGCAGCTAACTGCTCCACACGGATCTCATCGGCAAGATGCTGATCCAACCAGGCATCCAAACGAGCAAGATCCAGGCGCTCGCTAATACAGTGTTGGCCCAACTGCCCGACCGCCGTGGGAGAGGCATCATGCAGATACATGGTCAGCGCCCGTAACAACAGAATCGCGATTTCATTCTGCAGCGCGGGACACTGCTCAAGCTGATTCGCCAGGGCGTGGGTAAGCTGGTTTAACGCAGGGGGTACGCTGAAAAAGCGCGGCTTATCAAAGAGACGCTCGATCTCACTGCCCTTTTCAAGCGACGCCAAATGCGCAA
This sequence comes from Vreelandella arctica, assembly GCF_037070215.1. Classification (NCBI taxonomy): domain Bacteria; kingdom Pseudomonadati; phylum Pseudomonadota; class Gammaproteobacteria; order Oceanospirillales; family Halomonadaceae; genus Vreelandella; species Vreelandella arctica. Next base: position 268,637 of record NZ_JBANSN010000003.1, on the reverse strand, counting down.
CGGGAATATCCAACACCAAGGTGCGGTTACTGCCATCCCCTTGGTACTCGTGATGGCGCGACGAAGGAATCAAACACCCGCGGCGAGCGGTAACCCGCTCCCCCTGGCCTTCCATCGAAAGCTCCGTAACGCCACAAGTGGCCAGAATAAGCTGATGAAAATCGTGGGTATGGGCCACCTGCTCCTGGGCTAAGTTGCGGCTATGCAGCTCAAAAAGGGCCATGGTGGATACCGTCTGTACATCGAATGCTATTTCAGCACTATAAAACGGCTAAGCAATAAAAAGCGAGGAAGCGGTCAACTGTGCGTTAACGCTCTGCCGGAAAGGTGCACGGGTATTTACTAAGCGCGCTGGCTGTCATGCGCCAGTCATGGACTCAGGATAGCTTGTTCGTAAGCTGCTATAAGAGTCTAAACAACATGTCACAGCACCGACGCCATCCTCTTAGTCACCCTCTCAGCGAATCAGAAATCGCGTCCCTCTCTCAGCTAGCCAATGGCAACGCCATCACCCAGCAGCGCGAAGCAGAGCGTGAGTCGCGGCTGGCATCAGCATTAACGCTGTTTCACTCGACGACACCCGCAACCGCGATGCCACTGGGCGGTATGAAAGTACTTATGATTTCGGATGTCTACTTTCCTCGCGTTAATGGTGTTTCTACTTCCATAGCCAGCTTTCGTGGCGCCCTTGAACGCTTGGGCCACTCGGTCACGCTGATCTGCCCCGACTACCCCGTAGGCCAAGTGGATGAGCCAGGCGTGCTGCGTATCCCGTCACGCGGCGTGCCCGGCGACCCTGAAGACCGCATGATGCGCTACAGGGACCTACTTGCCCTGGCACCATCACTGGCAGGTGAGACCTTTGATCTTATTCATGTGCACACACCCTTTACCGCCCACTATGCTGGCGTGGCGCTGGGGCGTCGGCTTGGACTACCGGTGGTGGCGACCTATCACACGCTTTTTGAGGAGTACATTCATCACTATATCCGCTGGCTTCCGCGGCGCTGGCTGCGCTTTGCTGCACGAAGGCTCTCGGTGCACCAGTGCCAGCAGCTCGACGCCTTGGTCGCTCCTTCACGGGCAATGCAGCACGCACTCGCCCACTACGGCGTAACGACACCCATCATGGTCATTGCCACTGGTTTAGCGCTGGAGGCGTTTTGCCACCCCCAAGGAGCCCAGGATGCTAGCGACTTTCGTGCTCACTACGACCTGCCTACAGATGCACGGCTGCTGCTCTATGTCGGCCGCGCCGCCTTTGAGAAGAACATCGATTTTCTGATTGATATGCTGCCCCAGGTGTTAGTCGAATACCCCACTACCCGTTTAATTATTACCGGCGAAGGCCCGGCCCACGAAACACTCGTCAAACGCGCCCAAGAAATAGGCGTGGCAGACGCCGTACTGTTCCTCGGCTATCTCGACCGCAACGGCCCACTGCAAGCCGCCTACCGCGCCGCCGATGTATTCGTATTTGCATCACGCACGGAAACCCAGGGGCTAGTCCTGCTAGAAGCGATGGCACTCGGCACGCCGGTAGTTTCCACCGCGATGATGGGTACGCTGGATGTATTAAAAGAGGGAGAAGGCTGCCTGATCGCCGAGGATACCCATGACGACTTCGCCGCCAAGGTCAACCGCCTGCTAGGCAATGAACCCCTGCGCCAACAGCTCGCCGAACGCGCCCAAACCTACGCCGCTAGCTGGCACGAAGATGCCAAGAGTGTGGAGTTAGTGGAGCTCTATCAACAGTTGGCGGTAGATCGTTGTGAGAGAATAGGGAGATAAGTGACAATGTTCGGTTGACACTTTGTGGACACATCCAGGGATTTAGAAAGGGAAAAACACAAATCGCAGGCACAAAAAAGGCGCCTAAGCGCCTGATTTTTAATGTTTGGTGCCGGTAGCCAGACTCGAACTGGCACACCCGTAAAGGCGGCGGATTTTGAATCCGCTGCGTCTACCAATTCCGCCATACCGGCAATGCGTGCGTAGTATACGTAAATTTCTAGGTAGGTCAATCACATTGACTGACTTTATGCAGCCAAAGCGCTATCCTATGCCGCCTGTTTGATCAACGCTAAGAGTTATACGCCATGCAGCGCGCGGATTTTCATTACGAGCTACCCGACGAATTAATTGCTCGCTACCCTTCTGAACAGCGTAGCGACTGCCGTTTGCTGTGTGTGGATGGCCAGAGCGGCACGCTGGAACATCGCCGCTTTCCTGATTTGCTTGAGCTTCTTGAGCCGGGCGACCTGTTGGTGTTTAACGACACCCGCGTGATTCCGGCGCGCCTGCACGGCCATAAGGCCAGCGGCGGCAAGGTGGAGATGCTGCTGGAGCGCCCGCTGGATGCCCACCGCGGCTTGGCGCACATTCGTTCGAGTAAATCGCCAAAGCCCGGCACCGAGCTGATTTTCGAGGGTGACGTTCACGCCATTGTGGAAGGCCGCCGTGACGCACTGTTCGAGCTGCGCTTTTTAGGCGATACGCCGATGATCGCGCTGCTTGAAAAGCACGGCCATATGCCGCTACCGCCTTATATTACCCGCGAAGACGAACTCAGTGACCGTGAGCGCTATCAGACCGTTTATGCCCGGCGTGACGGCGCAGTGGCGGCGCCAACCGCTGGGCTGCATTTTGATCAGCCGCTGCTAGATGCCCTTGCCGATAAAGGCATTAACCGTGCCTTTGTAACGCTGCACGTAGGCGCGGGCACTTTTCAGCCGGTGCGCGTCGACAACATCCTTGAGCACCATATGCACAGCGAGTGGATTGAGGTCACGGAAGCCACCTGCCAGCAAGTGCGCGAGACCCTGGCAGCCGGCAAGCGGGTGGTGGCAGTGGGCACCACCAGCGTGCGCTGCCTGGAAAGCGCCTGCATGAAAAGTAGCGACGGGCAGATCGCGCCTTATAGTGGCGATACCGATATTTTTATCTATCCCGGTTACCAGTGGCGCTGCGTGGATGCTTTAATTACCAACTTCCATTTGCCTGAATCGACACTGTTGATGCTGGTGTCCTCCTTTGTGGGCTACGACACCATCATGCACGCCTACCAACGGGCAGTGGCCGAGCGCTATGCGTTCTTTAGCTATGGCGACGCCATGCTGCTGACCCGCTAGTTACTGACTGCTAATTGTTGACCGCTTGCTCTGCTCCAGTCGCGCCAAACGAACGAGATTAACGAGTTACCTTTATGCGAAACGAATGCTTTATGCGCTTTGAGCGCTTGGCCGACGATGGCCGCGCCCGCCGTGGCCGCCTCCACTTCCCCCGTGGCACGGTCGAAACACCGGCGTTTATGCCAGTAGGCACTTACGGCACGGTGAAAGGCATGACGCCGGACTCTGTCAAAGAGATCGGTGCCGAAATCATCCTGGGCAACACCTTTCACCTGTGGCTGCGCCCCGGCACCGAGGTAATTGAAGCCCACGGCGATCTGCACGATTTTGCCCAATGGGACAAACCGATTCTGACCGACTCCGGCGGCTTTCAGGTTTTTTCCCTGGGTGAGACGCGCAAGATCACCGAGCAGGGCGTGCACTTCCGCTCGCCGGTGGATGGCAGCAAAGTCTTTATGGGCCCGGAAGAGTCCATGGCGGTTCAACGTTCGTTGGGCTCCGATGTGGTCATGATCTTTGATGAGTGCACGCCCTACCCGGCCACGTTTGAAGAAGCCGAGAAATCGATGGAGCTGTCGCTGCGCTGGGCCAAACGCTCGCGGGATGCCCATGGCGATTCCCCTTCCGCGCTGTTCGGTATTATTCAGGGCGGCATGCACCCTGAGCTGCGCGAACGCTCGCTCAAAGGGCTGCTGGAGATCGGCTTTGATGGTTTGGCGATTGGTGGGCTTTCCGTCGGCGAGCCGAAAGAAGAGATGATCAAGGTGCTCGACTACCTGCCCACCTGGATGCCGGATGAGATGCCGCGCTACCTAATGGGTGTCGGCAAACCCGAAGACCTGGTGGAAGGCGTTCGTCGCGGCGTGGATATGTTCGATTGCGTGATGCCCACCCGCAACGCGCGTAACGGCCATCTGTTCACCTCGGAAGGCACGGTCAAAATTCGTAACGCCAAGCACCGTTTTGACACCCGCCCCCTCGATGAAGAGTGCGATTGCCATACCTGCAAGAGTTTCTCGCGGGGCTACCTGCACCATTTAGACCGCTGCAATGAAATGCTTGGCTCAATGCTCAACACCATCCACAACTTACGTTACTACCAGCGTGTGATGGCTGATTTGCGCGCGGCAATTGAAGCGGGTACATTGACGACCTTTGTGGAAGGCTTCTATGCACGGCGCGGCCTGCCGGTGCCTCCCCTTGCTACCTAAAACCTAGCGAATTAATCGCCACGCGCCTTGGCGTGTGGTTTAAACTGTTTGACCATGTTTTTTGAACCAAGCTTTTAAAAACCTAAGCCTTTAAAAAATTAAGCTTTTTCTAACTCAGGAGCTCTCTACAATGCTGGATTTCTTCATCTCACCAGCCCATGCCCAAGAAGCCGCCGCTGGCGGTGGTATTGCGCAAATCGTCATGCTGGTCGGCTTCGTGCTGATTTTCTACTTCCTGTTGTGGCGCCCGCAAGCCAAACGCGCTAAGCAGCACAAGCAGCTAGTCACCAATCTGGACAAAGGCGATGAGATCGTCATTGGTGGCGGTTTGGTGGGTCGTATCACTAAGGTGAGCGACGAGTTCCTGACCATCGAGATCTCTGAAGGCACCGAAGTTAACGTGCAGAAGAACGCCGTTGCCGCCGTACTGCCTAAAGGCACCATCAAGTCCATCTAAACCTTGTATTACCCCTGCCGAGCCAGTGCCAGCCACCCCGGCAGGGGTGACATGGTATAAATGATGGTGAACTTTGCTGTGCACGGCGAGTCCGTGCACAGCATTCCGTTTGTAATTGAAGGCAGGGCTTGCATGCTCAACCGTTACCCCCTGTGGAAGTATCTGCTGATACTGGTCGTCCTGGTGGTTGGCCTTATCTACTCGCTTCCCAATCTGTTCCCCGAAGATCCCGCTATTCAAATCAGCAGCGCCCAAGGCGATTCGCTGAATGAGCAACAGATAGACCGTGTTGAAACCGCGCTTAGCGAAAACGGCATTGCGATCAAAGCGTTCGAAGAAGAGAACGGTCAGTGGCTCATTCGTTTGCGCCAAGACGATGATCAACTTCCCGCACGCGACATTGCCGCCGATTTATTGGGCGATGAGGCAACGGTAGCGCTAAACCTTGCTGAAGCAACGCCGGAGTGGCTACAGGCATTCTCTGCCTCCCCCATGACGTTAGGCCTTGATTTGCGAGGTGGCGTGCACTTCCTGCTGGAAGTGGATATGGATGCCGCGTTAATCCAGCGCCTTGAAGTCAACGGCAGTGCCATGCGTGAGCTGCTGCGTGGTGAGCGTATCCGCTACCGCAACACTGAAGTCGAAGAGCGTTCGCTTTCGATCGATTTCGCCAGCACCGAAGACCGCGACACAGCCCGCAGCCTGATCAGCCGCGACTTCCCTGAGTTTGAATACAGCAGCGAAGGCGATGGCCGCGCTTCAACGCTGGTCATGACGCTTAGCGATCAGTCGGTCAGCGAAATTCAGGATTACGCGATCAACCAGAACTTGACCACCCTACGCAACCGGGTCAATGAACTGGGCGTGGCAGAGCCAATGGTGCAGCGCCAGGGGCCCAACCAAATCGTGGTCGAACTTCCCGGCATTCAAGACACCGTGGCCGCCAAGCGCATTGTAGGCGCAACGGCCAATCTGGAATTCCGCCTGGAAGCCCGCCCTGACACCCCGGAAAACGAAACAGAAACCCTAACGTTTCGTAACGAGCCTGCGCGCACCGCTGAGCTAATGCGCGATGTGATCATTACCGGTGATAGCGTTTCCAGCGCCAGCAACAGTTTCGATGAAAATGGCCGTCCTCAGGTCAATATTGACCTGGATGGCACCGGCGGTACGCTGATGAACCGCGCGACGCGCACCAACATTGGTCGCAACATGGCGGTGCTGTTCATTGAGCACAAGAGCGAAGATACCGTGGTGACCGACCCGGAAACGGGTGAAGAAACCATTGAGCGCGAGCCCTATGTTGAGCGCGGCCTAATCAGTCTGGCAACGATTCAAAGCGCTCTGGGCAACAGCTTCCGGATTACCGGCCTCGACTCTCCGACGGAAGCCGCTGAACTTGCGCTACTGCTGCGTTCGGGCTCCCTTGCAGCTCCCATCTACTTCGTGCAAGAGCGCACGATTGGGCCAAGTCTGGGCGCTGAAAATATTGAGCGCGGTTTGCTCTCGGTGCAGATTGGCCTGCTGCTGGTCGTGCTGTTCATGCTGGTGCGCTACAAGGTGTTTGGCGTGTTTGCCAACATTGCCCTGGCGCTGAACTTAACGCTGCTGGTCGCGGTGATGTCAATGCTGGGCGCCACGCTAACGCTGCCGGGTATTGCCGGTATCGTGTTGACGCTGGGCATGGCGGTCGATGCCAACGTGCTGATCTTTGAGCGAATACGCGAAGAGCTGCGCAACGGCATGTCGGTGCAACAGGCGATTCAAGCCGGTTATGAGCGCGCCTTTACCTCCATCGTCGACGCCAATATCACCACGCTGCTGGTGGCCGTTATCCTGTTCTCGATTGGCTCCGGCCCGGTGAAAGGGTTTGCCGTCACGCTCTCTATCGGCATTTTGACGTCGCTGTTCACCGCTCTGATGGTGACTCGCGCCATGGTCAACTTGTTCTATGGCAGCAAACCCGTCAAAAAGCTGTGGATCTAATCCACGTGCTTAGCCCAGAACTTAAGAGGTGGTAATGAAACCCCTATCACACCTGCAAATCGACTTTATGGGACGACGCAATATCGCGTTTGTCGTCTCTGCTTTGCTTTTGGTCGTGTCGATTGGCGCCATTCTGTTCCAGCAGCTCAACCTGGGGCTGGATTTCACCGGCGGTACGCTGGTTGAGGTGCGTTATGGCGCTGCGCCCTCACTTGATGCTATTCGTGTGCTGCTTGAAGAGAGCGGTTTCCAAGATGTCTCCGTGCAGACCTTTGGGGCGTCAACAGAAGTATTGATCCGCTTACAACAAGCGTTTGATGCCGATGTCGGTGGCGAAGTCGTCAACTTGCTGCGCAATGATGGCGATACGGTCAATCTAGTACGCTCCGAGTTTGTTGGCTCCCAAGTCGGTGACCAACTTCGCGATCAAAGCGGCCTGGGCCTGCTAGTTGCCCTTGGCGTGGTGATGCTCTACGTGGCCTTCCGCTTTCAGTACAAGTTTGCGATTGGCGCACTGCTGGCACTGCTGCATGACGTGATTATCGTCGTAGGCGTTTTCGCACTGTTTCAGCTCGATTTCGATCTTACCGTGCTCGCAGCGATCCTAGCGGTTATCGGCTACTCGTTGAACGATACCATCGTGGTTTATGACCGTGTGCGCGAAGCCATCCGCACCTCGCGCATCGACGATATGCCGCAGATCTTCAACGAAGCGATTAACGCCACGCTCTCGCGCACCCTGGCAACCTCGGGCACCACCATTCTGGTGTTGCTTGCGCTACTGCTGCTGGGCGGGGATATGATTGAGAACTTTGCCATTGCGCTGCTGGTCGGCATCGTCGTGGGTACGTTCTCTTCTATCTATATTGCCGCGGCGCTACTGCTACCGCTGAAGCTGTCGCGGGAAGATTTGATTCCCACCAAGAAAGAGCTTGACGAAGAAGAGGAGGAGTTGCCTTAACGGCTCCTCCATTTAGATGGCTTCTTTAGCCGACAAAAAAGCCCCTGCTGGGTTACCAGCAGGGGCTTTTTTCATCTTTACAGCTTTTATCTTTAAAAGCTCAGCATTACTGCTTAAAAGTGCGGCGTTAGCTGCTTGATCAGTGCTTTATAAAGACGCGGCCCAGCAGCCATTAACTGCCCTTCCACTTTCACCGTGGGCTGGCCGTCGGGCGTGCCCATCAAGGCGCCTGACTCTTTCAGGAACAACGTGCCTACCAGCATGTCCTGCTCTTCTAAGCCGAGCACGAAAGCACTGTCCACTCGCCCAGTGGCTAACTCACACAAATCCAGCAGCCCACAGCCTGTTGCCAGCAGGTTTTCTACCTGTGGGGCAAGCTGCTGTGAAACGGTTAGATAGGCAGGCAAATTACGGGGGCGCAGCCAAACTTCCGGCAGGCTCATGGCCATGCGCGTACCGCTGATGGCGGTCGGCTTGCTAACGCGCATGCGCTTGTCATTGTGCTGGGCACCGCGACCGCGGCTGGCGATATATTCGTCGTCGGCGAACGGGCAGATAATCACTGCGTGCTCGGGACGACCTTTGATAAGACACACCACTGAGAGTGCAAAGCCCTTACCGGCAACGGCTAAATTGGAGTAGCCATGCATCGGTTCAATTTTCCAGACGGTATCCGCGCCTTCGCCTTCACCCGCGCGATGCGGCGTAAAGCGGCCGGTAACACCGTGCTGGGGATAACCGCGTTCCAACTGCTGAACAATCGTCGCTTCGGCCTTGCGCGCTGTCTCGTCGAGCAGGCGGTCAAGGTTAAATTCATCGTGAGCGTTTTCAATACGTTCGCGTACGCGCAGGAAGTGTTCAACAGCGCCACGCGCAGCGCGCAGCGTAAATTGGACCATCGGATTCATGGTTGGGCCTTGTGACAGTGATGTTAAAGAACGTGATGCTAATAATAGAGCATAAGTAGGCGCAGGTGCCGCCTTTGGCGCGCAATTCTAGCAGACCACTCTCGGGCATGCCATCGACTCATGCTAGACTGCGCGTTTTACGCATTAATGATCCCTTGTTTTTATTAACAGGGCCTTATTAGCAGGATCTTATTAACCGGATCTTATTAACAAAGACTATTTACCGAGCCCTATCATGCTTGAGCGCATTCGCATTGTTCTTATCGGCACTAGCCACCCTGGCAATATTGGCGGCGTGGCACGCGCCATGCACAATATGGGCTTGGCAGATTTAGCCCTTGTTGCACCCCGCTGCGAGGTCATTACCCAGGACAGCATTTCCCGCGCGTCCGGCGCTGACCACCTGCTTCATCAAGCCAGTGTGCACGCTACTCTTGAAGAAGCAGTGGCTGATTGCACCCTGGCCGTGGGCGCCAGTGCGCGCTCACGCACCCTGCCATGGCCGATGCTCTCACCGCGAGAATTAGCCGACCGGCTGCCCGCCGAGTGCCAAACGGCTGAGTCACGCGTGGCGTTGGTGTTTGGCCGCGAGGACAGCGGCCTTACCAATGCTGAGCTACAGCGCTGCCACGCCCACGTGCATATTCCGACTAATGCCGATTTCAGCTCGCTCAATTTGGCGGCGGCGGTGCAGGTGCTTGCTTATGAGTGTCGCATGGCCTGGCTAAGCCAAACGGATGCGCCTTCAGCGGTGCCGAGTGACGACGATGATCTGGCCACTCACGCGGAGCTTGAGCGCTATTTTGAGCATTTGGAGCGCACGCTGATCGGTATCGATTTTCATGACCCCGATCAGCCGCGGCAACTGATGGCGAGACTGCGCCGCTTGTATCTGCGCGCCCGTCCGGAGCGGATGGAAATGAATATTCTGCGTGGAATACTGTCGGCCACCGAGAAGGCCGCCAACACCAAGCAAACCAAGTCATAATTGATTAGGCTTGAAGATGCTGACTTGAAGACGCTATCTAACGCCCCCACGTTGAAGGTCTGTTTAGTTATCTTCATGCGATGCACTTAGTTGAGTGACTGCACCTCTACCGCCCAAGGATCACCTCATGTTTCAACGTCTACGTGAAGACATCAACAGCGTATTTGACCGCGACCCAGCCGCACGTAACTTTCTTGAGGTGCTGACCAACTACCCCGGCCTGCACGCTCTACTGCTGCATCGCTGCGGCCACTGGCTGTGGAAAAAAAACCTCAAATGGCTAGCGCGGACGCTATCGACGTTTTCACGCTGGCTGACGGGTATCGAGATACACCCGGGCGCCACCATCGGACGGCGCTTTTTCATCGACCACGGCATGGGCGTGGTGATTGGTGAAACGGCTCAGGTCGGGGATAACGTCACGCTGTACCAGGGAGTTACGTTAGGCGGTACCAGTTGGAACAAAGGCAAGCGCCATCCAACGTTAGGCGATGGAGTGATTGTCGGCGCGGGCGCCAAGATACTGGGTCCCTTCACCGTGGGCGCCGGAGCCAAAATTGGCTCTAACGCGGTGGTCACGAAAGAAGTACCGCCGGGCGCCACCGTGGTCGGTATTCCCGGTAAAATTGTCAAACGCACCGACCCTGATGTGGAAGAGGCGCTGGATGTCGACCCCGCCCGTCGCGAGGCTATCTGCCAGAAATTTGGCTTTGATGCTTATGGTGTCAGCCAGGATATGCCTGACCCCGTAGCCCGCTCAATGCAGGCCATGCTCGACCATATGCACGCCGTGGATGAACGTATTGAGCGCATGTGCTCAACCCTGCGCAAGCTAGACGACAACTACCGTGACGGCCAGCTCCCGGCGCTACGCGAAGAAGATTTTGCCGGCATTCTGGATGAGCACGACACCGGCTGCCCAGGCGTTGGCAAACGCTCGGCGACACCGCCATCAGCTAAGCAAGAGGCTGGGCAAGAGACCGAGCACGAAACACTGCCGCCGCGTAATGGTTGACCAAAGCACTCAGGTTTTCCCATAATGGCAGCACATTTGCCGTCAGTGCGCTGAGCGTTCAGCGTCGAGGGGCTTGCCATGCGCTTGACCACCAAAGGCCGTTACGCCGTTACCGCCATGCTCGATTTAGCCTTGCATGCCCACAACGGCCCGACCAGCCTAAGCGATATCTCCCAGCGCCAAGAGATATCGCTCTCCTATTTAGAGCAGCTTTTTGCTCGCCTGCGCCGTGCAGGCTTGGTCAACAGCGTACGCGGCCCAGGTGGCGGGTATCTGCTGTCACAACCTGCGGAAGAGATTAGCGTTTCAAAGGTGATCGATGCGGTGAACGAAAGCGTCGATGCCACTCGCTGTCAGGGGCTTTCCGATTGCCAGCAGGGCGACACCTGCCTGACGCACCATTTGTGGTGCGAGCTTTCCGTTCAGATACGCCATTTCTTTGACGAGATGACGCTGGCACAACTGATGCTGCGCCCTGATGTCATACGTATTGCATCGCGACAGAAACAGCGTGCCGAGGCGGGTATTCTTGCCTCCTCACCCTGACCCAACTCTACCTGACCGACAAACTGCTGGAACATAACGATGACCACACCCACGCTGCCCATTTACCTGGATTACGCCGCCACCGCGCCGGCGGATGCCCGCGTGGTTGAGGTTATGCAGCGCTACCTAACGGTTGACCAGCTATTCGCCAACCCGGCTTCGCGCAGCCATATGTTAGGTTGGCAGGCAGAACAGGTGGTTGAGCAGGCCCGCCGCCAAGTGGCCGACGCGATTGGCGCCGACCCACGAGAAATTGTCTGGACCAGCGGTGCCACCGAAGCGGACAACCTGGCGCTGATCGGCTTTATGCGCGCTAACCGCGAGCGCGGCCTACACTTGGTGACCTCGACGATTGAGCATAAAGCCATCGTAGACACGGCCCATGCATTGGAAAAAGAGGGGTTTGAGGTGACGTGGCTCACGCCTGGGCGGGATGGCTGTATTCAGCCTGAAAAGCTGCGCGAAGCCATGCGCGACGATACTGCACTGGTCTCACTCATGGCGGTTAATAATGAGCTGGGCAGCATCAACGATATTGCCGCCTTGGCAGCCATTGCTCATGAGTTTGGTGCGGTCTTTCATACCGATGCCGCCCAGGCGGTAGGTCGCATCCCCTTAGACGTGGTGGCCCAGCAGATTGACCTGATGTCGCTCTCCGGTCACAAAACCTACGGCCCCAAAGGCGTCGGCGCGCTATATGTGAAGCGCCACCCGGATATTCGCGTAGAGGCATTGATCCATGGCGGCGGTCACGAACGCGGCATGCGCTCCGGCACGCTACCGACGCACCAAATTGCTGGCATGGGCGAAGCTTTCGCGCTGATGCAGCAACAGTACGATGACGACAACGCTCACATTAATCGTTTGCAGCAGCGTTTTTTGCGCGGTCTTGAAGGCGTTGAAGGTGTTTTTGCTAACACACCACTAGACAATGCGGTTCCCAACATTCTCAACTTGGCGTTTGAAGGCGTCGACGGTGAGTCATTACTGATGGCGCTGCGCGATGTAGCGGTCTCTACTGGCTCCGCGTGCAACTCGGCAAGCGTTGACCCTTCTTATGTACTGCTTGGCATCGGCACGCCCCGCTCGCTGGCGCTCTCGTCGCTGCGCTTTAGCTTCGGGCGTTTTACTACCGAAGCAGAAATCGATCATGCGCTAACGCTCATACGCCATGCGGTGAGCGGTTTACGTACACCGCCCGGTTAAGCGGCTGACTATTTTTAAGGAGAACGCCTCATGGCAACACTCAACATTACCCCGGCTGCCGCACAACAGATTCGTCACGTGCTTGATGAGCGCGGACAAGGCCTAGGCCTACGCGTTTCGGTCAAGCCAAGCGGTTGCTCCGGCTACAGCTACGTACTTGATTTCGCCGACACCGTTAGCGAAGAAGAAGTCCATTTTCAAGAGCACGGCGCCAGTGTCTATGTGACGCCCGATGCGGTCGAGATGCTCAACGGTAGCGAAGTGGATTACGTCAGCGAAGGTCTAAACCGCTTTTTCCGCTTCAACAACCCTAACGTCAAAGACGAATGCGGTTGCGGCGAAAGCTTTACTGTTTAGCCTTTGCACGGACAGCTCTCATCACCGGTATTCATCCCCCGGCTTAAGCGTTATAATCGCGCCCCTGAATACCTAACATCAGGCCGCCGGGTACTCCCGTACGCTTGTGAAACGCTAGCTGCTGAAATGCTATTAGCCGAATTATTTTCTAGGCCGCCCCGGCTTTCTGGGGCGGCAATTTTGCTTAGCCCCCATTTATGGAGACCATTTACATGGCTACTGAACGCACTCTTTCTATCATCAAGCCTGATGCCGTTGCTAAAAATGCGATTGGTGAAATCATCGCCCGCTTTGAAAAAGCTGGCCTGAACGTTGTTGCCGCGAAGATGGTTCACCTCTCTGAAGAGAAGGCTGGCGGTTTCTACGCAGAACACAAAGAGCGTCCTTTCTTTAAAGACCTGGTCGGTTTCATGACCTCTGGCCCGGTCGTTGTGCAAGTGCTTGAAGGTGAAGGCGCCATCGCTAAAAACCGTGATCTGATGGGCGCGACGAACCCGAAAGAAGCCGCACCTGGCACTATTCGCGCTGATTTTGCGGAAACTATCGATGCGAACGCTGTCCATGGTTCTGATTCTCCGGAAAGCGCTGAGCGCGAAATTAGCTACTTCTTTGGCAACGACGAAATCTGCCCGCGCTAAGCCTTTCAGGTAGCGCCGCCGCATCTACTTCCGTTGCCGGCCATTTTGCGGGGGCCTCGCCCCCGCCCCTTTCTAAAACGCTGACCGCCATGACCACCACTGTAGCCCAACATACGCCCGCCCCCCATACTGACGCTGATAGCTCAGACGCCGCCAGCACGCCTGCTGCCAAAGCGACGCCTGAACGTCACAACCTGCTTGGCATGTCCCGCGAGCAGATGGAAGACTTCTTTTTGTCGATTGGTGAAAAGAAATTCCGTGCTGCGCAGCTGATGAAGTGGATTCACCAGGAAGGCAGCGATGACTTTGCTGCCATGACGAATCTCTCCAAGCCGCTGCGTGAAAAACTGGCGCGGGTAGCTGAAATTCGTGGTCCAGCGGTGATCTACGAAGGCACCTCTAGCGACGGTACGCGTAAGTGGGTGCTTGAGGTAGAAGATGGCAGCTACGTCGAAACGGTATTGATCCCGGCCGAAAACGGTAAACGCCGTACGCTGTGTGTCTCCTCCCAGGTGGGCTGTTCGCTGGATTGCAGTTTTTGCTCGACCGGCAAACAGGGATTTCAGCGCAATTTAACCGCCGCTGAAATTATCGGCCAGGTGTGGGTCGCCCAGCGTAGTGTTGGCCCGCGTCGCGATACGGCCAACCGTCCGGTGACCAACGTAGTAATGATGGGCATGGGCGAGCCCCTGCTCAACTTTGATAACGTCGTGCCCGCCATGAAGCTGATGCTTGACGACAACGGCTATGGTTTATCCAAACGCCGCGTGACGCTGTCGACTTCCGGTGTGGTGCCGATGATCGACAAGCTCGGCGATGAGATGGATGTCAGCTTGGCGATTTCGCTGCACGCCTCCACTGACGAGCTGCGTAATACACTGGTACCCATCAACCGCAAATATAATATTCGCTCGCTGTTGGATGCGTGCCACCGCTACCTTGCCAAGTGCCCGGATAATCGTCAGGTCACGATCGAATATACGCTGATCAAAGACATCAACGATCAGCAGGAACACGCCGAACAGCTCGCCGCACTGCTTAAAGAGCTGCCGTGCAAGATCAACTTGATCCCGTTTAACCCGTTCCCCAACTCAGGGTACGAAAAGCCATCGCGCAACCAAGTCATGCGTTTTCAGCAGTGGTTGTACGATTTGAATTACAACGCCACGGTCAGAACGACCCGCGGTGAAGATATCGACGCCGCCTGTGGTCAACTCGTTGGTCGCGTGAAAGACCGTACCAAACGCAGCGAACGCTATATTCAGTCGGTACAGCTTGATGCCGACTAAACGTATATGACCAACATGTGCGGTGAGCCTATTGAGCACAAAACAGGGCTTATCTTGACTTCCGCCTAGCACGGCGCTTTGATGGTCACGGTTTTTATGTAGCATTAGGTTAGTTGTTGGACGTTCACCACAAGAGGATTTACATGATCGCTCACCGCAGGCGCCTACACCCATCACGGGTGCCCATGCTAGCCGTTCTTATCGGCAGCCTGTGGCTAGTCGGCTGTGCTTCGTCCAGTACCCAGACATCTCAGGCCAACCCAGCGGCAGCAGACGCCTATACCCAATTAGGCGTTGCTTACCTGGAACGTAATAACCTTCCTCGCGCACTCAATGCACTGGATCGGGCACTAGAGATTGCCCCACACCATGCAGAAGCGCTGCAAGCACTAGCGCTGGTTTACCAACGCCAGGGCGAGAGCGCGCTTGCCAACGACTATTTTCAACAGGCGGTTAACGCTGAGCCGGATTACACACGCGCCCGCAACAACTATGCGGCGTTTTTATACGGGCAGGGCCAGTTCAACGCTGCCTGTGAACAGTTAGAAACCGCATCCGAGGATGCCCAGTACGCCAACCGTGCCCAGCTATTTACTAATTTAGGGCAGTGTTATCTGGCACTGGAAGAATTTGATAAAGCGCGCGCTCGGTTGGAGCGCGCACAGAGTATTGATCCGCGTAATTCACGCGGTTATTTAATGTTAGCTGAACTCGAATATTCGCAGGGCCATTACACTCAGGCCTGGGCGCCGCTGCAAACCTATTTACAGCTCGCCGAGCCCGACCAAGCAGCGCTAAGAATGGCGGTTGATATCGCCGAAGCACGCGGCGAACATGATGTTGCCGCCGAATACCAGCGCTTGCTAGGCAACGACTGACTGATTGACGCCCGGATCACCGCTTATTTAATGAAGGATGCTCAGCCATGAGCGATACACAGTCACAAGAAAACATTATCGATACTCCTAACACTACTGATAGCGCCTCGCCTGGCGAACTTCTTGCTCGCCAACGCGAGCAGCTCGGCATTCCACTCACCGATGCGGCCCGGGCGCTGAATTTGCGCCCCGCCGTGATGGAAGGGCTTGAGCAGGATAATTACCAAGAAATACCCGTCGCCGCTTATCGGCGCGGCTATCTGCGTTCTTACGCCAAATACCTGGGAATGGATGACCGGCTGGTGCTTGAAGCGTATCAGGCCCGTAGTGGCGGTACCGACACCGAACACAAAGTGACGCCGGTCTCCACCGCCAGGCCGCCCTCTCGCATTGGCGCTTGGCTATTTAAGCTGGTTACTTTACTAGTAATCGCCGGCCTTATCGCCGTGACCGTGATGTGGTGGCAAAGCCGAGGCGGCAACGAGCCGCCGGGCTTTGGCTCAACCTCCACGGAAGAAACCGCCAACGCCGCCGCGGAGCCAGCTAATGAGCCAGCTGAAGCAGAGAACTCCACAGCTGGCTCAAGCTTCACCAGTGGCGATGAGAGCGCGACGCTACCGAGCAATGCTACCAACGTGTCGCCTTCGTCATCAGTTACCCAGGATCAAGCCCCCAGCGCGCAGGATGACGCTGACGCCGTTGCGGGTCTTAACGACTCAATCCTGGATAGCGATAGCGGCACGTCCAGCACTGCCGCGGAAAATGATGAACCGAACAGCACTGAGCAGAATGACAGTGAACAGCTCGCTACCGAACAAGAGAGTAACGCTGACAGCGAGCAAACCGCCGCTGCAGAGCCAGCCACCAATGCTAATGTGCTTGAGCTGACGTTTAACGAGCAGTCGTGGACTGAAATTTTTGATGCCACCAACCAGCGCGTTTTCGTTGGTCTACAAACGCCCGGCACCTCGACAAGCGTCGAAGGTGAACCCCCTTTTCGTTTAACCGTGGGTAATGCCACCGGCGTTGAACTGCGCTACCAAGGCGAGGAAGTTGATCTTCCCGCCCGCGCAGGCGCCAACAATGTTGCCCGATTCACCTTGGGAGAGTGACCCGTCCTATGCACGCCCCTTCTCCGATAAAACGCCGCCATTCCCGTCAGATTCAGGTTGGAAATGTAGCTGTGGGCGGTGATGCGCCCATTGCCGTACAAAGCATGACCAACACCAACACCCTGGACGTGGCCGCGACCGTAGCGCAAATTCAGCAGCTGGAAAAAGCCGGCGCAGATATCGTGCGCGTCTCCGTGCCTGACATGGACGCCGCCGAAACCTTTGGCCAGATCAAAAAGCTGGTCAATGTCCCGCTGGTTGCCGACATCCATTTTGATTACAAAATTGCCCTGCGCGTTGCCGAGTTAGGCGTCGACTGCCTGCGCATCAACCCAGGCAACATCGGCCGCGAAGACCGCGTACGCGCGGTGGTAAGTGCGGCCCGTGACAATGGGATTCCGATTCGCATCGGCGTCAACGCTGGGTCGCTTGAAAAAGACCTGCAAAAGAAATACGGCGAGCCAACGCCTGCCGCGCTGGTGGAATCCGCTATGCGCCATATCGACTACCTTGATCGCCTCGATTTCCAAGAATTCAAGGTCAGCGTAAAAGCCTCAGACGTGTTTATGGCGGTCGCCGCCTACCGCGACCTTGCCGAGCGCATTGAACAGCCGCTGCACCTGGGCATTACCGAAGCCGGTGGGCTGCGCTCAGGCACGGTGAAATCATCGATTGGCCTGGGCATGCTGCTGATGGACGGTATCGGCGACACGATCCGTGTATCGCTGGCCGCTGATCCGGTGGAAGAGATTAAAGTCGGCTTCGATATGCTGCGAAGCCTCAAGCTGCGCTCTAAAGGGATTAACTTTATTGCCTGCCCCAGCTGCTCACGCCAGAACTTCGACGTCATCAGCACCATGAACCAGCTCGAAGAGCGGTTAGAAGACGTGATGACGCCGCTGAACGTCTCGGTAATTGGCTGCGTGGTCAATGGCCCCGGCGAAGCCAAAGAGACCGACATCGGCCTAACCGGCGGCAGCCCCGCCAACCTGGTCTATATCGATGGCAAACCGGCCAGCAAGCTACGTAACGACCACTTGGTCGACGACCTGGAGCAGCTGATTCGTGAGAAAGTGCGCGAAAAACAGCAGCAGCAAGACGCTATGATCGCCCGCAGCGTTTAACCGCTGGGGTTAGCTGCCAGCCTGGGCAACCAGCGCTAAATGGCAGAATAAGGAGTTTTCATTGAGCAAGTCCGCCGTTAAAAAGATTCAAGCCATCCGTGGTATGAACGACTTATTGCCCAGCGACAGCCCGCGCTGGCAATTTTTTGAAGCCAAAGTACGCCAGCTCATGCTGCGCTACGGCTTCAACGAAATTCGCACGCCGATTGTTGAGCAAACCGCGCTGTTTGCGCGCTCTATTGGCGAAGTGACCGATATTGTCGAAAAAGAGATGTACACCTTCGACGATCGCAACAACGAAAGTTTGACGCTGCGCCCTGAAGGCACCGCCAGCTGCGTGCGTGCGGCAATGGAACACGGCCTGCTGTACAACCAAACCCAGCGGTTGTGGTATCAGGGTCCCATGTTCCGTTACGAGCGCCCGCAGAAGGGCCGCTACCGCCAGTTTCATCAAATTGGTGTCGAGGCTTTCGGTTTTGATGGCCCGGATATCGACGCTGAGGTGATTCTGCTTTCAGCGCGGCTTTGGAAAGAGCTGGGTCTAATGGAGCACGTTACCCTTGAGCTTAATTCGCTGGGCTCATCTGAGGCGCGTGCGGCCTATCGCGACACGCTGGTGGCTTATTTTGAGCAGCATCATGATGTGCTTGATGAAGACTCCCAACGCCGCCTAACCAGCAACCCGCTGCGCATTCTTGACTCCAAAAATCCGGCCATGGCCGAGATGCTGGATGCCGCGCCGCAGTTGATGGATCACCTGGATGTGGAATCCCGCGAACACTTCGAGCAGCTCACCAAGATGCTTGAAGCGGCAGGTATAGATTATGTGATCAATCCCCGCCTAGTGCGTGGGCTCGACTACTACTGCCGCACCGTATTCGAGTGGACCACTACCGCACTGGGCAGCCAAGGCACTGTTTGCGCAGGCGGCCGTTACGACGGCTTGGTCGAGCAGCTGGGTGGCAAGCCTACCCCGGCGGTGGGCTTTGCCATGGGCATTGAGCGGTTGATTCTGCTGCTCGACACCCTGGAACTGATTCCTCATGATGCGCTCGGCGGCTGCGATGTGTATGTGCTCCCGATGGATGATAACGCCACCATGGCGGCGATCACGCTGGCGGAGAATTTGCGCGGTGAACTGCCTGAACTGCAACTGCAACTTCACTGCGGGGGCGGCAGCTTTAAAAGCCGGATCAAAAAAGCCGATAAGAGTACCGCCTCCATGGCGATCCTGCTCGGCGAAGATGAGATTGCACAGCAGTCGGCGACACTCAAGTTTTTACGCGATGACCGCGAACAGCAGCGTGTGCCGTTAGCCCAACTAGGGTCCACGCTGCGTGAGCTATTAGCCCCTGGCGATTAAGCCCACGCCTCGCGCTTAAACCCTGCAGGCGCCGTGCCTGCTACATACGACTGTTTGTGCCTACTGTTTGTGCCTACGAAAATTGAGATATAGGAGCCCGCCCGTGGTGGAGCTGAGAAGCGAAGAAGAGCAGCTAGACGCGGTAAAGCGCTGGTGGAAAGAGAACGGCATGTCGTTGATTGCAGGCGCTGTCCTGGCGGCGGCGGGGGTATTCGGCTGGAATGCTTGGCAGAACTATCAGCAGGGTCAGTCAGAAGCCGCCTCCATGCGCTACCAGCAGTTGGTCAACATGACCGCTGGTAACGAGCTTGAAGACGACCAACTGGCAAGCGCGCGCGAAATGGTTGTCGAACTGACTGACGAGCATGGCGACACGCTCTATGCCGAACTCGCCCTGCTGCTTGATGCTCGCCTGGCGGTGCAGCAAGGCGACCTGGAAGGTGCGCGTACCGCGCTGGAAAGCGCTGCCGAATCATCGCGGCGCTACGTGCAGAGCCTGGCGTGGCTGCGCTTAGCGCGGGTTGAGCTTGCCGACGGCAATCCCACTCAGGCGCATGCGTTGCTGGACGAGCCGATCAGCGACGCCCTGGCGGCCCAACGGGCGAACGTGCGGGGCGATGCCTTTGCTGCTCAAGGCGACACTGACGCGGCCCGTGATGCCTGGGAGACCGCGATGGAAGTGTCACAAACCCAAGACCAGCCGCTTTACGGCGTGCAGTTCAAGCTTGACGATCTCGGCGCTGAGGAGGCGACACAATGACTATAAGCACTGTAATTAATCGGGGTATTTCCAAACAGCTGGCCCGAGTAAGCGTGGGTGCACTGACGCTGGCACTGTTGGCTGGTTGCGCCAGCAAAGGCGAACCCGCTTTTACGCCCAAAGAGCTGCGTAGCTTCGACGAGACCTCCTCGCTAAACACCCAATGGAAGCGTACCGTAGGCGATGGCTTAGGCCACGCTCGCTACCCCATTGCACCTGCCCGTGAAGGCGATACTGTGTTTGCCGCCGACGTCGAAGGGGTGGTGATGGCCATGAATGCCAACAGCGGCGATGTTGAGTGGGAAATCGATCTCGATACCACCATCTCCAGCGCGTTAACGGCGATTGCCGGTCAGGTTTATCTGGCGACCGGTAACGGCGAGGTCATTGCGCTGGACCAAAATGATGGCAGCGAAAGCTGGCGTTCACGGGTCTCTAGTGAAGTGCTTGCCGCGCCTCAGGCCAATCAGCAACTGCTAGTCGTGCAAAGTGTCGATGGCCGCGTGACAGCCTTGGATCGCGCCAGCGGCCAAGAGCGCTGGGTATACACCAGTTCGCAACCTTCACTCACCCTGCGCGGCACCGGCACGCCGATGGTGATTGACCCGGTTAGTTTTGTTGGCCTGGCCAATGGCCGTCTCGCCACGCTGGATAACCGCAGTGGCCAACCACTATGGGATATGCAGATTGCCACGCCGCAGGGGCGTAGCGAAGTTGAGCGTCTGGTTGATCTTTCCGGCCAGCCGATCATCAGCCCCGATGGCCGCCTGTTCGTGACCAGCTACAATGGCCGCGTTGTGGCGCTTGAAGCCACCCAAGGCGATCTACTCTGGGAAGCAAACCTGTCTAGCCGCCATACGCCCATCCTGGTCGGCGATTTACTGTTTGTGGTTACCGATAACAGCCAAGTAGTCGCGTTAGATGCTAACAGTGGCCGTGAAATCTGGCGTAATGACGACCTGCAAGACCGCTGGTTGACCGCGCCCGCCTTTGCCGATGGCCGCTTGGTCGTGGGCGATTTTGACGGTTATCTTCACCTGATTGACGCTCGTGAAGGCAATATTGTAGGACGCACTCGCGTGCACAGCTCGGGCATTACCGTTCGCCCGGTCACTGAAGGCAGCACCATTCATGTCCAGGCCAACAATGGTCGCCTGGAAACCCTGGAAGTAACTCCATGACACCCGTCATTGCTTTAGTCGGTCGCCCCAATGTGGGCAAATCGACGTTGTTTAACCGCCTAACGCGCTCGCGTGATGCACTGGTGGCCGACTTTCCCGGCCTCACCCGCGACCGCAAGTACGGCAATGGCATGCTGGGCGATAAGGTCTATACGGTGATCGACACCGGCGGTATCAGCGGTGACGAAGAAGGTATTGACGCTGCGATGGCCGAGCAGTCGCTTGCTGCCATTGATGAAGCCGACATTGTGCTGTTTATGGTCGACGCTCGCGCCGGCCTTATCGCCGCTGACCAGGCGATTGCTAATCACCTGCGGGTTAATCAGAAAAAAACTTGGCTGGTGGTGAATAAAACCGACGGGCTGGAAGAGCACTCGGCGATGGGCGACTTCTGGTCGCTGGGATTAGGCGACCCCTGGCCGATTGCCGCTGCCCACGGCCGCAATGTTTCTACGCTGATGGACGTGGTACTTGAACCGTTTCCCGAGCGCGATGCCAGCATCCCTGCCGACACCGGCAGCAAAGGCGTTCGAATCGGCGTCATTGGCCGCCCCAATGTGGGTAAATCGACCCTGGTCAATCGCCTGCTCGGCGAAGACCGTGTTGTGGTCTTTGATGAAGCGGGCACCACCCGTGATGCCATCGAAATCCCCTTCGAGCGCCGCGGCAAGCCTTATGTACTGATTGACACCGCAGGTATCCGGCGGCGTAAGAACGTGAGCGAAATCGCTGAGAAGTTCTCCATCATCAAGACGCTGGATGCGATTAAAGAGTCGCATGTAGTGATCATGGTGCTGGATGGTTCCAGCGGTCTGGTGGAGCAGGATTTGCACCTGCTCGACTACGTATTAACCACCGGGCGCGCACTGGTGCTGGCGGTTAACAAGTGGGACGGCCTGGAGAGCGAAGCCAAGGACAAGATGCGCGCCGAAGTGAAGCGCCGCCTGGGCTTTGCCGATTACGCCGAGCTCCACTTTATCTCTGCCCTTCACGGTACGGCAGTGGGTGATCTTTACCCGTCGATTGACCGCGCCTTTGATGCCGCTAACGCTCACTGGTCGACCAACCGTTTAACGACCCTGCTGCAGGATGCCGTCAGCCAGAATCCGCCGCCGATGGTACAAGGCCGGCGGATCAAGCTGCGCATGGCTCACCAGGGTGGCAGCAACCCGCCGATTATCGTCGTCCACGGTAACCAAACAGAGTCATTGCCTGAAGCGTACCGTCGTTATCTCACCAATACGTTCCGCAAGGTATTGAAGGTACGCGGCACGCCTATTCGCTTTGAGTTTCGCTCGGGCAGCAACCCGTTTGACACCATGGCGGGCGCCAGCGACAAAGAGAAAGCCAAAAAGCGCGAGCTGAACCGCACTAAAGAAGCCCGCAAGAGCCGTCGTTAATTCGCTATCTTGGTTATTTAAATTCGCCCGTTTGCACCGTCAAGCGGGCGTTTTGGTTAACCCCTTTTCCAAGTAACACTCACGATAATAGTTTCGCTTGACAGCGCCCGCTTTCGGCCCTCAAATAGCCGCGATTTTACTGGGCTGTCATTCATGCCCACTCCATATCACCCACCCCCATCACCACTCTTGCTGCCCTACTTGTATGCTGCTTATGCGCTGCGTAGGGGGAGAACGTTATGCTTTATGCTGCTCGCCGTTGGCTAATTCTATTGGGCTTAACCAGCCTGTTAACGGGCTGTCTCGCCCTGCCGCAAACAGGCCTGTTTGCCTTTCGTTTGGCGGTGACGTCGCTGGGCATTGAAGATGTGCGCATCGGCCCTTACAGCATTAATGCCGGGCTAGATACGAGTGACTTAACCAGCCTGATTGCTTCCAGCCTGGGCGCGGGCAGCCTGCCCATACAAGCCACCATTGCCATGGGCCTTGGCTTACCTGCTGGCATGCCGCCGGTGGAAATGTCAGGCTTTCGCTGGTCGCTGGATATGCCGGGCGTTGACCCTGTGCAGGGTAACTATGAGCAGGATGTCACGCTTACCTCCGGCGACGATGCCAATTTACGCCTGCCAGTTGCCTTTGATGTGCTGGGAACCGACACCCAAAAAATGGCGCCGATGCTTGAGCTTGCCAGTCAGCTGGCGTCTCAAGGCGAGCTACCGCCCGGTAGCCAACTGGCTATCACGCCAGGCGATCTGCGCGGTTTAGGTATGCGGCTCCCTGCAGGTTTGTTGACGCCCACGATTCGCCTAAACGTGGGTGCCGATGGGCAGCTAGTCCCTCAGCGCTGAGGGTTGCTCAGTTCAGCCTCCAACCTCACCCTCCAGGTAGGTTATGATGGGAGGGATTGATTTACTGTTATCAGCGGTTATCTTGTGAGCAAGAAACCCACTCGTCTATAAGGAAACCGTCTCATGCGTTGGCTTCGCCCTATCGCCGTTACCGCTCTATGCGCTTCTATCGCCGCTTGTACCACGTCTCCCACCGGACGTTCGCAGCTATTGCTGCTTTCTGATGGTGAGCTTAATGAGATGGGACGGCAGGCATTTTCTCAATATCAGCAGGAGCTTCCTACTGCCAACCAGGCTAGCCAGCGCTATGTACAGTGCATTGCCGATGCCATCGTCGCGGAATTGCCCGCCGAGCAGCAGCAGCTAGATTGGCAGATTCGCGCATTTGAATCGGAACAGCCCAATGCCTTCGCCTTACCCGGCGGCTATATGGGCGTCAACACTGGCATGCTGGATATCGCGACCACACAAGACCAGCTGGCTTCCGTCATCGGCCATGAGATTGGCCACGTGCTGGCGAACCACGCGAATGAACGCGCCTCTACCGAGAGCGCTACCTCATTGGGCCTGTCAGTGATTTCCAGCACTTCTAGCATGCAGTCCGCCGGTGGCCAGCAGTTGATGGGCGTACTTGGTATGGGCGCACAGTATGGCATCGTGCTGCCGTTCTCGCGGGCGCATGAAAGCGAGGCCGATGTGATTGGTCTGGACCTAATGGCGCAAGCCGGCTTCAACCCAAGTGAGAGCGTCACTCTGTGGGAAAATATGCAGGCAGCCACCGGCGGCGGTTCTCCGCCCGAGTGGATGTCGACCCACCCTGGCCAAGGTCAACGCATTGAAGGCCTGCAAGGCAACATGGATCAAGCGATGGCCCTCTATGAGCAAGCCCGCAACAATGGTCGCACGCCGAACTGCCCACGCCCTTAACGGTTTGCGTTGAGGTTTGACATTCGGCTCTTGAGGTTTCAATGATTAGACTAGGGTTACTGCTGCTGGTGTTGCCGCTGTTTGTGCTGATGGGCGTCTTTTTCTGGGAGTTGAACGATGTACGTGCGTGCCAGCTAGACGGCGGTCACTGGAACTATATCGAGAGTGTCTGCGTTGACACACCGCAGCCGTTCGTCTCCTGGCTGCAGCGCTCTCCACTGCTCGTCAACGGTGGAATGGTGCTCTCGGTAGTAGGCCTGGTGATGTGCATGGTGGGGTTGTATATAAAACGCGCTAAATGAAGCGTTTTTAGCATCAAAAAAGCGGGGCGGATAAATTATCCGCCCCGCTTTTTTTTCGCTGCACTAACCAGGCGCAATGATTACCAGACTCAATGATTAATAATTAAGCGATTGGCGCAGTATTTCCCGCACAGGGACGGTATCCGGCCTTACGTTACGCCAGAGAAAAAACGACTCGGCGGCTTGCTCTACCAGCATACCTAGGCCGTCAAGCAGCTTCGCACCACGCGGGCCTGCCCATTGTAAAAATACCGTCGGTTCGGCCCCATACATCATGTCGTAGGCCCAGGCGTGTGGGGCAAACAAGGTATCAGGTAACGGTGGTAGCTCCCCCGTCAGGCTGGCGCTGGTGCCGTTAATTACCACGTCAAAGACACCACTGACGGTGTCAAAACCACCGCCATGAACGGTTCCCAGATCAACAAAATCGCTGGCCAGTTGCGCGGCCTTGGCGGCAGTGCGATTAACCACGACGACTTCGCTGGGCTGCTCGGCAAGCAAGGGTTCCAGAATGCCACGCACGGCGCCACCGGCGCCTACCACCAGGATACGTTTTCCGGCTAATGCAACGCGGTGAAAGGTCAAGTCACGCACTAGGCCAATGCCGTCGGTGGTATCGCCGTAGGTGCGGCCATTGCCGCCAAGAATCAACGTATTGACCGCGCCCGCCCGCCGTGCGCGGTGGCTCAACGTATCGCACAGCGCGAAAGCATCCTCTTTGAACGGCACGGTGACATTAGCGCCGCGACCGCCCGCATCGATAAAGGCGCGCCACGCGCCTGCAAAGCCATCCAACGGTGCTTCTTCAGCGGTGTACTCAAGCGCTTGTTGGGTTTGATGGGCAAACTCAGCGTGGATCAGCGGTGACTTGGAGTGCTTGATGGGGTTGCCAAATACGCAGTAACGATCGGTCATGAGAGCTCTCCGCTTTTTCTTTCACCTGCATCCGCAGCGGATTCACCGAGCCAGTCGCGAGCATGTAAAAAGTCACTCAAACGCGCTTCGGCGCTACCGGGCTGTGGCTCAAAGGCGTACTCCCAGCGCGCCAAGGGGGGCATCGACATTAAAATGGACTCCGTGCGCCCGCCACTCTGTAGGCCAAACAGCGTACCGCGATCCCACACCAGGTTGAACTCCACGTAGCGGCCTCGGCGGTAAAGCTGGAACTCGCGCTCGTGTTGGGTCCAGGCATCGTTCTTGCGGCGCTCCACGATGGGCAAATAAGCCTCTAGGAAGCTGTCGCCCACCGCCCGCTGCATGGCAAAACAGTCGGCAAACTCGCCTTCATTTAAGTCATCGAAAAACAGCCCGCCCACGCCGCGGGTTTCGTCGCGATGTTTGAGATAAAAGTACTCGTCGCACCAGGATTTGTAGCGGGCGTAAACGTCATCGCCAAAGGGGTCACAGGCGGCTTTTGCTACCCGGTGCCAGTGGACGACATCTTCCATCACAGGATAAAACGGTGTTAAGTCGAAACCGCCGCCAAACCACCATACCGGTGGCTCGCCGACTTTCTCAGCAATAAAGAAGCGCACGTTGCCATGGCTGGTGGGAACATGGGGATTTTCAGGGTGCAGCACCCAGGAAACGCCCACCGCGTGGAAGCTACGCCCGGTAAGTTCAGGGCGCGCGGCGGTAGCCGATGGCGGCAGCTGAGTGCCATACACATGGGAAAAGTTGACGCCGCCCTTTTCAAATACGCCGCCATTAGTCATCACCCGCGAACGGCCACCGCCCCCCTCTTCACGCTCCCAACTATCTTCTTGGAACTGGGCAGCCCCATCGGCTTCGGCTAATCCAGCGCAGAGCCTTTCCTGCAGATCAAGAAGGTAGCGTTTAACGTCATCAAGGTGCTCGTGTGCCACGGTAACTCCTGAGGGATAAAGGGTAAGTAGTGGTGCGTAAATCGAAATGAAGTACTGCTTAGGGACGCATGATTTTGCCAGTGGCTAAATCCCTAATCGTGCTGGGCTTGGCATTGCCGCCCAACTCGCCTTCTACAAGGTAAGCCACTTCATGGCCAAAGATTGAAGCGATGTCAGCGGCACTCATGGCGGGCGGCTCCCCGGCACGATTAGCCGACGTCGATACCAATGGGCCACCGAAGGCTTCGCACAGGGCTTTCATCAGCGGGTGGTCTGTGACACGCAGCGCCACACGTTCGTGGGCGCCACGCACCAGCCCATGGCTGCGGCCATTATCAGGGACTAACCATGTGTTGGGGCCTGGCCAGCTTGCCGCGAGAGGTGCATGCAGCGCTAGAGGAAGTTGACTCAACCAGGGTTGGAACTGCTCGATACTGGCGGCAACGAGAATGACCCCTTTAGCCGGGTCACGCTCTTTCATGCGCATCAAGTGAGCCAAGGCTTCGTCGTTTTCGGGATCACAGCTAAGCCCCCAAACCGCTTCGGTGGGGCAAGCTATCACTCCCCCGGCACGCAGCGCGCTAATCGCTGGGGCTAGATCAGTCGCCAAACTCATGGTCTCTCCTCACGGCTAACATGCCTTTAATGGGCTTATCCTATCATGGCCTCGGCAACCGCACCCAGCCTCCCGCCTGCTGGCTTACCCAACCGTCTAATTCAAGCATCAGCAGGCGTTGCTGGCAGTCGCTGACCGTCACGCCGGTGGTGTGCACCAAGAGATCAATCGGCGTTGGGGTGGCCGATAATGACGTTAACAATGAATCGGGTAAGCTATCGTCTGACAAGCTTTCGGCAGGCAAGCTTTCATTGGACAAGCTATCGGGAAGAGGTGCTTGCTCCGATGGCTTGTCTTCGGCCGAAGGCTGGATAAACGCCTCCGCCCAGTGGCCAAGATCGGCGATGATATCGTCGACACTGCAGGCCAGATGAGCCGCCCCTTGACGCAGTAGTGCCAAACAGCCGCGGGCCTGCACGTTGTGCAGCGAACCGGGCAGCACGAACAGCTCGCGATTTTGCTCTAAGGTGAGCCGCGCGCTGACCAACGAACCGCTTTTTTCGGTAGCTTCGACCACCAGTGTTCCGAGCGAGAGACCGGTAACAATTCTATTGCGGCGCGGAAAAAACGCTGGGCGGGCCACGGTTCCAGGCGGGTGCTCTGACAACAACAGCCCACCGGGCAGACGACTGAGCTGTTCATGAAGGTCACGATGGGAGGCGGGATAGATCACATCCACACCGCAGCCGAGTACCGCCACCGTGCTTCCACCGGCGGCTAAGGTCGCACGCTGGGCAACGCCGTCTACCCCTAGCGCCATGCCACTCACCACGCACCAGCCGCGGCGGGCCAGGTCACGGGCAAACGTTTGAGCATTGTGGGTACCTTCCCCGGTCGGGCGGCGGGTGCCGACCATGGCCAGTTTGGGGCCTTCCAGCGCGCCAAGATCCCCCTGAGCCCAGAGCACTACGGGTGGGTCGGGCAACTCATTTAGTAGTGCAGGCCAAGCGGGGTGGTCACGATGCAGCAGATGCCGGTTTGGGCCGTTTTGCTGCCACGCCAGGGTCTCATCAACGACCTTTTGCAGTGGGCTACGGGCCGGGTGTTCTAACCACAGACGCAGCTCGCTGGCCGCACGACTAGGTAATGCTGCCAACCACCCTTCTGGCCACTGCGGCTGGCGGGCTACTAATTGTGCAATACGCAGCGCGCCCATACCGGGTAATGCATTGACCGCCAGCCATGCCTGAGCGTCCATACCACCTCCTTAATCAACACGTTTGCCGCCCGCTAGTTAGCCGGTGACGCTACTTGATCACCTACTTCCAATACGCGGGACGCCTGCATCACTAATGCGTAGCTAACGTGATCATAGGGTTTAAACACCATCACAATGCCTGCCTCGGTGCTGGGTAGTCGCACCAGCTCCTGGGTCCGGGGGTCATTGATTAACTCCCCTTGCTGATTAACCCGCAGCACATGGCCCGCCTGCAAGCCATCCAGGGTGCCCAGATCCAACGCGACAATTTGGTAGCGGCCAATAAAACGCACGCCACCGGGTACGGCAATAATATGCCCTTCAACCGGGTTTAACGGTGCGCGGGGCATAAACTCACTGCTTAGCTCGCGCTCTTCCAGTGGCAAGACAATATCGTTAACGCGCACTTCCTGATGGGAGCTAATGACTTCAAGCTGGACAATATCGCCCTCACTGCTGATATGTCGGGCGACGCCTACATTGATCAGCTCCAGTCCAAGCGGTGTGCCATCCATCGCCTGATAGGGTTCCGATTGCCGGTAGATACCCACCTCACCATGGCGCGGCACCTCCCCTCGCACATAGATACGATCACCGGCACCGCTGATCAAGCGGCGATCATTACCGGCGACCACATAAGCCAGCTCCTGCAACTCAGCAGCATCATCCACGACGCGATGTTCGCGTAAAAAAGCCCGCGCCACCTCCATGGGAATCGGCGCAATCGCCTCCCGGTGAGGCAAGGTACGCACCTGCGGAGAAAGCTTCACCACATTTTGGCCACGTTCAAGCGCTAAACAGGGGGAACCCTGGCAATCATTAAGCACTAGTACATCACCTGGGTAGATCAAGTGCGGGTTAGCGATCTGGGGGTTGTGCTGCCACAACTGGGGCCACTGCCAGGGGGTGTGCAGAAAACGCCCGGCGATATCCCAAAGCGTGTCACCTGAAACCACCTGATAGCGTTCAGGCGCATCGCTACGCAGGCGCTCCCACGCGGCAGCATCGAAACTTACCAGCATCACTGCACTCAGCAGCAAACCACTTAAAGCCCCGCCATAGGCGTGTCGTTTCGCCGCCATCCTACCCTCCCCTGTGAGTGTGTCATTATGAATGTTCTATTATTGATAACACGCCCCTCGCCTTGGCCACCCATGCCCAGAAACGTTGACAGCATGATATAGTGACCCATCATAAAGTACCTAGGTGAGAAGACGCTCGTCACCACCTAGCTTGACTTAATTTAGACTCAGCATAACGGTGATTGTAACGCCATGGCCAAACTCCCTATTCTTGAATTCCCCGATGAGCGCCTGCGCACCAAGGCTGCTGCGGTGGAAACCGTCGATGATGAAGTGCGTAAACTCGTCGACGATATGCTGGAGACCATGTATGACGCCCGTGGTATCGGTCTCGCCGCGACGCAGATTGATGTTCATCGGCGTGTTGTCGTCATGGATGTCAGCGACGATAACTCCCAGCCGCTGGTGCTCATCAACCCGCGCTATACCCCGATTGGCGATGAAAAAGAGCCTTTGTCAGAAGGCTGCCTGTCGATTCCTGACTACTACGCTGAAGTGCCGCGCTTTCTGAAAGTGCAGCTCAACGCGCTTGATCGCAATGGCGATGCCTACGAGTTAGAGGCGGAAGGCCTGCTGGCGCACTGTATTCAGCATGAGTACGACCACCTCGAAGGCGTGCTCTTTGTTGACTACCTGTCGCCGCTCAAGCGTGACCGCATCCTCAAGAAGATGCAGAAACGCCATAAGCAGATCCAGGACGCCTAAGCCCTTTTCTACCGATCTCTTTTCCTACTTACATTCCAGATACGCCAGGTAGCCCTCAACTTATGTCACGATTGCGCGTTGTTTTTGCCGGCACGCCTGAATTCGCCGCCTCTAGTCTTGCAACGCTGCTGGAAAGCCAGCATGAGGTGGTCGCGGTGTATACCCAGCCCGACCGCCCCGCTGGGCGCGGGCGCAAACTCACGCCCAGTCCAGTCAAACAGCTGGCGCTGGAGCACGGTCTGCCCGTTTATCAGCCCCAGACGCTAAAAGAGCCCGCGGCTCAGGCCGAGCTGGCCGCGCTTAATGCGGACATCATGGTCGTTGTCGCCTACGGGCTGCTGCTTCCCCAGGCCGTGTTGGATATACCGCGCTTAGGCTGCGTGAACGTGCACGCCTCGCTACTACCCCGCTGGCGCGGCGCTGCCCCCATCCAGCGGGCAATCGAAGCGGGCGATAGTGTATCGGGCGTGACCATCATGCAGATGGACGCTGGCCTGGATACCGGCGCAATGCTTTCAGAAGTACGCACACCAATTACGCCACGCACCACCGGCGGCGATTTGCACGACCGCCTCGCGATTCAAGGCGCCAATGCGTTGATCAACACGCTGGATGCCCTGGCCACCGGCACCGCTCACGCCACGCCTCAGCCGGATGAAGGCGTGACCTACGCTGCCAAACTCAGCAAAGCGGAAGCCGAACTCGATTTCACTCAGCCCGCGCAGCAACTCGCCTGCAAAATTCGCGCTTTCAACCCCTGGCCGGTGGCTTGGTGCGCACTAGGGGATGATCGTTTGCGCCTGCTAATGGCGAACGTAGAGGAAGGCGTGCAGCCACCAAGCGTCCCAGGCACGCTGCTTGAGCATGGTGACGATCATTTACGCATTGCCTGCGGCACCGAAGGACGCGAAGTATTGTGTATCACCAGCGCGCAACTGCCCGGCGGTAAAGCCATGGCCGTGCGAGAGCTACTTAATGCGCGCCACGCACGCCTTGCTACCGGCACTCGTCTTGGTGCTCATTTTGAAAGTTCTGCGGCTCAGGCCAGCGAAGGAGAAACACCATGAGCCAAAAACGCTCCCCTCAAAGCGGCGGCAGCGGCCAGGAAGTACGCGCTGCTGCAGCCCGCGCGCTGGCACCGGTACTCAGCGACCAAGGCTCACTGGCGGGGTTGGACGAGCACAGCGTGGTCGCTCGCGACCGCGGGCTGCTCAAAGAGCTCTGTTTTGGCACCTGCCGTCGCTTACCGCGTCTTGAAGCGTTAGCGGGCGTGCTGCTTAAGCAACCGTTTAAGAAGCGCGACAGCGATGTTCAGGCGCTGCTGCTGATAGGCATCTATCAACTGCTCTACATGCGCATCCCTGCACACGCAGCGGTAGGCGAAACCGCGGGCGCTGCGCGCTTACTGAACAAAGAGTGGGCCACCCGCGTGCTCAACGGCTGCCTGCGTCGCCTGCAGCGCGAATCCGAGGCGCTCCAGGCCCAGGTAGATCGGGATGAGAGCGTCGCGCTAGAGCACCCGCCGTGGCTACTCAATGCCTTGCGTCAGGCGTGGCCGGAGCAGTGGCGGGTGATTATTGAAGCCAACAACCACGCTGGCCCGATGACATTAAGGGTGAACCAGCACCACAATGATCGTGAAGCCTACCTGTCGCTGCTCACCGAGCAAGGGCTAAGTGGCCACCTGTGCCCTCACGCACCAGACGCCATCACGCTGGAAACACCCTGCGATGTGATGTCGCTGCCTGGCTTTGAAGAGGGGCATGTCAGCGTTCAGGACGAGGCCGCTCAGCTCTCGGCGGTGTTGTTAGGCCCGGTGCTCGCGCCACGGCCAGGCGCGCACGTTTTGGATGCTTGTTGCGCGCCCGGCGGCAAAACAGCCCATTTGCTCGAACAATTCGACATCAACCTAACCGCGATCGATAGCGATAATCAGCGCCTGGCACGGGTGGAAGACACTCTTAACCGACTAGGCGTAGAGGCCGTTCTTCAGCATGCCGATGCCACCGAGCGCGACTGGTGGAACGGCACACCGTTTGATGCCATTCTGCTCGATGCCCCTTGCTCGGGTACTGGGGTCATTCGACGCCACCCGGATATCAAAAAGCTGCGCCGTAAAGACGATATTCGCCCACTGGCCAAGCTTCAGCGCCAGTTGTTGGATAATTTGTGGCCAATGCTGCGCGAAGGCGGCACCCTACTCTACGCCACCTGCTCGGTACTGCCGGAAGAGAACAGTGAGCAGATCGAAGCGTTTCTTGCCCGCACGCCTGACGCTCATGTTACTACACCTAACGACGTTGCCTGGGGCATTCCCAGCGGAGCGGGGCGCCAATTGTTTCCGGCGCAGAGCAGTCACGATGGCTTTTTTTATGCCAGACTAGAGAAGCGGTCTGCCTAGGCGCTAACTGATGCCAGGGCAGTGAATTTCAGACAAGGAAGGAGACATTATGAGTCATCACACCTACAAGCATGTAGAACTGACCGGATCTTCCGAGAAAGGTATTGAAGAAGCGGTACAGAATGCATTGGCCAAAGCATCAGAAACGATTAAGCACATGCGTTGGCTAGAAGTGGTCGACACCCGTGGCCACATTGAAGATGGCCAAGTGGCTCACTGGCAGGTCACGGTCAAAGTCGGCTTTACGCTAGAATAATCCTCACCTGCTTTTCAGCGGCGGCTGGTTTACACTGGCCGCCGTCTTTATTGCAGCGCATGATAAACGCTCCTGAATGAAAGTTTACGTCTTGAACGTCAGGACTGGGTCTTAAGACTGCCTCCTGGTCTTAGCGACATCGCGCTGGCGCTTTTAATGGAACCGATGCTCAGCAATGAAAATCATCATTCTCGGCGCCGGCCAAGTCGGCGGCACCCTGGCAGAACACCTCGCTCGCGAGGAGAACGACATCACTGTCGTTGATACCGACGCCAAAAAACTGCGCGACCTACACACCAAACTCGATATCCGCACCGTGACCGGCGCGGGCTCTTACCCTATTGTGCTGCGTCAGGCAGGCTGCGAAGACGCCGATATGCTGATCGCCGTCACCAACAGCGACGAGATCAATATGATCGCCTGCCAGGTCGCCCATACGCTGTTTCGCACTCCGACCAAGATCGCCCGGGTGCGTGCTACGGCGTATTTAACCCGTAAAGGCCTTTTTGCCCACGAAGCGATTCCCATTGATGTCCTCATCAGCCCCGAGCAGGTGGTCACCGACCACGTGCGCCGCCTGATTGAACACCCCGGTGCGTTACAGGTATTGGAGTTTGCCGGTGGTCTGGTGCAGCTGGTGGCGGTAAAGGCATTCTACGGCGGCCCGCTGGTGGGTCAGGATTTAGCCTTTCTACGCCGCCATATGCCCAACGTGGATACCCGCGTGGCCGCCATCTATCGCCGTAGCCGACCGATTATCCCCCGCGGCGATACAGTCATCGAAGCCGACGATGAGGTTTTCTTCCTGGCCGCTCGCCGCGATATTCGCGCGGTGATGAGCGAGCTACGCCGGGTCGAGCGTGATTTCCGCCGCGTCGTCATTGCCGGGGGCGGTAATATCGGCGAGCGGCTGGCGGAGCATTTGGAGCATAGCCACCAGGTCAAGATCATCGAGCACAACTTGGAACGCTGCACCACGCTCTCTGAGCGGTTGGATCGCACCGTGGTGCTCCATGGCAGCGCCACCAGCAAGCGCCTGCTGGAAGAAGAGAACATCGAAGAGTGCGATATCTTCTGCGCGCTGACCAACGACGACGAAGTCAATATCATGTCGTCGTTGCTCGCCAAGCGTTTAGGCGCCAAGAAGGTGCTGACACTGATTAACAACGCCGCTTACGTAGACCTGGTGCAGGGGGGCGAGATTGATATCGCCATTTCGCCCCAACAGGCGACCATCGGCAGCCTGCTGACCCACGTGCGTCGCGGCGACATCGTCAACGTGCACTCGCTGCGACGGGGTGCCGCCGAGGCCATCGAAGCGATTGCCCACGGTGACAAGCAGTCCTCTAAAGTGGTCGGCCGTACTATCCGCGAGATCGGTCTGCCCGAGGGCACCACCATCGGCGCGATTGTGCGCGGTAAAGAGGTCATCATTGCCCACGGCGATGTGATGGTTGAGAGCGGCGACCACGTGATTCTGTTTGTGATCGACAAGCGCCGCATCCGAGACGTAGAGCGCTTATTCCAAGTCGGTCTCACGTTCTTTTGATAACCCCCGAACCACTGCCGCTGGCAGCCAATAACAGGAGCATGCGACAACCATGAGTCTGCGGGTTATTTTGCGCATTTTAGGGCTGTTGCTGATGCTATTCAGCCTGACCATGCTTCCTCCAACGCTGATTTCACTCTGGTTTCGCGACGGCGTATGGAGTGCCTTTATTAGCGGCATTGCAATTTCGGTGGTGACCGGATTGCTGCTTTACCTGCCTAACCGCCGCGCGCAAAAAGAGCTGCGTATCCGCGATGGTTTTATTATCGCCGCAATGTTCTGGACGGTGCTGGCGCTATTTGGCTCGCTGCCGCTAATGCTGTTTGGCGAAGGCTCACTGAATATTACCGATGCGGTATTTGAATCGTTCTCCGGTTTAACCACTACCGGCGCTACCGTGATTACCGGCATCGACTTTTTACCCGAATCGATTCTCTACTACCGCCAGCAGCTCCAGTGGCTGGGCGGCATGGGGATCGTCGTATTGGCCGTCGCCATTTTGCCCACTCTAGGGGTTGGTGGCATGGCCCTTTATCGCACCGAAATACCGGGGCCGCTGAAAGACTCCAAGCTCACCCCACGTATTACCGAAACCGCCAAGGCACTGTGGTATATCTACGCCACGCTCACCCTCGCCTGCATGATCGCCTATATGTTAGCGGGCATGAGCTGGTTCGATGCGTTAAGTCATAGCTTTTCGACCGTCGCCAACGGCGGGTTTTCTACCTATGACGCCAGTATCGGCTATTTTGATAGCGCCACGATTGAAATGATCTGCATCGCCTTCATGCTTATTTCTGCGTTCAGTTTTAGCCTGCATTTCATCGCTTGGCGTGAAAAGAGCCTGATGCACTATTTTCATGACCCCGAAGCACGTTTTTTGATGCTGTTTCTGCTCGCCTTGTCTGTGATCACCGTATTGTCGCTGTGGTTAACCAATACCTATGACACACTGCGCGGGCTGCGCCATGGGGTTTTCCAAGTCGTCTCGGTCGCCACCACGGCGGGTTATAGTGTCGCCGACTTCTCCATGTGGCCTGGCGCCCTACCCTTTCTGCTGTTTGTCGCGGCGTTCGTCGGTGGCTGCTCCGGTTCTACCGGTGGCGGCATGAAGGTCATTCGGATTATCTTGATCCTTAAACAGGGCATGCGCGAGATTATGCGGCTGATCCACCCCAATGCGGTGATTGCGGTCAAAGTGGGCAAAGTCAGCGTGCCCGACAGCATTGCCCAAGCGGTATGGGGGTTCTTTTCAGTTTACATGTTGCTGTTCTTTATAATGTTGGTTGGGGTGATGGCGACTGGGGTTGATCAGGTAACGGCTTGGTCCACGGTGGGGTCAGCACTCAACAACCTAGGCCCAGCGCTGGGGGAAGCAAGCACCCACTATGGTGAGATGCCCACGCTAGCAAAATGGATTCTGGTACTCGCCATGCTGCTCGGGCGGCTGGAAATTTTTACGGTGCTCGTGCTATTCACACCCGCCTTCTGGCGGCGTTAAGCACTTCACGCCTGACCCCTTATTGATCGATTTGAGAGCTGTAAATGAACCAAGATGATACGTCTCACCAAGAAGCTTCTCAGGAAGAGAGCGGGCCACTGACGGCAACCCTGACTTCACTCCCGGCCACTAGCGGGCCGTTAAAAACCTTCACTATCGGTGAAACCCGCTACACGCTGTTGGGTACGGCTCATGTGTCGGCGGAAAGTGCCGACGATGTGCGCCAACTGATAGATAGCGGCGCCTTTGATGCGGTGGCCATCGAGCTTTGCGATGCCCGTCACCACAGCATGTCGAATCCGGATGCCATGGGCGAACAGGACCTGTTTCAAGTGTTCCGGGAAGGCAAAGCGGGCATGGTCGCGGCGAGCTTAGCGCTTGGCGCCTTTCAACAGCGTATTGCCGATCAATCCGGCATTCAGCCAGGGGCTGAGATGCGCGCCGCCGTTGAAGAAGCCAGTCGTCTCAAGCTGCCACTGCTGCTGGTCGACCGCGATGTAGGCGTAACGCTAAAGCGCATCTACCGCAACGTGCCCTGGTGGCAGCGCTTTTCGCTCTTTTCAGGGCTTATCGGCAGCGTGCTTTCGCGTCAGGACGTTTCCAAAGAGGATATCGAAAAACTCAAAGAAGGCGATATGCTGGAAGCCACCTTCAGCGAGTTTGCCGCCGAATCCGAAGCGCTGTATACGCCGCTGATTCGCGAGCGTGACCGCTACATGGCGCTACGGTTAGCCGAAGAAGCGCCGCCGGGGCGCTACCAGCACGTGCTGGTGGTGATCGGTGCAGGCCACTTAAAAGGCACCGGCGAACACTTGGAAGCACCGCTGCCCGCCGACCCAAAAGTAGAGCGCGAATCATTGGAGGCCACCCCGCCACCGTCCAAAATTTGGAAGGCGCTGCCCTGGCTGATTACCGCGTTAGTGCTCACCGGCTTTGCGATTGGCTTCTCGCGCAATACCGGCCTGGGCTGGCAGCTGGTGCTTGAGTGGTTCTTGATTAACGGCATTCTCTCTGGCGGAGCGACGATTATCGCCCTGGCACACCCCGTTACCGTGATTGCCACCTTCTTTGCCGCCCCGCTCACCTCGCTGAACCCCACCATCGGCGCGGGCTTTGTGGCCGCCGGGGTTGAGCTGTATATGCGCAAACCCAAAGTGCGCGATTTTTCATCGCTGCGCCACGATGTGACGCAATTAAAAGGCTGGTGGCAAAACCGCGTATCGCGCACCCTGCTGGTGTTTATTCTCGCCACGCTAGGCTCCGCGGTGGGTACCTGGGTAGCTGGGTTCAGAATCGCCGGTGCCCTGTTTGGCAGTGGCAGCGCGTAAAACGACCCTAGCAGCGCTCATATTTCTATGGGCGCTGCTTCTTGCTGAGCTAATAGGCGCCGCATCGCCGCGGTCGGTGAGGCGATTCTGTGATGCAGACGGCTCGCCGCGTAGCTATCGTTAAACACCTCAAAGTAATCATCCAGCACATCCGCAGCGACCGTATCCCCGCCCTGTCGCAGCAGCTCGATAGCCACTTCCGCAGTACAGAGGTGCGATTTTGACGCCGGTTTGCGCAGCCGATAACGCGTCTCCCGCTCGGTTCTCAATGGCAGCACAGGCAATGCATCCAGATAGGCGCTTTTACGGAACATGCGCCGCGCCTGACGCCAGGTGCCATCCAGAATAATAAATACCGGGATGCGCGCCTGCGCTTTCGCCGCATGCACCGCTTCGATACCCACCACCCGATCCGCGTAGTCGGGCTGGTCATCGGGGAAAATCACAAAGGGGACATAGCGAGGGTCTTTCAACAGCGCTGCCAGCTGCGCATCCGGCGCCGTACGGTACCAGGTAAAGATTCGCGTCTCGTTAAGCACATCACCAATCAAGCGACCGGTATTTGTCGGTTTGTAGTGCTCGATCGAATGCGTTAACAGCCACACCTGAGCGACGCTTTCCGCCTTCACTTGATAGGGGCACAAACAATTAAGCACCGGTAAATTGCACCCTTCACAGCGCGTGACAAAACTGCCGCGCGCTTTGAATTCACGCCTGGGCGGGCGCGGATGCTCAGCAGCTGAGTAATGATTTACGGTGTCATGATCAATAGAGTGATCGTTCAAAGCACTCTCATCAGCAGAGCTTTTAAAAGCAGACATCCGCGCTCCAAAGAGTGGGGGAAACTAAGAGTGAAAAAGGGCGCAGAGTATAAATGAGCACGGCGTCCTTTGACGAATATTTCCAACACCACCGTAAACCTAAAAATATCTCAACGTTGACACCCAAAGCGCAACGCCGCTAAAGTCTCGTCAACTAATACAGATAATAAGGTTTACAGATGACCGTGCATCACGAACAGTTCCTTCATGAACAACGCCACGACTGGACGCTAGAAGAGATCAACGCGCTTTTCGCGCTGCCGTTCAATGATCTGCTGTTTCAAGCCCAGCAGGTTCACCGTGCCCACTTCGATGCTAACGCGGTGCAGGTCTCTACCCTGCTATCGATCAAGACCGGCGCCTGCCCGGAAGACTGCAAGTACTGCCCCCAGTCCGGCCACTACAACACCCAGCTGGAGAAAGAGAAGCTGCTGGAGATTGAAAAGGTGGTCGAACAAGCCAAGGCCGCGAAAGAGGCAGGCGCCAGTCGCTTTTGCATGGGCGCCGCCTGGCGCAGCCCTCGCGATAAGGATCTACTGCTGGTCGAAGAGATGGTTCGTCAGGTAAAAGCCGTGGGCCTGGAGACCTGCATGACGCTGGGGATGGTCGACGGCGAACAGGCCAGCCGACTGGCCACGGCAGGACTCGATTACTACAACCACAACCTGGATACCTCGCCGGAGTTCTACGGCGAAATCATAACCACCCGCACCTACAGCGACCGGCTGGAAACCCTCTCCAACGTGCGCGATGCAGGCATGAAAGTGTGCTCCGGCGGCATTCTGGGTATGGGTGAGGATGCCAAGGATCGTAGCGCCCTGCTGCAACAACTGGCTAAGCTGTCGCCACATCCGGAGTCCGTACCTATCAATATGCTGGTGAAAGTGCCCGGCACGCCGCTGGAAAACGTCGAGGATTTAGACCCGATCGAGTTCATCCGCGCCATTGCGGTCGCCCGCATCATGATGCCGCAAAGCCATGTGCGGCTCTCCGCTGGCCGTGAGCAGATGAACGAATCGACCCAGGCGCTGGCGTTTTTGGCAGGCGCCAACTCGATCTTCTACGGCGACAAACTGCTGACCACCGGCAACCCCCAGGTGGATCGTGACCGCGCGCTGTTTGCCAAGCTGGGCCTGCACCCTGAGAAGCGCGAGACCTGCGAAAGCGAAGATATCCAAGCGGCACGCCTTGCCCAACAGGCACAGCAGCAGGTGCACGCCGAACGCGTTGCCGAGCTGGCGGTAGATGCCAGTGTCTGAAGCGTGGCAACAGCGCCTGGCCGACGCCCGCGCTCATCGTCAACAGACGGAGCGTTGGCGAATTCGTCAGGTAGCCAAAAGCAATACCCTCGACTTTGCGGGTAATGACTACTTAGGCCTCGCTCAAGACCCGCGCGTTAGCGAGGCCCAGGCGGCGGGCGCTCACCGTTACGGTGCAGGTGCAGGCGCTTCGCATTTGGTCAGCGGTCATCTGGAGATTCACGACGCCTTGGAAGAAGCGTTAGCGCGCTGGACAGGCCGCGAACGTGCGCTGCTGTTTTCTACCGGCTATATGGCCAATCTCGGCGTGCTGCAAGCGCTGGCTGATCGCCATACCGCTATTTTCCAGGATCGCCTCAACCACGCATCGCTAATCGATGGCGCCGCGTTAAGCGGTGCCCGCTCGCGTCGCTTTCATCACCGCGATGCTATTGATCTGGAAAGCCTGCTGGCGCGCAGTGAGTGCGCGCATAAGCTCGTGGTCAGCGATGGCGTTTTCAGTATGGATGGCGATATCGCCGACATTGCCACGCTGGTCGAAGTCAGTCGGCAGCACAGCGCCTGGCTGATGATCGATGATGCCCACGGGGTAGGCGTGCTAGGCGACAATGGCAGCGGCTGCGTGGGCAGCGCCTGGAGTAGTACGGACGTGCCGATTCTTGTCGGCACGTTAGGCAAAGCGTTAGGTACCGCAGGGGCATTTGTTGCTGGCAATGCCGAGTTAATCGATCACCTGATTCAGTTTTCACGCAGCTATATCTACACCACCGCCCAGCCTCCGGCCATCGCCGCCGCGACGTTAAAAGCGCTGGAGATCGTTCAGAGTGAACAGGGACTCCGCGCCCAGCTAAACACTAATATCGCTTACTTTCGCCATGAGGCGCTGCACTTGGGACTACCTCTCAGCGATTCGACCACCCCCATTCAGCCGCTGATCCTGGGGGACGAAGCGCGCACCCTAAGCTGGGCGTTACAGCTCCAGCAAAAGGGCATACAGGTGGGGGCGATTAGACCGCCAACGGTGCCCAAGGGTGAGTCCCGTCTGCGTGTGACTTTAAGTGCGCGCCACCAGCACGACGATATTGATCAACTGTTAGCCGCGCTCCACCACTGCCAGCACCAAGAGGCGTTATGCAGCCCCTGCGCTTAATCCTGCTCTCCGGCTGGGGAATCGACCAGCGGATTTGGCAGCCGCTCGAGGCGCACTGGCCCACCTGTCTAGCTGCCCAGACAGTAGAGTGGCCCGGCTACGGCGATACGCCCTCACTTGAGGCCAACGCGACGCTGGAAGAGCTGGCCGAGGCTATGGCCGAGTCGTTAGCCAGCGATGCGGTTTGGGTCGGCTGGTCATTGGGTGGGCTACTGGCTACGGCGCTACTGGCATATCTCCCCCCACCACGGGGCCTGATCCTGCTCGGTGCGGGGGATGCATTCTGTGTCAAAGACGAGGTCAGTGCCAAAGGGGGCGTCACTAGTGCCGAGCTGAGTGCCTTTCAGCGCGCCTTTCAACGTGCCCCCACCGCGACGTG
This sequence comes from Vreelandella arctica, assembly GCF_037070215.1. Classification (NCBI taxonomy): domain Bacteria; kingdom Pseudomonadati; phylum Pseudomonadota; class Gammaproteobacteria; order Oceanospirillales; family Halomonadaceae; genus Vreelandella; species Vreelandella arctica. Next base: position 227,939 of record NZ_JBANSN010000003.1, on the reverse strand, counting down.
GCAACATTTCTTGCGCTGGCAGACCCAAGGGGAGCCCGGCCCCCGGCAGGCTCACCGGCAGCTGCATGACTTGCTGGGTGATACGCCCCCCGCCGACAGCACCACCCTGGCTACCGGACTGCACTGGCTGGCATCGATTGATAATCGCCCATGTCTAGCGGCGCCCCCTTGCCCGGTGGTACGTCTTATTGGCGACCATGATCCATTTATCAGCCCCGCCCAGCGCCGCATCAGCAAACCCTTAAGCAATGTCGGCCACTGCCCGATGCTCTCGCAGCCCCAGGTGCTCGCCGCCGAGATTGTCCGTCATGCTAATCAGATAACTAACGTCAGCACGGCGGCTTTATGAACGATCTAACGCTGAAGACTGAGGCAAACTGGCAGGCACGGGTCGCCCACGCTTTCTCACGAGCTGCTCCCCGCTACGATACGCTAGCCACTGCACAACGCCATATAGGTGAGATGCTTTGGGGGACGTTACCTCCACACGCTTATAACGTGCTGGATATGGGGTGCGGTACCGGTGTCTGGACACAGCGGTTGGCTGAACGTTACCCACGCGCTCAGATCACCGGGTTAGATTTAGCCCCTGGCATGCTGGAACAGGCCCGCCAACGCCACGGTGAAAGCATCCACTGGCAACCCGGCGATGCTGCAGCACTGCCATATGACGAGCATTCATTTGATCTGGTGTTTTCCAACTTGGCGGTGCAGTGGTGCCCTGACATTGGCGCGGTGATGGCTGAGCTTTACCGGGTTCTCACGCCCGGTGGGCAGGCGCATATCACCACGCTGCTGCCCGGCACCCTGGAGGAGATCGCCTTTGCCTGGCAGCGTCCCGAAGCGTTGCTGCAAACACCTGATCGCGCCAGCGTCGAGAGAGCCATCGGCGAAAGTGGCTTAACCATCACTCGGCAGACGATCACCGTTGAACGCTTCTATTACCCTGACTTGAAGGCGGTGATGGCGTCTATCAAAGGCGTGGGCGCGCAGATTTCCCGGCCACAAGCCAGCCTTAGCCGAAATGACATCGCCGCCGCACAAGCGCGCTTTGAACAACTCCGCCAGCCGGACGGCCTACCCGTGAGCTACCACTGCTTAACGCTGCAATTGGAAAAATCGCTATGAACGTTTGGTTTGTGACTGGCACCGATACCGATGCGGGTAAAACCCTGGTGACCAGCGGGTTACTATATGCCGCCCACCAACAGCAGTTGAGCACGCTAGGCTTAAAACCTATCGCCTCGGGCAGCCAAGCCACGCCTGAAGGCTTGCGGAATAGTGATGCCCTCGCCCTTCAGCATCAAAGCGTGCCGCCGGTCCACTACGCCACGGTGAACCCCATCGCCTTTGCCCCGGCCATTGCTCCTCATCTTGCCGCGTTAGAGGCGGGCCAGCCGCTTGAGGTGAGCGCCATCGTTAGCTTGTTGCGCGAAACTCTTAGCCAAACATCCAGAGACTTCACCCTGATTGAAGGCGCCGGTGGGTGGCGCGTACCGTTAAACGAGCAGGAAGATTTTGCCGACCTGGCAATGGCGCTTGAGCTGCCGGTGATTCTGGTGGTTGGCCTAAAGCTGGGCTGCTTGAATCATGCCCGCTTAACAGCAGAAGCCATTCGCGCCGACGGCTTGGTAGTAGCAGGATGGGCAGGCAGCGTAGTTGACCCCGTTTTTGCAGCTGACACGGCCCGCTTTGAGGCCAATATCGCCCATCTAAACGCCAAACTCGCGGCCCCCTGTTTAGGCATTGTTCCTCATCTAGATGACCCCGACGCCGCAACTGCCGCCCCCTACCTCTCCCTGGAGCCGTTATGAACACGCCGGTTTGGCATCCTTATGCCCACTTAAAAACCCAGACGCCCGCGCCCAAGGTGGTTGGCGGTGACGGTGCCCACTTTGTGCTCGAAAGCGGAGAACGCTTATTGGATGCCACCTGCTCATGGTGGTGCATGATTCACGGCTACGGCCACCCCCGTTTGGTGGCGGCCATCCGCGAACAGGCAGGTGAGCTTTGCCATGTGATGCTCGGCGGCTTAACCCACGACCCCGCCGATCAATTAGCGCATGAGCTGGTGCGCATTACCCCCGCCGGGCTGAATCATGTGTTCTATTCGGATAGCGGCTCGGTGGGCATGGAAGTGGCGATGAAAATGGCCCTCCAGTACCAGGTACTCACCGGCAACCCCGGCAAGCAAAAGATGCTCTCGTTGATGAAGGCATACCACGGCGACACTACCGGCTGCATGGCGGTATGCGACCCGGAGGAAGGCATGCATAGCCTGTTCGCCAGCCTACTGCCACAACACCATTTCGCCCCGGCGCCCACGGCCCCTTTTGATGCCACCGCTGAACAGGTCGAGCACGACCTTAGCGCCCTGCGTCGCGTATTTGAGCGCCACCATGATGAAATCGCCGCCCTATTGATGGAACCGCTTTTACAAGCAGCAGGCGGGCTCAACATGACCTCGCCGGACTATGTCACTGGCGCCAGGGAACTGTGCGATGAGTTTGGGGTGCTGCTAATTTTTGATGAAGTCGCCACCGGCTTTGGCCGCACCGGCAAACTGTTTGCCGCCGACCACGCGGGCATCACGCCGGATATCATGGTGCTCTCCAAAGGCTTGACCGGCGGCTATTTGGGTCACGCCGCTACGCTCGCCACGGATCGTGTCCATGACGCCTTTATCGGCGACACTCCCCAGCACGCTTTTATGCACGGGCCTACCTTTATGGGCAACCCGCTGGCCTGCCGCATGGCGTTGGAGAGTCTGCGCGTCTTCGAGGAAGAGAATTACCTGGACAAGATTGCCAAGCTCAGTCAGCAACTGCAGCGTGAACTACTCGAAGATCAGGCACTGAATGCACATCCGGCCGTGGCTGACGTTCGCGTGCTCGGCGCCACCGCAGTGATCGAAGCGCACTCCGCTGAAGCGTTAAAGGGCGTAGGTGACTTCGCCCGCGAGCGCTGCGTATGGCTGCGTCCCATTGGTCGCTGGCTCTATACCATGCCCGCCTACATTACTTCTGAAGCGGAAATCTCCCAGATTACCGATGTAATGAAGGCGTGGTTTAGCCGCAGCTAAAGCGAGGGCTATGACAATGCAAGATTACCCTGCTGCTTCCAGCGGTTTACCAACGCTGGAACGCCTTCTCCAGCCGTGGTATTGATTGCCAGCACGCCCGGCGGGCTGAGCATATCCGCCTCCGGGTCGACCAGGGCGCAGGGCGTGTCGTAGTCAATGTACGAAAGCAGCGAAGCGGCGGGCATGACGGCCAGCGACGTGCCAACGACCAGCAGAAAGTCAGCCTGGCTAACAAGGTCGCAGGCCTCCGCAAACAGCGGCACCGATTCGCCAAACCAGACCACGTCGGGCCGCAGTTGGCTGCCCTTGTCGCACACATTGCCCAGCTGGATGCCCCCTTTCGGCAGCGGGTAGCGCATGCGCTCATCGATTGATGAACGTGCTTTTAAAATCTCGCCGTGTAGATGTAGTACATGGCGAGAGCCTGCACGTTCATGAAGGTCATCAATATTCTGGGTAATAATGCTGACGTTAAACCCCTCTTGCTCCAGGGCAGCCAGCGCCTTATGGGCCGCGTTGGGCTTGGCACGACGTATCTGTTCACGACGCTGGTTATAAAAATCCAGCACTTGCTGCGGATTGCGCCGCCACGCCTGAGGGGTGGCGACATCTTCAACCGGATGGTTCTCCCATAGTCCGTCGCTGGCACGGAAGGTCTTGATGCCACTCTCGGCACTAATCCCAGAGCCGGTAAACACCACCAAATGCGGGCTTGCTGCCATGCTTACCTCGTCGCTTGTGTTTCATGGGCCTAAAATAGAAGCCTAATATACCAGTTGGCCTATCGTACCCACGAAACGCTGCTTATTTCGATAGGGATATACGTCGATGACCCGGCCATCGATGATCGCCTGCTGCAGCTCCAACCAGTAATCCGGGTCGAATAACTCTGGATGCTGCTCCATAAACAGGCGGCGCAATTGAGGGTTGGCAAACATGAAAGGGCCAAACTCCTCCGGGAAAATATCGTTAGGGCCGATGGATAACGTATCGCCCCCCTGGAAGTCATTGCCATAGGATTTCGGAAGTTGTCTGAAACGGCATTCAGTGAGATAGCAGACCTCATCGTAGTCGTAGAAGATCACCCTTCCATGGCGCGTCACGCCAAAGTTTTTCAGCAGCATATCGCCGGGAAAGATATTCGCCGCAGCCATCTGCTTGATGGCATTGCCGTAATCCTTAAGCACCATTTCCTTCTCTTGTTCGCTGCACTGCTCCAGATAGATATTCAGCGGCGTCATCATGCGCTCGGTGTAGCAGTGTTTGATAATGACCTTATCGTCTTTCAACACAACGGTAGAGGGCGCCACTTCCAGTAAGTGCTCCAGGCACTCCGGCGCAAAATGATCCTGGCGGACAATAAAATTGGAGAACTCTTGAGTATCGGCCATGCGTCCTACTCGGTCATGGCGTTTTACTAGCCGGTACTTTTCGCGCACCACGGCGTGGGTCACGTCTTTAGCCGGGTCGAATTTATCTTTAATGATCTTAAACACGGTGCGAAAACTGGGCAGCACAAACACCGCCATCACCATGCCACGCACGCCAGGGGCGATAATAAACTGATCTTCGCGCTTGGCGACCTGACGATTCAGCGCCCGGAAAAGCTCGGTTTTACCATGTTTGAAGAAGCCGATGGCAGCGTAAAGCTCGCCTTCCGGTTTGTGCGGCATCAACTGCTGAAGGTAATCGACAAACTCCCTGGGCACCGCCACTTCGACCTGAAAGTAGGCGCGGGTGAAGGAGAAGATAATCGACACCTCGTCAGTTTCGATCAATACCGTATCCAGGTGCAGTCCGGAATCGCCGCCTGTCTGTTCACCAAAACCCTCCCCGTGGAGTACCGGCAGCACCAGTGGTACTTGCTCACCACCGCCGACAATCCGTCCCACCAGATAAGCCCCTTTATTGCGATAAAAGACGCTATTCAACAGCTCGATTTCAGTATCATCGGCGTCCAGCATCGCCGAGGGTAAGTGCTGCTGTAAGAAGGTGGCGCCGAGATGGGTATCCTGGTCTATGTCCGCAAAGCGATTGCCGAAGGGAGCGTCCATAAGCGCCCATTTGAGCGCGGCCTGCCAGTCGCCGTTAACCTGTTTGCGACGGCATAGGTCAATTCCCGAGCGGTGGGCGGCATCCTCACGGGAGCTATACACAAACATCCAATCGTTACGGATATGGCGGTGATGGAAAATCGCACAGAATAGCGAGTTAAAAAAGGTCTCGGCTAGTTCGTAATCGAGCCGGTGGCTGATCAGTTCGGCGTAGTGGTTGCGCGCCTCGCGCCAGCACTCGCAGTGGGACACCACTTCAGGATCGAAAGTGCGCTTCAGGCGCCCAAGCGTAACGTCGATCTTTTCCTGATAGAGATTAATTCGCTCCGCCGAGGCTTGCTGAGCGTCACGCCAGGCTGCGTCGCGGAAACGACGACTGGCATCGGCAGTGATCTCTTTAAAGCGCGCACGATACTCATCGAAGCCATGCAAAATCGTTGTCGCTAAGCGGTACGCAGGTGCGTGTTTCAAGGGCCGTGCTCCTGATCATTTTTACCAGCTTCGCGTAACTGGAAGCTACATGCGAGACGACCTTGGTGGGTAGTCAACGCCAAGTTAGCGCAGGGGCTCGATACGGTTGATCTGAAGGCAAAAAGGCCCCGCGGTGCGGTCAGCGATTAAAAAGCCGACCTGGTGAATCTCGCTAGGGGTTACTGCCGGGGCGTCACTCAATAGCGTTCCCCGCCTCACCGCTTCAAAAGCATCCCATGAGAAGTGCAGTGTTTCCCAGGCATCTTGAGAAGGCGTAAATTTCACTCGGTACGCTGAGGCATTGCCAAGAGAGGTACTTTTCAGGCGCAGTTGATAGGTACGTCCGTCGCCCCGCACGGTCAACGCTATGCCCTGGGCATCCGCTAGCGTTGGCTCGAACCCGTTGGGCTCGCGGCGAACGGAGGCAAAACCACCGCCGTTTTCCAGCGACACCTCACCCTGAAAGCGACCTTCGTTGTCAGTAACGCGAAACGTACTCTCGGAAACACCGCCCATAACACCATCATTCACTGCGTACCAGCGCTGTTCTTCATTAGGACTATCAAATGTTAACGCCATGACGACTCCTTCTCATCAGCCAAAAAAGCCTCTTTGCCACAAGGCAAAGAGGCTTGGTCAGCCTAGGCGATTAGGCTTGTAAATTACAGCTTCGCTGTCGAGACCGCTGGGTCTGAATCACTATCATCCAGCTCCTCAGGTGACGCGACTACCAGTGCAAACTCCTCCTCAGCGGTTTTCGCTACGAGGTGATTCTTGCTGTAGAGGAAGAAGTAGGCTGCGCCAACAATGAACAGCACGATGGTGTAGTTAAAGGCGCGTGGGTCGAAGGCGTATACCCCGGTAAGCGCAACCAGGGAAAGCACCAGTGCAATCCCTGAGGTAACGACACCGCCAGGGGTTTTATACGGGCGCGGCAGGTCGGGTTGCTTTACCCGCAGTAGAATATGGCTGAGTGCCATGAGCGCATAAGAGATCGTCGCACCGACTACAGCCATTCCCAACATCAGGTCGCCTTCGCCGCTCAACGACACCAGAAAACCAAACACGCCGGGCACGATTAGGGCCAGATAGGGCACTTTACGGCCACTGGTCAGCGACAGTGCCTTGGGGAGGTACCCCGCCCGAGAAAGCGCAAAGACCAACCGGCTGTAGCCGTAGATAATCGAGAAGAAGGAGGCGATAAGCCCCGCTAGGCCCAGCACGTTCACCAACGTGGCCAGGGTCGGGTTGCCCGCCGCGTTCAGTGCATCCACCAACGGTACGCCGCTTTGGCCAATCATTTCGGCACCCGCCGCACCGGCCAGTAGCACCACGACTAACAACGCAGTGAAGAGCAGAAACAGCATCGCCGCGATAATGCCTTTGGGCATATCCCGGGCGGGGTCTTTGGCTTCTTCTGCCGCTAGCGGTACGCCTTCCACCGCCAGGAACAACCACATACCAAAGGGTAGCGCCGCCCAAACGCCGTACCAGCCAAACGGCATAAAGGTGCTGGCGCCCGCCGCATCGGTGGGGGCAATATCAAACAGGTTGGCAGCGTCGAAGCTGCCAATTAGCGCGACAGCAGTTGCCAGAATAGCGAATACCGCCAGGCCGCTAATCACCATCATGACCTTGAGCGCTTCCCCCACGCCTGCCAAGTGGATACCAATAAACACGGCGTAGAAAATCAGGTAAACCAGCGGGCCGTTAATGCCGATTAACGCCTCTACCGCGGCACCGATAAAGATCACAATCGCCGCTGGGGCCAAGGCGTACTCGATCAATACTGCAAGCCCCGTTAAATAACCACCGGCAGGCCCCATTGCCTGGCGGGCAAAGCTATAGCCACCGCCCGCTGCAGGAATCGCCGCGGACATTTCCGCGAGGGACAGCACCAGGGCCAGATACATCAGCGCCATCAAACAGGCCGCTATCGCAAAGCCACCCCAGCCCGCTTCGGCGATACCAAAGTTCCACCCGGCGAAGTCACCGGAAATGACGTAAGAAACCCCAAGCCCCGCCAGCAGTATCCAGCCAGCGGTGCCTTTGCGCAGTTGGCGTTTTGCCAGATACGCCTGATCAATCGATGGTTGTGTCATCGTTTTGCCCTTTCAGTGTGGAACGAAATCGTCGTCAGCGGCGTGCTGTTGTTTACCAACGTTGTTCCGTTTTGTTATGTGATCGTTGTTATGGGATATCGCTTTTGGGTGACGTTAATCCGCCACCAGGAAGTTACGTGTCGAGCCTGATGCTGATTCACCTTCCAACACATCGTCTTCGCTGCGGTCTTTCAACTTAACGCCAGACAACTTGAGCTGACGGGCCTCTTTTAACAGCAGAAAGAAACGCCGGGCGGCCTCCTCTATTTGCAAACCCGCCGGGCGCACGTTGGAAATGCAGTTTCGCCGATCATCCTTGAGCCCCGGTTCCGGCGCCCAGGTCATATACAATCCCAGGCTATCCGGTGAGCTCAGCCCCGGCCGTTCACCGATCATCACCAGCACTGCGTCCGCGTTGAGCAGCCCACCAATCTCATCGCCAATGGCCACCCGCCCCTGCTCAACAATCGTTAACGGCGCTAGCTGCCAATCAGCGGTGTCGCTGCTCAACATCTGATAAAGCGTGCTAAGAAACGGCGCGCTGTTTTGCTGCACGGCCAGCGCGGAAAGCCCATCGATCACGACAATCGCAAGGTCATAGCGCTGCTGGGACGCGGCGGCTTGCTGCAGGTGCTCACGGCTCTCGTCGTTAAGTCGTCGGCCATAGTCGGGCCGCTGCAGGTACATGGCACGATCCTGAGCATGGCTGTGCAGGCGAAGCGGTGGTTCAGACAAATTGAGGGCTTGGGTCAGCTCAGTGGAGAGCGTTTCCACATCCAGCGGACAGTGCACCGCATCCTGTGCTTGGGCGTGAGCCAACTGAAACGCCAGCAGCTTGCTGGTCGGCAGGCTAACCCCAGCGCGCCCCAGGCCAATACGCGCGTCGGTAAAGGCATTCAACCTCTCCCAGGAGTTCTCCACCACGATGGGAGATGACGGATCATGTGCCATGGCGCGTCTCCTTGGGCAGATGGCGCAGGCTATTGGCAAAGGCGGCCGGAAGCTGGTCATTGAGCCGGTGGGTGCTGACATCCTGGAAAATCTGCATCTCTTCGAGCCAGCGCTCAAATTCCGGCGCGGCTTTTAGCCCCAGCACCCGACGTGCATAGAGCGCGTCGTGAAAAGAGGTGGTCTGGTAATTGAGCATGATGTCGTCGGAGCCAGGAATCCCCATAATGAAGTTGCAGCCCGCCACGCCGAGCAGCGTGAGCAGGTTATCCATATCGTTTTGATCGGCTTCGGCGTGATTGGTGTAGCAGACATCGCAGCCCATGGGCACGCCCAACAACTTGCCGCAGAAGTGATCCTCAAGCCCTGCACGGGTGATCTCTTTGCCGTCAAAGAGATACTCCGGGCCGATAAAACCCACCACGGTGTTCACCAGCAAGGGGTTGAACTTGCGCGCCACCGCATAGGCGCGGGCTTCACAGGTTTGCTGGTCGAGCCCGTGGTGAGCATCGGCGGAGAGCGAGCTGCCCTGGCCGGTTTCGAAATACATCACATTGCGCCCCACCGTGCCGCGATTGAGCGTCTGCGCGGCTGCTTCGGCTTCGGCGAGAGTGCTCAAGTTAAAGCCAAAGCTGCGGTTAGTGGCCTCGGTGCCGCCAATCGATTGGAAGACCAAATCGACCGGGGCGCCTTGCTCGATCGCCTCCAAGGTGTTCGTTACGTGGGTCAACACGCAGGACTGGGTGGGGATTTGATACTTCTGAATCACTTCGTCCATCAAGCGCATCAGCTTGACGCTCTGGGCGACGTTATCAGTCGCGGGATTGATGCCAATGACCGCATCGCCACTGCCATAGAGCAGACCATCCAGGATACTGGCGGCAATACCGGTCACATCATCAGTGGGATGGTTGGGCTGCAGTCGTGTAGAGAGCCGCCCCGGCAGTCCAATCGTGTTGCGAAAGGCGGTGGTGACCCGGCACTTTTTGGCCACCAGAATTAAGTCCTGATTGCGCATCAGCTTGCTGACGGCAGCGGCCATTTCCGGGGTAATCCCCGCTTTCACTTCCGTTAATACATCGCTAGTCGCGTGATCGGAGAGTAGCCAGTTACGAAAATCGCCCACGGTGAGATGACGAATGGGAGCGAAGGCGTCGGCGTCATGATCATCCATAATCAGCCGGGTGATCTCATCCTCTTCGTAAGGAATCAGGGCCTCATTCAAAAAGGTGGTCAGCGGGAGTTCGGCGAGTACCATTTGAGCGACCACCCGCTCTTCGGCACTCTCCGCCATTACGCCAGCCAATCGGTCGCCAGAACGAGGCGGTGTGGCTTTGGCCATCAGCTCGGCTAGGCTTGCGAAGCGGTAGCTGCGACTCCCCACCGTGGTGTGATAGGTCTGCGCCATGGAGCTTTCCTTTTTAACGACTGCTTTTTATCGCGCTGACTGCGCGTTGAGGTATAAAACTTGCTTGTTTCCACCATAGCGCTATCACTAGAGAGGGAGTATCGAGTTTTGGCAAACCCTTAAATATTTAATAAATTCAATTAAATACAGCAAGTTAAGGCGTTAACCCAGCACTATTGAGCCCATATAACGCTCGAGGAGAGCCCTATGACCACGCTCGAAAGCGCATTTGCACCAAAAAGATGCGTTCAGGAAGCGTTCGATGCCGATGAGCACGCGCAAAACCTGACGCGCTGGCAGCAGGAGTACGACCAGCTCAGCCCTGGCAGCTTCTATGGTCGCCTGGATGAAGTGGCATTAGAAACGATGCAGGTGTTTAAGGAGCACACTGGGCAAGCGCTACGCCAGCAGTGTCGGGTATGGCCAAACTCGCTATGGATCGGCATTCCCACAACGCGAAATGGCACGCGGATCAATGGCCAAGCGCTTAGCGAGGGCGACGTAATGTGCCGCCCCGGTGGGCGGGATTTTGAATTGGTGACGCCGGAAGAATTCGATATCTATGGGCTGGTGATTCAATTACCAGCGTTAGCAGAGGCCGCTAAGCGCCAGGGGATGAGCTTGGATAAAGGCTGGGACGTCATGCCCCGTCGACAAGCAGCAAGCGAAACGCTCAATGCCGTCGCGTTTCTTATCGAGCGCCTGCTGACTAGCCAAACGCTGGCTATTGCTAGCCATATCCATCAAGACATTCTGCTGATGGCGCTACTGGAACTCCTGCAAGCCGAACAGCCTAGTGCAGAGCTGCCGCCCAGCTACGCGCATCGTAAAGAAGTGGTTGACCGGGTAAAGCGCTATGTGGACGAGCACATGGATGGCCCGGTGACCATGGATGAGCTTTGCCAGCTGACCCATGTTAGCCGGCGCACGCTGCAGTACAGCTTTACGGCCATTTTGGGCATTAGCCCGCTGCAGTATTTACGTTTAACGCGGCTCAATCGTGTCCGTCGGGCGCTGCGAGCCGCATCGCCCGAGCAGTCAGTAACGGAAATAGCCACTTACTGGGGCTTCTGGCATCTGGGCCAATTCGCCCACGACTATAAGCAGCAGTTTGGTGAGTGTCCGTCACACACGCTTAATGCAAAAGTAAGCTTAGCTAAAGGTCGGTAGATGTGTGGATTCACGCCCTGGCAGACCCAGTTCAAACCAACTGTGATGCGCCTTACTATCGACCCATAGGTGATAGTGCAATTGAGACATCATCACTGGATCATCTAGAAAATCCAGCCGCTCCAATCGACTCATCCCCGCTGGCCCCATCAATACGGCGCGAGAAACCCGCTCGGCTCGGCGCTGGCGTATGGGCTCGACATCGGTGTGCCGTGATGTGCCTAAAGCTGTCGCTAACGCATTAGGCACGGGCTCTACCACCACTCGGACAAAAGAGGGAGCCGACATCCCGGTGTTCATCTGGGCAAGCAAGCTCACCATGCGTCGCAGCACCCTTGGTGGCTGCGTTTCTTCAGGAATCCGGAACAGCCGCTTTTGAAAGCTGAGCTGCCCTAATGAAACACGGCTCGATAATGCCGACACCGGGATGGATAGCATCAAAGCAACGACAATGGGTGAGAGCCACCAAAGAAAAGTGGGCTCCATCACGTAAACACCCACTGCCCACACAGCCCCTATGAGAGTCTGTGTCCAATGAGCACGAATGGCATCACCCCACGTCGTGTCGCTATTTTCCCGGGACGGTGAGCGCCACTGAACCGCCCACCCCATCACTGACGTCAGTACAAAACGAGTGTGAAACAGCATTCTTACCGGCGCTAATAGCATCGAAAATAGCGACTCGAGAACCATGCTCGCCAGCACCTTGATCGGCCCACCATATTGACGACTGCCCTTTATCCACACCAGCAGTACGCTGAGCAGCTTAGGTAAAAACAGCAGTAACGCGGTCACACCGAATAACCCCACCGCCAAAGTGGGATTCCACTGCGGCCAAACAGGAAATAACATTCCCGGCTCAGGAAAGTAGTCGGGCGTGCTAAAACTATGCACGGCTAAAAGTGCGGTAGAAAGGACCAAGAAAAGGCACCATAGCGGCGCTGACAGATAAGACATTAAACCGGTCAGGAAGACGGCACGGTGAACGGGATGAATACCTTGCGAGAAAAACAGCCGGAAATTCATCAAATTCCCGTGGCACCAGCGCCTGTCGCGATTGAGCTCATCAAGCAGGTTAGGCGGCATTTCTTCATAGCTGCCTTCCAGCTTGTAAGCAATCCATACCCCCCAACCCGCGCGCCGCATCAGCGCTGCTTCGACAAAGTCATGGGATAATATCTCACCGGACATGGAGCCCTTACCGGGCAGCGGTGCCAGTATGCAGTGCTGCATGAACGGGGCCAGACGAATGATCGCGTTATGGCCCCAGTAGTGCGACTCGCCCAGTTGCCAAAAATGGAGCCCAGCGGTAAATAGCGGCCCGTAAACCCGCGTCGCAAACTGCTGCATGCGAGCGTACAGGTTGAGGCGCCCCGAAGCGCGTGGCGCTGTTTGGATAATGCCAACCCTCGAGTGCACCTCCATCATTTGCACCAACCGGGTCAGGCATTTGCCGCTCATGACACTATCGGCATCCAGCACCACCATGTAACGATATAGCGCTCCCCACCGGCGGCAAAAATCGTCCAGATTACCGCTCTTGCGTTTGACACGGCGCTGTCGACGGCGATAGTAAACTTGGCCGAAAGCATTCAGGTCACGACACAACCCCAGCCAAGCGTAGGTTTCTTGAATAGCAATATCGGGATCAGACGTATCGCTCAGGATGAAGATATCGAAATGCCGGTCATTGCCTGTACTGCGCAGGGACTCCAGGGTGGCGCGCACGCCGGCGAACACTCTGGCAACATCCTCATTACAGATCGGCACCAGCAGTGCTGTGCGCGCTTCATCATCAATCGGCTCGTCGCCCACTTCGCTGTCAATGGCGTAGCGATCATGGCTTCGTAATAGCTGAAAAAATCCCATCAAAGCGGTCCAAAATCCCGCGGACACCCAGGCGAACAGCAGCACAAACAGCGACAGAATAGTAACCTCAAGCCACTGCAGGCCCTGGCCGGGGAGTACGGTACGCATCTGATTGGCAGCGATGATACTTTGACCGAAAATCAACACCAGCAAAATCCAACGACGCCTTCTGGCGACCCACTTCCAGGACGCGGAGGGTGACTCTCTTCTGCGCTTTCGAAAATCACCGTTAGCCCAGCGCTTGAAACGTCGCCCAATATTGACGAAAGGATTGGTCGACCACTTCTGGGGCGCCAATGGCGTTCGTTTCATCGGTGGCGCCGTTCGCAGTCGCGTAATGTTGGAAGCATCCGTCGTTAGCACGTCTGGTGGCGCTAGCGGCGGCTCTGCATAGGCAAGCGCCAAGCGTCGGCCCACTGATAAGGCCGCTGGATCATCACTATTTTTATTCTGCCAATCACCTTCGCCCTCGCTATCTCCACCCAACGCAGCATGTAGCGAAGCCATATCGTGTTGATCAAGGTCACCGACTAATAGCGTGTAGCGCTCCTTACGATCCTGGGTTTCCAACGCCAATCGCTCTAAATACAGATCCGTTGGCGCTGCCTGGGAGGGAGATATTGTTTCAGCCATTAGCGGGCAGCCTGTAGTACCACGTTTCGGACATTTGCTTGCCATCGAGCATTAGCTTGGCCCTGATATCCAAAGGCTGGCTGCCATTACTGCGCTTCACGTTGACAAATACACGCCAGCCGTTGGTCGCTGGGTTATGAACAACGCGACTATTGGCTAGTTCGCCATTATCGCCAACGCTTGCTTCAACGGTCATATTGGCATCGCTGCCGATACCGGAAAGCGAGGGCCCGATAAAATCGAGGACGAAAGCGAGCGTACCGTCGGGCTCGCGCACCAGGTTATCGCGGACCACCTCTCCCCGTGAGCGACGTGTTTCTTCAACCCACGCAAGCTGAGGGTCAAGGTGACGGCTTTCATCGGTTGTGAACGTAATACGGTAATCGAACGCCAGCGGGGTTTCAGGGTCATGCGCTTCATCAGCCAGCCACATCGAAACGATGTTGTCGTTGGTCTCGTTGTCCGTCGGAATCTGGATCAGTTCAACACTACCGGCCCCCCATTCATTTTGTGGCTCAACCCAAGCGCTTGGGCGCAGGTCATAGCGTGCAGCAATATCCTGATAATCGCTAAAATTGTGACCCCGTTGCATCAGGCCATAACCGCGTAACTGAGGAGTTGCCTGACGATTCATCATCAATCTGGCTGGATTGGCTAGCGGGCGCCATGTCCAACCATTCTGCGCATCATTGATTAATAGGCCATTAGAATCATGAATTGCCGGGATATAGTGTTGTGTCGAAGAGGGCTGCTCCGGACCATAAAGGTACATGCTAGTGAGCGGTGCTATCCCCAATTTCTCGACCGCCCGGCGCAAATATAGCCGCGATTGCACGTCGACTAAGGTGTCTTCTCCAGGACGCAGCACGAAGCGGTAGGCGCCAGTAACGCTAGGCGAATCAAGCAGGGCAAAAATCGTCAAGTACTGGCTTTCTGGGCTAGGTTCGATGATCCACATTTCAGTAAAGTGAGGAAACTCCTCGCCCGAAGGTAGCCCTGTATCAACGGCCAAACCGCGCCCTGAAAGCCCATAAACCTGCCCTCCGCCAATAGCGCGGAAATAGCTTGCCCCCAGAAAGACCATCATCTCCTCATTGCGACCACCTTCATTGAGCGCATGGTTGATCCTGACACCTGCAATACCAACGCCATCGCTGTTCTTCACTTCGTCGGAGATGCCTAAGTCACCGTAAGTGAAGTCATCAGGGTTGTACGCAAAGCCATGAACCTCGCCTTCCTGATCAATGCTGTTTAATTGGATGGCGCTGTCGTAATGCATCCCTTCATGGATAAAGCTCAGGGTGAAAGGTGCGCCTCTACCGCTCCACACGTCACGATCTCGCTTGTACTGTATTTGCGCATATTCCGCAAAGCTGAGCTCGCGCAGCTCATTGGGCAACGACGTTTCTGGAGCACGATAGCCCTGCTGGGCTAGCTCTTCTGCTTTTCTAGCGACATCATCAAAACCAAACGCAAAAGCCTCAAGAGGGAAGCTTCCAACCAGCAGCCCGCCTAGAGCGGCTAGCGAAAAAAAACCTTTGCGGCGTGAAAATTTGCTTAGCGGGGTCGATCCACTCATTTAGCGTAATCCTCCTGTACAATCCTTTGACTGAATTCAAATACGCTTATTTGCCGAATCGACATACGTTAGAGACCATTCGATCAGCTAATTGCGTCCTTCTGCTATTGCTCGCTATCGCCAAAATACACACCATGCACGCATGTAAAGATTAGATTACATTTTAGGTATAGCATGAGTCTAGACTACTTGGCACCCTGACTGACCGAGCTTTTTGAAAGGACTGAGGCAAAAAATTAGAACTTACTCAATATGTTGAACCGCGTGGAGAGGCGCTACATTAAGCGGGTGGTCGGTTACAAGCCGTAGTTTTGCGAAAACCCTTCGCAAATACTTAACCAATCTCTTCCTGTTAGATTAGCAGAGCCAGCGCTGCACAAACTGCTCAGCGGCCAGTGGCCGGTCAAAGTAGTAACCTTGCCCTTGGCTGCAGCCAAGTGAAAGCAAGGCGGCGATTTGATCTTGGCTTTCAATACCTTCGGCAATGGTTTCAAGCCCTAGCGTGTTTGCCATGGCAATAATCGTCGCCACGATGACACGGTCATTGTCACTAGTGAGCATATCGCGGACGAAGGAGATATCGATTTTTATTTTATCGGCGGCAAAGCGCTTCAGGTAGGCAAGCGATGAGTAGCCGGTGCCAAAATCATCGATAGATAGCCCCAACCCCTTTCCCTTTAATACTTCGGTCATGGCGATCGCTTTTTCAGGATTTTCCATGATGCCGCTTTCGGTAATTTCCAAGCTAAGTTGCGAGGGCTCGATGCTGAAACTAGCACAGCTATCGAGCAGGTTGGCGACCAAGTTTTCTTCCTCGAACTGCTGGGCGGCAATATTGATCGCTAGCTGCCCCGGCATGGAATAGCCCTGCGCCCGCCACTCAGCCAGCTGTCGGCAAGCTTCTTCAATCACCCAATAACCAAGCGCTACAATCATCCCACGCTCTTCAGCAATGGGAATGAATTTACCCGGCGATACGTCGCCAAGCTCTTCATCGTGCCACCGGCACAGCGCTTCGGCACCAATCAACTGGCCACTGTTTAAATCCACCTGGGGCTGAAAGTGCAAGCTTAACTGTTTTTCTGCAATAGCGGACGCTAAGCGCTTGGCGATATTCAACTGCTCAGCGACGACGCGCCCCATCCAGGGTTCAAATACACAGGTGGAAAGTTTTTGCCGTTTAGCCTGATACATGGCGATGTCAGCATGCTTCAAAAGCTCCAAGGGCGTTGCCGCATGCTGGGGATAAAGCGAAATACCGATGCCCATTGAGAGTTCAAAGGAGTGCTCCTCAACCAGCATCGGGTATGCAATGCTATCGCACAGCCGCTGAGCGGCAGCTAACGCACCAATCGCTCCTACTCCAGGGCAAACGACGACAAACTCATCGCCCCCTAATCGGGCCAAAAACTCATCCTTCGTTAGCGACGCAGCAAAGTTGCTAGCAACGGCCTTAAGGACTAAATCGCCCAAATCGTGCCCTGCGGTATCGTTGATCTCTTTAAAATGATTCAGGTCCAGCAGCAATAGCGCCAGTTCAGGGATCTGCGTATCGGCGAAGACTCGCTCTAAGTGGCGCATAAAAGCGGCCCGATTAGGCAATTGAGTGCCAGGATCACAAAAGGCTAATTGGCGTATTCGTACTTCGTCTCGCTGACGCTCAAGCTCTGACGCTGCCCGCGCCGCAAATATCTGCAACACATTACGCACGATATCCACATCGTCTAGCGGCTTTTTAAACATGACGCCAATAAGGCCCATCGGCTGACCATGACTGTTATCAAGCCGACGCCCTACATAGCCGTTCACCCAGCTCAGTGCCCCGTTGCTCTCTTTAGGCAACATGATGGCGGCTCCTTCATGAACGATACACTCCTGCTCAACCATCACCTTATGGCAGGGAACCCCAGGCAAATAATAGGCGAAATTATCCTGAAGCTGACCATTTACATACAGCGTTAAGGTATGCGCGATATCAGAATCGTGCTCATCTAATAACGCGATAAAACCCACGTCGGCAGACAGCGCCTCCGCCATATGGGCGGTCAGTTGATGCAGAAATGCATCGCCACTTGTTGCTGAGACCGCTGTTGCAACGCTAACAACAGCTTGCTGAAAGCGTTGCTGTTCATTAATGGTATGAACCAGAGTTTCATTGTGCCGACCAATACGCTGCAATGCCCGCTTCTTATACAGTAGCCGCTCTTGGGTATGGCTTTCCGCTAACTGACGTGCCAGTTCAACTCCGGCCAGCGCGGAAGTAATGCGTAATACGTCATTGGCATATTGTGGTAGTACCAAGGGAGAGGAGTGCATCAGCGCAATGACACCTAACCCCCCCCCATCAGGGGCGGTGATGGTGGCTCCCCAGTACTCCTCCACGGAGAGCGCTGCAAGTCTTTCATCTGCTGGAAACTGTTCGCGGAGCTGAGAGGAAAATTGGCCTTTCGCATAATCCATTACATATTGGCAGGGCGTACCTGCCAGAGGATATGTCACATTTTCGATGAACCTACCCTGTGACCACATCGCCAGCGTAGTCGCAGTCCCCCGTTGACAATCGACGTGTTCGACAGCGACGTGATGAACGCCAAGGATGTCCGCCAGGGATTTCGCCAAGTGTAGGAACCCCCCATTGTCACTGACTTGGGCCAAGGTGTCCGCAAGCTGTCGAAAAGCCAATGGTGCAGTAGTTAGGGACATGGGTGTAAACGCCTTCAGGGTTAAGTAGAAAATCACGTCTGCTAGCCAACAGGCCAAGCCCTGCGACGACACTACCCCCTTTACATACCTGAACTTTCACTAAGCTCGTCAGTAAGGATTGGAGCGTCGTTAACCAGCTTTCAATTGCACGCCGTATACGTAAGCGCGCCATAAACCCCATCTACTCACCTTATTGTTGACTGATCACACTGGTGGTCTCTTTAGCATTGGAGATCATCATGAGTCGCGACCTCAATTCCACTCAAGCATTTTGGTTAGGGCACCTGTCTTATGCCGCCGCGTTGCAGATGCCGTTAAGCGCGTATGCTGAAGCGCAAGCCGTGACGTTAGCCGACCTGATGGCGTGGGAAAATCGGTTAATCGTGCAAGGCTTCCCCGTGCCACCGCGTTGTCGTCCCGCGCGGTTTGTCGCGGTGGAGGTCGTCGCATGATACGCCCAAGCACTGATTTGAGGGTGTACCTGTGCCGAGAACCCGTCGATATGCGCAAGCAAATTGATGGATTAGCATTACTGGTTCAGGAAGCCATGGCCTTGAACCCGTTTGATCAAGCGCTATTCGTGTTCGGTAATCGCCAACGCGATAAAGTGAAGCTGCTGTTCTGGGAACGTAACGGCTTTGTGGTGTGGTACAAGCGCTTGGAGCGTGAGCGGTTTAAATGGCCAACGCACCTGAAGGACGAGACAGTGACGCTAACGGGTCAAGAACTTAACTGGTTGCTGGATGGCTATAACCTGAAGGCTATGCAGCCTCACAAAGCGTTGGATTTTCAGCGGGTTGGATAGCCGTAGCGCTCTTGTTTTAGCGACGTTTTTGGTACACTAAGTGGTATGAAAAATGCCCCTTCCTCCTCACCGACGGTTACCCAGCTTGAGCGCAAGCTGGCCGCTGCTGACGCTGAAAATGCGCGGCTGTTGGCGTTGATGGAGAAAAAGGAAGCGCAGTGGGAGGCTACCAAACAGTCGCTGTTTGAGCAGTTCCGGCTTGCCCTGGAGCGTCAGTTCGGTCCTTCCACCGAAAAGTACCGTGTCGACCAGCGGGATCTGCTGATCAATGAAGCGGAAGTGGCGGTGGACGAGGAAGATGCAGCGGGTAGCGACGCCACCGCTGATGACGCGACGATCGACACCGCTACGCCTGCCAAGCGTCGCACGCGCGGCGGGCGTGTGGCGCTACCCCCAGAACTCCCACGTGTCGAGGTCATCCATGAACTGCCCAATGATGCTCGCCACTGCCGCGATGACGGCACCGCGCTAAAGGTGATCGGTGAAGAGGTCAGCGAAGAGCTGCACGTGGTGCCCGCCCGGATCGAGGTGATCCGTCATGTGCGACGCAAATATGCTTGCCCGCTGTGCGAAGAGGGCGTCAACACCGCCCCGTCACCTGCCAAGCTGTTGCCCAAGAGCAATGCCAGCGCCACGCTGCTCGCCTATATCGCGACGGCTAAATACCAGGACGCGCTACCGCTTTATCGGCAAAGCCAGATCTTTGCCCGCCATGGCGCCGAGATCCCCCGCAATACCCTGGCACGCTGGATGGTGCAGGCGGGAGAACGGATCATCCCGCTGATCGACACGTTGCGCCAACACCTCTTAAACGCCCCGCTGATCCACATGGATGAGACGACGCTCCAGGTTAATCAAGAAGCGGATCGTGCCGCCAGTGCGACGTCGTATATGTGGGTGCAACGAGGTGGGCCACCCGGTCAGCAGGTCGTCTTGTTCGATTATGACGCCAGCCGTGCGGGGCGAGTGCCCGTTCGCTTACTGGGCAATTATGCAGGCCGCTTGGTCACCGATGGCTATGAAGGCTACGCCGAGGTCGTGCGCCGTAATGGGATCACCCATGCGGGCTGCTGGGCGCATGCCCGGCGTAAGTTCGTCGAGGCCCAGAAGGTGCAGCCTAAAGGCAAAACCGGCAAAGCGGACTGGGCGCTGAACCAGATCCGGAAGCTGTACGGCGTGGAAAAACAGGCGAAGGCACGTGAGCCCGACGCGCGTTACGCGCTGCGTGAACAGAAGAGCCGTCCGTTAATCGACCAACTGCGCACCTGGCTCGACAAGTCACTGGCCCAGGTGCTGCCCAAAAGTGCACTGGGTAAAGCCTTGCACTACCTGGATAACCAGTGGCCCCGGCTGACCCGGTTCCTGGACGATGGCCTGATCCCGCTGGACAACAATCCGGCGGAGAACGCCATCCGTCCATTCGTCATCGGCCGTAAAAACTGGCTGTTCAGCCATACTCCGAGCGGCGCTCATGCCAGTGCGGCGATCTACAGCCTGATCGAAACCGCCAAAGCCAATGGTCTCTCGCCTTACGACTACTTACAGTATGTCTTCGCGACCCTGCCCACCCTCGACGATGATGACCTCAACACGCTGCTACCCTGGCAGTGGAAAGAGACATTACCGGTCTAAGCGACATCTGCCTAGATGTGGTTAGTGGCTCGCTTACCCGTATACGGCTGGATCCACGGTGCCTTCAAAATGGCCAAGTTGTGAAAAATCACGGCTCTCAAGCACACTATTAATCATTGCATCTTCAAATCTTAGATTTTTAATAACGTGTACTTTTGATGGCATGCCTTTATTATCAACATCCATTATCCAGGCTAAAAATCCACCTGCGTACTTGGCTAAACTGCCAATGGGGTAAAGTCCGTATAACTGAATATGCTCGACAAGAATCGCTTTGCTGTAAGCTTCCGGGCTATCATTAATCCACCGATAGGCGTCTATCGGTGTACGAGGCGGATGTCCATTACGTGCGTGCGTTAGTTTATTGACTCTTTTAATAACCGATACCAGGCGCACGATATCTGACAATTCATTACCGTGCTTACCGGAGGGATAGCCACTTCCATCAAGTAATTCATTGGCATTTTCTAACACGTCTCAACAAATTAGACTGGGTTGCCACTCCAGCCGCGACAGCGTATTTAACAATACTTTGACGTGTCCTTTCAGTAGATTTTTTTGTTCAGGACGCATAATTGCGTTAAGAGTTGGTAACTGTTGGCTAATGAGTAACGGTTTACCCAACGTATGTATTAAGGCACCTACTACTGCCTCACGTAAATCAGTTGAGTGTGGGTCCCGAATGAGTAGCGTATTGGATAATTGCCCAGCCACTTGAACGGCACTTCGTACCCACTCTGATTTATCATCAAGAAATGAGAGCGCATAAAGCAGCGCCCTATTATCTTCTCGTGCCAAATAAATCAGTGTATCGGCGCAGTCATACAAGATGTCGGCAGGAAAAGTCGCACGATTTTTAATAGTCATCAGGATAATTTGCAACTGATGTGCCACTTCCAATACGCCTTGAAGCGAAGGAGGTTGTTGAGAACGCATTTGACGACTGGTTTTTTCGCGTTGCAAAATCTTTCGCTCTTTGTCATTTGCAATAAATAAGGGTGAATGACCTATTAACGTATCTTTAAGACCTGTGCGATAGGCTGCTTCACGTTCGGACTCGGCAACAAAATGAAACAGCATCTCCGATTGCTGAGCATTCAAGTTGCTGAACTGAATACCGATGGCGGCATGGCCATGATTACCATAGGGACGCATATGCCGGATCTTCCCTTCGCAGTAGATGCTTTCACCGTTGGGGAATTCAATCGCCAACCCTGGCAATACTTGACCCACGGAAAGCGCGATACTCTCCTCAAGCGACACATCGACCAGACAGCCCCCAACCGATATATTTCTTAATTGGCCGGATATGCTTAACGTGTGCGTATAAACTTCAATACTGGTTCGGGCGTGCATGCCTAACAGAAAAGGCACCCGCATCGCTCCCCGATTCTCTTGTACAAACACGGTATGTGGAAGTTGGCACTCAAACCTATAATTATTACTGTCTATTTTAAGCACGCGCGCTGCAACGTTATTGAGACTGAAAATCTCGCGCTCAACAAACTCGCTTGTTTTTAACGACTCGATGTCAAAGCTTAAGCTTCCATCTACCAAGTAGCTTTCAATGTCTTTCCCCGCATATTGAGCTTCAATAACAAAATGCCCTGTATCTCGGTCCAGCTCTACGACAGATGCAGGCAGTGCATTAACGGTCTCCTTCGAATAAATAAATAGAGAGTAGTCCCTCATCATTAGAGAGCCAATAACGTTAGCAGAGGGAAATCTGGAGATACTCAGACTATTCATATCAACCACCCCACATCTTCAGAAACAATCAGTGAAACCGCCTTGAGCAAATGAAAATCATGCATTTATTTTTTTAGAACAGTTGCTTTATCTATAAAAAATACCGCCTTTATAAACCGCACACATGTCCAGATTGACCACTGCAGAGCCTAGAAATCGAGCGTATAAACCCACTCCAAGAGTGAGGTAACTCGTGTTTTTCACTGTAGTCAAAATTTCGGCATGACAATGTAGTCGCCTTATTGTGTATCTTTGAGTAACATTCAGAAACTAAAAGTTAAAAACAGCATCTAATTCAACTTCATAGGTCGATATTCAACCCAAACAGTCCTTCATGTCAATAGGTCGTTCCTCAACCATTTAGGTCTAATGGAGGACGTTGTGAATAAAATAGAACAGGATCGGTGATTTTCAACCCAGTTGTCCAAATGGCTGCACTTAAGCAGCCTGTTTGTTACGCTCGATTTCCTGCACTTTCCCTGGGTTAAGCGACACTGAACCAGTGACCTCCCAGTTTCGGGTGCTGCCCGACCAGCGTTTCGGATAGCGACGCTTAGCGCTTTCATAAACCGCTTTACGACGTTCAAGGCGTTTTCGATCAACGCCACGATGCCGGTCAGCTGGCGTGACATATTGGATGCCACTGTGAAGGTGCTGTTCGTTGTAAGCCCGCTCGAACACCAACATCCATTCTCGTACCGCGCTCAGCGATGCAAAGCCCTTGGTGGGCCATGCTGGGCAATATTTGACGGTACGGAACAGCGCTTCCGAGTAAGGGTTGTCGTTGCTTACTCTCGGTCGACTGTAAGACATCAACATCCCTAGTTCGGTTAACCTCGCTTTGAGCGTATAGGACGTCATCGGCGCGCCATTATCCGAGTGCAACACCGGCGGCTGATGCCAGCATTTCTCACGCAATAATGCACGCTCCATCAGCTGTTTAGCCAAGTCGCCCGATTCCGTCTCATGAACTTCCCAGGCAATGATTTTGCGGCTGTAGATATCCATGATCAGGTAGAGATACCAGTGCTGGCCTCGTACAACGGAGGCGCAATAGCTAATATCCCAGCTCCAAATCTGGTTCGGCCCCGTCGCCGTAAAACTGGTCGGCGCGGGTACTGTGCGGCGTGCTTTCGTACGGCCACGATGGTGCTGCTGGTGATGCTTTTTCAAGACCCGATAAAACGACGATTCGGAGGCCAGATAGACGCCGTTATCTGCCAGTAAGGGCACGATTTGAGACGGCGGCAAGCTCTGATACTCGGGACGATGACACGTGTTCAAAATGGTCTGCTCTTCCTCATGCGTCAGCTGATGCGGCTGTCTGCCTTGTGCCGCCTGTGGACGCTGATCCTCAACAACAGTGCCACACTCAGATCGCCAACGCTTTAGTGTGCGCTCGCTTACATCGATAATATCGGCTGCTTGATAGCGGGAAGCGCCACCCACCACCGCTTCGTCAAATAGCGCGATAAGCCTTGCACGTTCGTCGAGCGGCGTTAGTCGTCCTCGCCGCTGTCGGGATCTTCGCTGTACAAGGCGTCGAGCTTTTTTGAGAGCACCAGTAACGACGTCGTCTCTGCCACTACCTTGTCTTTGCGTCGCACTTCCGCTTTGAGTTGCTTGATGGTCTTACGGTCTTCTTTACGTTGCTTTTGCGCCGCTTTTTCCTGATCTTCTTGCCGACCAGCGCCTTCGAGGCAAGCCGCTTTCCACTGCTGAATTTGCTCGGGATAAAGGCCTTTTTCGCGACAGTAAGCGCCAAGCTCTGCCTCTGACAGGGTGGCGGTTTCGATGACCACGGCGAGCTTGGCGTCGGGCGACCATTCGCTGTCGCCTGGGGTGTAACCTGGCACAGGCACTCCTTTTACTCGACACTGTTTTAACCAACTATACAGCGTCGCGTCAGAGATGCCTTCCTCTGCCGCTACCGATGCCACACTGTGATTATGGGGTGGCAACAACTTTTTTAGGACGGCTGCTTTACGCTCTGCAGAATAACGTGGCACAAGGACTCCATGCGGCTCCCTCTGGATTAGATTTAGGCGATATCACCAACCGGACAACAAGGCTGACAGAGGGGGGGATCGGCTCGCAAGCAGTATCGGAAGAGCCATTGCCAAACAGAGGGTTCGCAGTCAAATGACTCAAGAAGAGGTGGCTGAGCGCTTAGGCATTGGCAATGAAGCCGTTTCTCGCATAGAGCGCGGCCGGGTGATACCCAATATTGTGCGCCTCATTGAGCTCGCAGAGATTTTCGATTGCGAAGCTGCAGAGCTACTTGGCCAAGCAAGCTTTCATGTTGATGACCAATCAAGCAGAATGAAAAATCTTTTAGCTCCTTTAAACCAAAATGATCGACAGCTTGTAATCGATATAGTGGAGAGTTTAACGGCGCGCCTAAAACGAAAGTAACAAAATAGGATGACAAGAATCTTTCTTGTCATCTTTAAACCAATCCAAAACCACCATCTCTATACCAGCTAACAAATAGATAGAACCATTATTCTAACCACCACCCATATAAACTTATAAAAATACTTCAACGCCATCCATAGAATTTAATTTTCGTGTTATTTTACGATTAGCGCTTTTAACCTTTAGACATATAATGCTGGCACACTCAATTGGTCGCTTAGACGCTTTTATGCTATAGGTAATCGGCACCCGCCCTTCAGCCATCGCAGCGTTGCGCTGCAAAGAGGCGTTATGTTCAACACGACTGCTTGGAACAGACTGCGCTATACCGCTTACGCCCCTTTTTATGATGTGGTTGCTGCTCGTGCTTTCCGCAGGCCAAGGCGTATTGCGCTAGGCCAGGTGGATTGGGAGCCGGGTATGCGGGTGTTATTGGTCGGCGCCGGCACAGGGCTAGACCTGCCTTTTCTGCCGCAGGATATCGAATTACACGCCACCGACTTAGCCCCAGCCATGGTTAAACGCACGGCTAAACGGGCTGAAACGCTACGCCGCGATGTGGAGTGCCGGGTGATGGATGCCGAGGCGCTCAACTACCCCGACGAGCACTTTGACGCCGTCATCATGCATCTGATCATTGCGGTCATGCCTAACCCACAGCGAGGGCTTGCAGAGGCGCACCGTGTGCTTAAACCCGGCGGCCAGCTGTGTGTGATGGATAAGTTCCAGCCGGATGAACAGCCTGCTGGGGTGGGCCGACGTCTGTTGAACCATCTGACCTCAGCACTTGCCACCGATATTACCCGCCAAGCACAACCACTGCTTGCGGAGGCTGGCTTCACGATTCGCCACGATGAACCCGTGCTGATGAATGGCCTGTTCCGTGCGCTGTTAGCTGCCAAACCAGCGCTTTCTAACCGTTAAGCATGTGACCTTTCACCGCTGCCTGCACGCTGGTGATTGCCGAGGGGATTGGCTACTCTGGCAAACTTCTTCGCCGATCATGCTCGGATTCTTGCCATGCCACCGCCCTCTTCCGCTCGCACCCAAAGGCTTCTGTTTGCCCTGCTTAGTCGCCTGCACTTATATATTGGTCTTTTTATTGGACCTTTTATTCTCATTGCAGCGCTATCAGGAATAGCTTACTTGCTTAGCCCGCCTCTTGAAACGTGGCTCTATCACGACACGCTTTATGGGGTAACAGAAGGTGAACCAAAGCCGCTTGCAGCCCAGATTGCCACTGTACAGCGCCACCTCGGGAATCCAGCATTACCCAGTACCGTACGTCCCGCTCCAGCCCTCGGCGACACCACCCGCCTGATGTTTACCACTCCTGGCCTCGGCCCTTCGGAACATCGCGCGCTGTTTGTTGACCCGATTTCGCTGGAAATAACGGGAGACACAACGGTCTACGGCACCAGCGGTATTTTGCCGCTACGCACGGCGATTGATCATTTTCACCGTCAGCTGTTAATGGGCGATGTAGGCCGCCTTTACAGCGAATTAGCCGCGTCTTGGCTTTGGCTTTCTGCTCTGGGTGGCGTCATATTGTGGATGCGGCAACGCCATACGCTGAAAACGCTTTCTGGAGCCCAAACAACCCGGCGACGTCACGCCACGCTAGGATTGGTACTTGCCATCGGACTGCTGTTCTTCTCGGCGACGGGGCTTACTTGGTCACAATGGGCGGGGGGCAATATCGCGGAGCTGCGCAATGCCTGGGGCTGGAACACGCCTAGCGCCTCAACAGCGCTGATCGATACTGATAGCCAAACCACTGACGAGCATGCCGAACATCACGGCCATACAGCCCCCGTTTCAGCCAGTACACAGCTGCTGCCAGAAGATTTTGATCGTGCGCTCACGGCGGCACGTGCGGCAGGGCTAACGGCAGATCGCATTCAACTCTCCCCACCAACCAGTGAAAACCAGGCCTGGCGGGTAGCAGAAATTGATCGGCGTTGGCCCACCCAAGTGGACCAGGTCGCGCTGCACCCGGGCAGCATGGCGGTCACCGATCAAACCGACTTTGAGACGTTCCCCTTAGCCGCCAAGCTCACCCGCTGGGGGATTGACCTGCACATGGGCGTTCTCTTTGGCTTGGTCAATCAAGTAGTGCTGGCATTGATCGCTGCAGGGCTTGTGACGCTAATGGGCTGGGGGTACGCCATGGCATGGCGGCGGCTGCGCAAGGCGAGTGGTCAGCGTTTCCCGACGGTTTCAGAGCCATGGTTACTGCTCCCGATCAAAGCCAAGCTCAGCGTGCTGTTAGTTGCTATCACGTTAGGTCTGGCGCTACCCGTTTTAGGCGTCAGCCTTGCGCTGTTCATCGTGATCGATGCGTTACGCTGGTATGTGAAAAAGCGTTACACTGCCCGCCACCTAAATGCCCACCCTTCAAATACATCGAGGTGATCGATGCCAAAAGCACCCGTTAAACGCTTTCGTCGCTTACCCGATGACGAGCAGTCACGCGTTATCGAGATGGCCTGGGAAGACCGAACGCCATTTGAAGCGATTGAAACGCTGTTTGGTTTAGCCGAACCGGACGTCATAGAAGTAATGCGCCACCAGCTCAAACCCGCTTCGTTTCGCCTATGGCGTAAACGCGTCACCGGCCGCGCGACAAAGCATACCGCGTTGCGTTCACCGGATGTTCTACGCGGCTACTGTCCCACGCAATATAAGCGCTGATACTCAGTTACCAAAACAAGCCTTTATCTAAACGCCTCTTTGTTGTTATATTATCACATAACATAAATGTGTTTAGAGGCGTGCTAGCAATGACTGCGTTTTCTCCCCTACCCGTCACCGTGCTTTCGGGTTTTTTAGGTGCTGGTAAAACCACCGTACTCAACCATATTTTGGCCAATCGTGAAGATCGTCGGGTGGCAGTGATCGTTAACGACATGAGTGAGATCAACATTGATGGTGCACTGGTGCGCGGTGGCCCTGGCGAATCGACGCTGGATAGAGATGTTGCTCTGAACCGCTCTGAAGAGCGCTTGATAGAGATGAGTAACGGCTGCATCTGCTGCACCCTGCGCGAAGACCTGCTGGAAGAAGTCAGCCAGCTGGCCAGAGAAGGAAAATTCGATTATCTGGTGATTGAATCCACTGGGATTTCCGAGCCGTTGCCCGTGGCGGAAACCTTCACTTTTGAAGATGAAAGCGGCCAGAGCCTTTCCCACGTTGCCCGGTTAGATACCCTGGTGACCGTTGTCGATGGGGCCAACTTTCTTGAGCAGTACCGCGAAGCGCAAAGCCTAGCAGAAGCCGGTGAAAGCTTGGGTGAAGAGGATGAGCGCAATGTCGCCGACCTGCTGGTCGATCAAATCGAGTTTTGCGATGTGCTGCTCATTAGTAAAACAGACCTAATCAGCCAAAAAGAGCTGGAAGCCCTGCAGGCGATTTTACGCTCGCTGAACCCTGATGCAGAACTAGTGCCGATCACCCAAGGTGGCGTGCCGTTGGATAAAGTACTCAATACCGGCAAGTTCAACTTTGAGCGGGCCCAACTGGCCCCCGGCTGGCTGAAAGAGATGCGCGGCGAGCATGTGCCTGAGACCGAAGAGTACGGCATTGGCAGCTTCGCTTACCACGCCCGTCGGCCCTTCCATCCGCAGAAATTCCACGATTTACTCAACCAGGAGTGGTTCGGCAAAGGCCTGTTACGTTCCAAAGGTTTCTTCTGGCTTGCCACCCGCCCCCAGGCCGCTGGTCAGTGGAGCCAGGCAGGCGGTATCGCTCACCACGGCCCGGCAGGTGTGTTCTGGAAAGCGATCCCCGAAGAGCGTTGGCCAACCGACCCAGAAACGCGTCAGTTTATTATGGAGAAGTGGCAGGAACCGTTTGGCGATATGCGCCAGGAGCTAGTCTTCATCGGCCAAAACCTGGATCAAGCCCGGATGCGCGAAGCGATGGACGACTGTCTGTTAAGCGAGGCAGAACTGCTGGAAGGTATGGAAGCGTGGAAGCAATTATCTGACCCGTTCCCTTCCTGGGAGTAGGTGATAGCCATTATCCTCAACGACCAAAAGAGAGGCCGAAGCCTCTCTTTTTTATTGACAACTATTTTGTGCAAGCTACTTTTTTGCAAGCTAAGACGCTTACTGCAGCATGCTGGGCAACCAAGTAGCGAGGCCCGGAAACACTATCAACACGGCGACCAGTAGCATCGAACAGAGAATATAGGGAATCGCGGCCGAGTAGATTTCACTCATGGTCGTGCCCGGGGGTGCTACCCCTTTCATCACAAACAGTAACAGCCCTAATGGTGGTGTTGAGAAGCTGATTTCCAGTGCCAGCAACACGACGATACCGAACCACACCAAATCAAAGCCAAGTGCCTGCGCCAGCGGAAAAAAGATCGGCACGGTCAGCATCATGATGGAGATTTGCTCCATAAAAGTGCCCAGCACCAGCAGTACCGCAAACATGGCTAACAGCATCAGGATGGGGGAAAGATCAAAGCCTGTTGCCCAACCGATCAAACCGCCCGAAGCGCCCGAGAAACCGAGCAACTGGCTGAAGGTGGCCGAACCAAATACGATCAGATAAGCCATCAGCGTGACTTTTAGCGCGCCGGTGACCGAAAGCTTAAACGCCTCCCAGGTCATGCAGCGGAAAAGAAACGCCAGGATAATCACACCCAATGCCCCAAATGCTGCGGCTTCCGACGGTGTAGCAAACCCCATCAGCATCATCGCAACAATGATCACCATGACGCTCAGCATAGGGAGAATATCGGTCACTATCAGCTTGAGCTTAGCGCTTAGCGGCACCGGTTCTAACTCATAAGCAGGTGCGGCATCCGGGTCCAGCTTGGTTTGGATAAAGATGGTGACAATATAGAACCCCGCCAGCGTCAGCCCAGGCAAAATGCCAGCGATGAGCAGCGCGCCAATATCCACTTTTGCCAAGGTTGCCAGCAGTACCGCCAACGCAGAAGGCGGAATAATAATCGCCAAACCGCCGGTCCCCAGAATGGGGCCAATGGCCATTTTCTTCTTATAGCCGCGTCGCTCCATTTCCGGTACTAATAGCGACCCCATCAAGGCTGTGGAGCCCATAGAAGAGCCACTTAAAGTAGAAAACGCTGTTCCACCCACGACTGTCACATAAGACAAACGTCCAGGTAGCTTGCCCATCAGTTGGTCAACGGCATTGAACATTTTCATGCCCAATCCGGTTCGGAAAAACAGTTCGCCCATCAGTAGAAAGAGCGGGATGGGGACTAGGTTGAAGCTTGAAAGCGCGCCGAAACCGTTGTTGAGCATCTGTAAGATGCCGGTTTGGCCACCCATAAAGTGCCAGGCACCAATGACGTTAGCGGCTAAAAATGCCAAGGCTATCGGAGTGCCAATCGCCATAAAGATAAGGATCAGCGATAGCAGAAAAGCGAGCGCAAAGTACCATTCCATTATTCTTTCATCCCCGCTTCGCCGCTGTGAAGTATTTCATGGCCCACTACAAAGCGGCCAAACTCAATCGCCATTAACGTAAAGCTAATAGGAAATACGATGGTCAGTATCCACTTCGGCACAAAGTAGGCACGCACGTCATAGTCTGTGCGCTCAATGTTGAGCAGAAATAGATCCAATCCTTTCCACGCCAGCACACCGCACACCACGACACATAGCAGCGATACTCCTCGGCTTAGAATGTTGAGCGCTGGCAGAGGCAGGACGGAGGTCAGCAACTCAATATGCACGTGCCCTTTTTGACGCACCAACCAGGGTGCCCCTAACAGGGTGAGGTAAAACATGGCGTACTCGGTGGAAAGAAAAAACCACGCAGAGGGCTGGAGCCCCAAATTACGGATGACTACCGAGAGCACTACGGCCACCATCAGCCATACCAGCATGATAGCGGCCAGAAGAGCCATGCCATTAAGTAGCAGCAAATAGCCGCGTTGTGCGTAGCGCATAAAAGGCCCTAACGAAAATAGCCACACAAAATGGGGCGCTCACTAGTG
Organism: Vreelandella arctica; assembly: GCF_037070215.1. Taxonomy (NCBI): domain Bacteria; kingdom Pseudomonadati; phylum Pseudomonadota; class Gammaproteobacteria; order Oceanospirillales; family Halomonadaceae; genus Vreelandella; species Vreelandella arctica. The sequence goes on along the minus strand of NZ_JBANSN010000003.1, from coordinate 197,339 downwards.
CAGCACCCCGCATGTCTTTACAGGTCGTTAAATTTTTCTATCAACATATCATAGTGCTCCAGACCAGATGGATGGCGCTCCATCTGGCGGCGCATACGCTCCCAGGTAGCATCGCGGGCAGCATCTGAGAAACGCTGTGCAGCTTCACCTTCAAGCGTCACTACCTGCATGCCATCGGCTTCTAGTTGCGCCTGCTGCTCTTCAGCTAGCTCAGCCAGTTTCTCGGCGCTTTCGCGCTCATGCTCAATAGCCACTTCCTGCAGGATCTGCTGGGACTCTTCGCTGAGCTGTTTCCACTTGTCCAGGTTGACGATGACCCCCATGTCCGTGGAGAAGAAAGCAGGATCAACTCGGTAGTTAAGGAAACGGTCCCAGTTAAGATCTTTCAAACCAATCTGGGTCCAGCCGGTGGCATTCACCACACTCCGTTCAAGAGCAGCGTAAACATCCGTTGTCGGCAGACTTATCGGCTGCGCGCCCAGGTAGTCCTGGAAGAAGGCGTCATACACCGGGTTACTGCGTAGGCGTAGGCCCGAAACGCTCAGATTGCCGTCGGCATCAACGGAGGGCTCTTCGATGGTATAAAAGTTGTAGCTGACGCCACTATCGAACCAGCCCAAGTAGTAGGTGCCCATCTTCTCTTGATGAATCTCATTGAGCAGGTCGATGCCGCCATTTTCACGCGCGTAGATCGCATTGGTGTTAGAGGCCACCATGGCATCGCGCTCTGGCACGGTACCGGCGTAGAAGCTTGCGGCGGTATAGGCCATATCCACCACGCCGTTGCGCACTGCATCAGGCTGCTCGGAAAGGCCGATCACTTCAGGACCGCCACGCACGCTAATCTGCACCACGCCTTCACCGCGCTCGTTTACTTTATCGACAAACTCCAGAAAGCTCTGGGTATAGATGAGCGAAGGTGGAAAGGCATGCACGGCGGTGATTTCATCAACGGCCAGCGCTTGAGCGGAAGCTAGGGCGGTGAGCATGCCCAGGGTAAGCGTTACTTTTTTCATTCGTTAGTCTCCTGCACGAGGTAGTCTGCGTTATAGCGTTTATTGTTTCTGTTGCATTCTTATAAGTCGTTTTATAAAGCTGTTGTTGATTAACCTTTCTTATAAACGTCTGCTGCAAGCGTGCGTGCTGTTTTTATTGAAACTCATTCTGGGTGTAGTCATTGCTGCCACTACCCTTTACTTATGATGGCGTTTTCTGGCGGCTGCGCCGATGTCCAGGGAAACTGTGCTGTATACCGAGCGGCAAAACTGTTAATGGTGTCAGCATGCTGGCGGGTCATATCAATGTCATCCCAGCCATTTAGCAATTTAGTGCGCCAAACAGGGCTAATCGAAAAACTGACCTCTACTTCTGCCACACGGACGACCTGCTTCTCTAAGTCAACGTGTATCGAAGCGGGTGAGTCTCCGAGGGCGGCCAGCAAGCGCTCGGCGTCGTCCTCTTCCACCACTGCAGGCAGTAAGCCATTATTGACGGCATTCGAAGCAAAAATATCGCCAAAGCTCGGCGCCACCACACAGCGAAAGCCGTAGTCGACCAACGCATAAACCGCCGCTTCACGAGATGACCCCGCGCCAAAATTGCGGCGACTAACCATCACTTCGGCATCATTTGCGTTAGGGCGATGAAGAATAAACTCGGGGTTAGGTGTGTCCTGCTCATCGTGGCGAACGTCGTAAAGCAGAAACTGGCCGTAACCGACGCTGCGCGGTTCTTTCATAAAGCGCGCGGGAATCAGTTGATCGGTATCCACATTAGCCGCAGCAAGGGCAACGCCAAGGGTGTCTAGTACGGTAATTGGTTGCATTAGTGCGCTCCTGAAGCCTGAACGGATGAATCACTGCCCGCCGTTAGCGTCCGCACATCGGCCAACCGTCCACTGACCGCCGCCGCAGCCACCATGGCAGGTGACATCAGATGCGTACGCGCCCCTGGCCCCTGGCGGCCTTTAAAGTTGCGATTGGTGGTGGAAGCACAGCGCTCGCCGCTCGCCACCAAATCACCGTTCATCCCGACACACATGGAGCAGCCGGAGTGGCGCCACTCAAGCCCGGCATCGATAAAAATGCGGTCCAGTCCTTCGGCCTCCGCCTGGGTTTTCACCAGCGTGGAGCCGGGCGAGACCATACCGGGTACGCGACTTTTGTGACCCGCCAGCACCGCCGCAGCGGCGCGCAAGTCTTCAATACGCGCGTTGGTGCATGAGCCAATAAATACTCGATCAATGGTGATATCAGTGAGCTTTTGCCCCGCCGTTAGCCCCATATAGGACAAGCTATCCCGGGCTTGGCGCGCTTTCGCTGGATCGCTCAATTGATCAGGATCAGGCACCGCCCGGTCGATCGGCAACGCCTCTTCCGGCGAGACGCCCCAGGTCACTGTCGGCGCAATCTCATCGGCATGCAGCGTCACTTCAAGATCAAAGCTGGCGCCTGGGTCGCTGTAGAGCGTAGACCAGTAAGCGCAGGCTTGATCGAAAACCTCCCCTTTAGGGCTCCAGGGGCGCTCGCGCAAATAGTCGAAGGTGGTTTGATCCGGCGCGATCATGCCGCAGCGGCCACCGCCCTCTATGGAGAGATTACACAGCGTGAGCCGTGCTTCCATGGAGAGCGAGCGAATCGCCTCACCGGCGTACTCGATGGCGTAGCCCCGTGCACCATCGGCGCCCAAACGGGCAATCCAGGTGAGCGCGATATCCTTGGCGGTGATGCCTTCGGCCAGTTGGCCTTCCACCGTGATGCGCATCACCTTGGGCTTGCTTTGCCACAACGTTTGGGTGGCCAGCACGTGGGCGACTTCTGATGCGCCAATACCAAAGGCAATGCTGCCAAAAGCACCATGGGTAGCGGTATGGCTATCGCCACACACCATCACCATCCCAGGCTGAGTGAGCCCCTGCTCTGGGCCTAGCACATGCACAATGCCCTGGCGTGGGTCATCCAGGCCAAACAGCGTCACACCATGCTGCTGGGTATTTTGGGAGAGCTGCTCGATCATTGAGCGCACTTTGGGATCGGCAACGCCTGCCAAATCACGGGCTAGCGTCGGTACGTAGTGGTCAGCAATGCCAAAGGTCAGATCGGGCCGGGCAACGGGCAAGGCTCGCTCACCGAGCTTATTGAACGCATGAAAAGAGCCTTCATGGACAAAGTGACGGTCAATCCACAGCAGGCTCTGTCCGCTTTCACTTCGGTGAACCTCGTGGGCGCGCCAAACTTTGTCAAACAGCGTTATTGGGGTACTCATGGTCTTCGCTCGTTGCCTCGGCCTTCGTTGGACTTATCATTCTCACCCAATACAACTAGCGCAATTTGATAACACAGGTCAAATGTATTTTTTGTAATTTTAAACCTGTATTAAATTTAATACATTTAAAAACCAACCAATCACACTACTCATCCTTCCCGGTAGTGGGCATTCCACCTACCCTGGGCTCCCAGTAGCGGAAGTTATCGTCGCCATTACGCTCCAGATCAATTTGGAAGCGATACCGATCCGGACGATAGAGCGCATCCAGATGTTCAACGCCTCGACCCTGCTCATCAAACACCACACGGGTCAGCGAGATCAGCGGCGAACCTACCGGTACATCCAGTGCTTCCGCGACCTCGTGGCTGGCCAACGTAGCGGAAATCGATTGGGAAGCGTGATCCACCTTCACACCGCTACGCTCAAGCAGCACAAACAGCGGCGTATTGGCTAAATCCATCTCGTTGTAGTGCAGAGCAATAGTTTCCGGGACGTGGGTCACCAGATGGGAAAATGGCTTATCGTCGACCATACGGACACGCACCGAGCGCTGTACCTTGCCGTTCTGGGCCATACCTAGCCGCTCACGGATCATTTCCGGTGGTAGCACATAGGCAAACTCCAACAAGCGCACTTGGGACGCTTGACTCATCTTGACCATGTTGGGCATCAGGTTAGACACGCTGGCGGTCATCACCGTGGCGTCTAGCGGCTGTTCCAGCACCACCGTACCCACTCCCGCCTTCCGCTCTACCATTCCTGCCGTTTGCAACGCCTCCATGGCACGCCGAACGGTGACTCGCGAAACGCCATGCTGCTCCGCCAGCTTATTTTCACCTGCTAATTTACTGCCCGCAGGCAGCCGCCCACTCAAAATGGCATCTTTCAGTAGCAAATAAATACGGTGTGATTTTGTGCCACCGACCGCAGAGGTTTTTGCCTCACTCATCCATGCCTCTCCTCAGGATGTGGTTCAAAAAATTCATAACAGGCTTGACGCAGGGACAATAATAGACATAAAAATGTATTACACATAATACATATCGACAGCCAATCAATAACACAATTACTGACGCTTGAAAGCCATTATTACAGAACCAGCGCCCTTGGGTATCGCTTACCACACGTTCTAAAAGGCACTGCTAGCATAAAGAGAATTGACGATGTCATACCCAGATAACCACTGCACAGAGCAGGTGCGCGCCTTCTTAAGCGCCATGGAAGCGCGCGACCTAGGCAGTGCCGAGCGCTACCTTGCGACTCACGTGGTGATGCAATTCCCTAGCGCGCCGCCCATGCAGCGACTAAACGAGGTCGTGGAGTGGGCAAAAACTCGCTATCGCCGTGTGAGCAAAACATTTCACGCAGTAGATCAATGCTTATATCCAAACCACTGTGTGGTGGTCTGCCATGGCGAGCTAACAGTGGAGTGGCTAGATGGCAGCACGTCGACCGGCGTGCGTTTTATTGATCGCTTTGAATTAAGCGATGGCCTGATTACCCGCCAGGATGTGTGGAACGACTTGGCGCTCGTGCGCCGCTAATACCCTGATCAGATGCTGATGCTTACCCAACAATGATGAGACCGCTATGACACGCCAACACCTTGCTTCACCACAGGCTTCACACCAGCCCGCCCAACTTAAACAGCTGTTGCAGGACACCCCCATTGTGGTCGCTCCCGGCGTGTTTGACGCACTCGGCGCGTCGCTGGCCGAACAAGCAGGGTTTGATACCGTCTACCTTTCGGGTGCCAGCCTGGCCTATACCCAGCTGGGACGACCCGATATTGGCTTGCTCAGCATTACCGAGATTTGCACCGCGATGTCGCATATTCGCGAGCGAACCAATCTTTCCGTGGTGGTGGATTGCGACACCGGCTTTGGCAACGCCATGAACGTGATGCGCAGCGTGCGTCTGCTGGAGCGTGCAGGCGCCAATGCCATTCAGTTGGAAGACCAGACCTACCCTAAACGCTGCGGCCACCTGCGCGGCAAAACGCTGGTCTCCAAGAGCGAAATGGTCGGTAAATTGCACGCGGCACTGGATGCGCGAGAAAACGATGGCACGCTTATTATTGGACGAACCGATGCACTGGGCGTGGAAGGCACCGACAGCGCCATCGAGCGCGCCCAGGCTTATTATGAGGCGGGCGTGGACATGCTGTTTATCGAAGGTATTCGTAGCGACGACGATATCAGCAAGATCATGGCCCAGTTCAAAGGCAAAGTGCCAATCATGGCCAACATGGTCGAGGGTGGCGACACACCGCTGCAGAACGCGCAGGCGCTGGAAGATCTTGGCTTCTCACTGGTGATCTTCCCCGGCGCACTGGTGCGGGCGATTACCCATATGGCTAGCCGTTTCTTTGCCACGCTGAAACAGGACGGCACCACCGACGCTTTCCGTGACCAGATGCTCGACTTCAAACAGCTCAACGACTACTTAGGCACCCAGGCGATGCTGGAGCTTGGAGAGCAGTACGACAATCGCTAATCAAACACTATCAAGGCACCATCCAGGCGCTCACCGCTTAGCCACTAATAATGATTAGTCAGGAGACAACCATGCAGACCACTGATAAAACGGCAAAAGAGATCTTTAACGACGTGATGGCCAACCCCCAGCGGGTGCCCTTTGGCTTTGGCAAGAAAGCAGTACTGGTCAATGTAGACCCGCAAAAGGCCTACACCCGTACCGATCTCTTCAAGACCGCCTACGAAACCGACCCCAAACAGCTGGAGTATACGAACCAGTTGGCGCGCGGCTTCCGGGAGAAGGGCTGGCCGGTGGTCTGGACCCATGTCGCCTTTCTGGACTCCGCAGAAGATGCGGGCGTGTGGGGCACCCGCACCGATACCCCCGATTCACTGCAAAACATCAAGTACGGCTCCGAGCGCGCCGAGTTCGACGAGCGCTGCGAGATCGACCGCAGCCGCGACGTGATCTACACCAAGCGTATGCCTTCGGCCTTTTTTGAAACACCGCTGCAGTCACTGCTGGTATGGCATCAGGTCGACACGGTGATCATCACCGGTGGCTCTACCTCGGGCTGCATTCGCGCCACTGCCGTGGAAAGCCTGTCCCGTGGCTACCGCACCATCGTCCCGATGGAGTGCGTCTCCGATAAACACGAAAGCTACCACTACGCCAACCTGACCGACCTGCACCTCAAATACGCCGATGTCATGCCCGTTGCTGAAGTGCTGGCGTGGCTTGAGGGCGATGCATAAGGCGAGGAGCTAGCGATGAAAGAGTCACTTGGCGTTTACGATTACTGGGCCTACGACCAGCGCCCCAACATTACTTGGCCCGGCGGCGCAAAGGTGGCCTTCTGGGTCGCCCCCAATATCGAGTATTACGAACTCGATCCGCCGCAGAACCCGAGCCGCAAGCCTTGGCCGCACCCTCACCCGTCGGTACCCGGCTACAGCATTCGCGATTACGGCAACCGGGTGGGCCACCAGCGCCAAATGGCCCTGTTGGATAAGTACGGGGTTCGTGGTTCGGTATCGCTTTCCGTGGCGCTCTGCGAGCACCACCCGGAAATCATCCAGATGTGCAAAGAGCGCGACTGGGAGTTCTTTAGCCACGGCATCTACAACACCCGCTACACCTATGGGCTAAGCGAAGCCCAAGAGCGGGCGATGATTCGCGACAGCATGGAAACCATTCACCGCCATACCGGGCAAGCCTGCGCGGGGTATCTGGCGCCTGCGCTCTCTCACTCGGAGCGCACTCTGGATCTATTTGCCGAAGTGGGCGAAGAGCTATTCGGCGAGCAGGGCGGGCTTTATACCTGCGACCTGTTCCATGACGATCAACCCACACCGGTTAGCGTTCGCTCCGGCAAGCGGTTTATCTCCATGCCCTACTCGCTGGAGATGAATGACACCATCGTCTATGCAGTGAATAAAGTTGAGCCGCGCCAGTACGCCACCATGCTCAAGCGCCACTTTGACCGTCTGTATTTAGAGGGCGCGGAGTCCGGCACGGTGATGTGCATTCCCACTCACAACTATCAGGTGAGCTGCCCCCACCGCATCAAGGCGTTTGAAGAGGCACTGGAGTACATCACCGGGCACCCGGATGTATGGGTCGCCACGGGCAGAGAAATCGCCGATTACTATCTCGAACACTATTACGATGCCGCCCTCGACAGCATCCAGGCCCAGGCCGCCACCGCACGCAGGGAGGGCTAATCCTATGGCATCCAAAGACATGGCGCTCAACGACGACTATCTCGACTACCCCTTGCGCCGCCACGGCTACGATCACGACCGCTATGCGTGGTCGATGCTGAGTGAACGCGCCCCCGTTACCTGGCCCGGCGGCAAGACACTGGCGGTGTGGATCAATATTTCGCTGCAGTTCTACCCGCTCAACCAGCGCGGCGAGCCGTTCAAAGTACCTAACGGCATGACCATGCCCTATCCCGACCTGCGCCACTTCTCGCTGCGGGATTACGGCAACCGGGTGGGTATCTATCGCGTGCTGAAAGCGCTGGCCGCGCACAGCATCACGCCTACGTTTGCGATCAACGCACAGCTTGCTGAGCAGACGCCCTATCTGGTGCAGCGTTTGAAAGAGCACGGCGGTGAATTTATCGCCCACGGCTGGAACATGGATCACCTGCATTACGGCGGCCAACCGATTGAAGAGGAGGCCGAGCTGGTCAAACGCTCCGTGGACACGCTGCGGCGGGTGACCGGCCAACCCGTTCACGGCTGGCTAAGCCCCGCCAAGCACCAGAGCTTTAATACTCCCGACCTGCTGACAGAAAATGGCATCGATTACTGCGCCGATTGGGTGAACGACGACATGCCTTATGCTTGTGAAACCAAAACCGGCAGTTTGACCATGATGCCGCTGGCTACCGAGATTGAAGACCAGTTCGTGATGAGCCAGAACCTGCACTCGGAAGATTCTTGGGTGACACAGGTAAAAGACGCTTTCGATTTTCTGCTGGAAGAGTCCCGCGAACAGGGTGGACGACTGTTTGCGCTGAACCTTCACCCCTGGCTGGTGGGTCAGCCCCATCGAATTGCTTGCCTGGAAGAAGTGCTGGCGCATATCAGCGGGCACCCAGACGTATGGCAGGCCCCGGCGGGTGAGATTCTGGATGCCTTCCACCACGCTGCGGAGCAGGCGTAATGGCGATCATTCCCTATACACACGACGGCTTTGATGCCCACCTGCCGCTGCTGATTATCGGCGCAGGGGCCTGCGGCCTAGCAGCGGCGCTAGCCGCCCAGGAAGCGGGCGTTGAGCTGGCTGTTTTAGAGCGCGACGCCCTGCCGCGTGGCAGCACGGCGATGTCGTCAGGGTTTATTCCCGCGGCCAATACACGCTTTCAGCATGAGCTGGGCGTCACGGATTCTGCCGAGGCCATGGCAGAGGATATTCAAAAGAAGAATGGCTTTGAGGCCGACCCGGCCATCGTCGAACTGCTGGCCAGCCAATCCGGCCCAACCATCGAATGGCTGGCGGATCAGCACGGCGTACCCTTTGAGTTGGTGGAAGGGTTTCTCTACCCCGGCCACCGTCACCTGCGCATGCACGCCACGCCCCGGCGTACCGGGGAAGAGCTGATGGGCGCGCTGCTCAATGCCGCTGAAGCGGCAGGTATTGATATCCTGACTCAGGCTCGGGTAGTGGATTTGCACGTGGATAGCACCCAGCGCGTACGGGGCGTCACGCTGGAGCGCCCAGATGGCAGCCGCGAAAGCATTGGCTGCGATGCGCTGGTTCTGGCCTGCAACGGCTATGGCGGCAACCCAGAGCTGGTGGCACGTTATCTGCCCACGCTGAAACACGCGCTGTATTACGGCCACGAGGGCAACCAGGGTGACGCCTTGCTGTGGGGCCAGGAAATGGGCGCGAGCACCAAAGACTTAGGTGCCTGCCAAGGCCACGGTTCGCTCGCCACACCCCATCAAACGCTGATTAGCTGGGCGCTAATGATGCAAGGGGGCATTCAGGTCAACATCAAGGGTGAGCGCTTTTCCAATGAGCACGGCGGCTACTCCGAACAGGCCGCCAAGGTGCTGGCACAGCCGGAGCAAGTGGCCTGGAATCTTTATGATGCCCGCATTCATGAGTCTGCACAGGCGTTCGAAGATTACCGCAACGCCCAGGAGAGCGGCGCAGTACGCAGCTTCGCCAGCCTTGAAGAGATGGCCACTGGCCTGAAACTGCCCCTTGGCGCACTGCAAGCCACCTTCGCCCAAATGCAGCAGCATGCCGAGCAGCAAACGGCCGATGCGTTTGGCCGCCGCTTTGAACCCGCCAACCTGCTTAAAGCCCTCTACTACGCCATTCGCGTAACCGGTGCGCTATTTCACACCCAGGGCGGTTTAGAAGTGAATCGCAAGGCCCGCGTGCTCAATGCACAAGGGCAGGCGCTGCCCAACCTGTTTGCTGCAGGGGGCGCGGCGCGTGGGGTGTCGGGTTCCAACGACAGTGGCTATCTTTCCGGCAACGGGCTGCTGAGTGCTGTGGTGCTGGGCGCAGTGGCAGGTAAGAGCGCCGCTGAGTTGCTACACTTGAAGCTCAGTTCTGCCGCACTTCCTTAAGCCCTTTCCGCTGGGCACACAGCGCATTGTCCACTCACGTTCCTGCGGTGGGCACTGCGCTGCTTAAAGACTGCGATGCTGGTCAGACTGCGGACGAGGAATTTCAACTCACCACTCTTAGACTCCATTATATGAAAAGAGAGAGGCCGCGGCCTCTCTCTAAAGTGGTAAATGATGAAGCTCACTATGCCCTTATACTTCCAATAACGTTAATATTCGCTTTTAGTTAGTGGCCATATATCGCAATGCCACAGCGACCACTGTGTTTAACAAAATACATGGTTTGGTCGGCTGCATTCATAAGCTCTCGACTATTGGCAAAACCACCATCGCTGAGGCAAGCAATACCGGTAGAAACGGTGACATGGATGGACTGACTTTCCACATAGGCTATAGGCTGTTCAGCCAGTTGATGTGCTACTTTTTTCGCTAATAGCTGGGCGGAATCGGCGTCTTCATCAGGCATTATGATCATGAACTCTTCCCCACCGAAACGTCCGGCTAGGTCGCTATCACTTATAAGCCTTCTGATGAGCTTTCCAAAGTTTTCGAGTATTACGTCCCCCACCAAGTGCCCATATCGGTCATTGATCGTTTTAAAATGGTCCAAATCAATAAACGCCACCGAAAGAGTGCGCCCCTCCTCCCGGCATTGGGCAAAATGTTCGCTTAGTTGTTCTTCCAACCATCCACGATTAGCCAGCCCTGTGAGCGGGTCTATGCGGCTGCGGACTTCTAACTCGCTTTGACGCTTAAGTAGGTTTGCTAGCTCTGACTGTTGCTGTTCTAAGCGCGCATTCAAAGCCAATGTTTGTTGGAATAAGAGATCCTGTGCTTCCGCTAATAGTGCTTCGCTATCCTGGTTTTTTGGGGCCGTAATTTCTAGGACATCTGCTAATGAGGGAAGCTGCTTTTCAATAGTGGCGAGCAGTGCAGCAAGTTCGATTTGCTGGGCTTTTGTGTGGCTTTTAAGCTTGCGCATTACACTGACCAACGAATGGGCAGGAGAAGGGGCAAGCCAGGCATCGGCGATATGCCCTGAAAGGCGCACACAGAATAAGTCTATTGGAGCGGAAGCATAATCCGCATGACTGGTACCAATCGCTTCAGCAAGATTTGTGGGAACGCCCCATTTTGCTGCTAACCAAGCACCTACGGTAGCGTGATCGCAGCCAAACAGCAGTTGCTCTGAATGGCTAAGATCGGAGTGGTGCGTTGGTAGCGGCTCATAGATGGCTTCAACATCATCAGGATAAAGTGATTTTAGAGCCAATACTCCTATGTCCTGCAGAAGCGCTGCCGTAAACACAAACCCTGCTTCCCCAGGACACAATTGCTCTGCCATGTAACGCGCCGCAATAGCAGCAATTAAAGAGCGACTCCATACCTGCTGCAAATAAGCAGCTTGGTCTTTATGTTTGAATAAGTTAAAACTTAGCGTGGTGGCTAGGGTAGTGTCTAAGCCAACACGCGCCACCGCCTCTTGGCAAGTATGGATGGTCGGTGCGCTACGAGCGTAATAAGCGCTGTTGGCCAGCGCCAATAAACGTATGGTTAGTATGGGGTCCGTTTGAATGGCCTCCGCATAGGCCTTCACACTCGCATTTGGCGAGCGAGCAACGTCGAGCACTTTAATCGCGGCTGACGGTAGTGTCGGTAGAGTGAAGCAGTTATTAAGCCCTTCGCGTATAAAGTCGGGCAAGGCAGAGGTTAAGCTGAGCTTTTGGCTGTTGTCGGTTGGTTGAATAGCTAGCATTTCGGTTCCCTTGGCGAAGTATGGCTCCGAGTGTTAGCACCCAGGCGCCTAACTTATAGTTCTTCCCTGGCTAGGAAGGTACGACAACTCCAAAGCTTAGTCTAAAATCCTGTTTTGCTGAACTTAATGCTTGAATTCAGGTTTGTTAGCCATTGATTTTTGCCTACTCGCCACCCACTCACGCACTTGTGGATAGGCGCGCTGCTCGAACACGGCGAAGCCCTCAAGGCGACGGGCTTTAAGCGGGGTAAACACGGGCATGGTTAAACCACATAGAAAATGCGCCAACCGATGCGCGCTGGGAGGCTGGCCGAACTGTTCAGTGTGCCGCTGAATGAACGGAGCGGCATAGTACTGAAACTCCGCATTGCTCGGTACAGGCTGCGGCGGCGCGTCCGGTAGCGTTACGGGTTGACCATAACATACCGAGCAATGCCCGCAGCGGCCCTGCTCGGTGTCGGATGGCGTGTCAAACGTGCGATCACCGAAGTGCTCTGCTAACCGCCGCGTCAGACAGCTCTCCGACTCAAAGAGCCCCAACATCGCTTGTAGCCGTTCAATCTCGCTGCGTTCACGGCTCAGGCAGTCGTCGTATAGCTGGCGAGCCAGCGCTTCTATCGCAACAGTCGACTGACAGATCTCATACACGTCGGTCATCCGCTTGCCTTCCAGGGTCAGCCAGCCCTTGTCCTGAAAGTACTCAAGCGCGGTGATCACCCGGCTGCGGGAGGCGTCGACCTGCTGTTTCTGCCCCGCGCGAAGCAAGCGCTCGAAATCTACCGTGCCCCAGGTGCGAGCAATGGGGATATGGTCAACCAGTAGACGCACAAAGACCGCCCGCTCGCCTTCGAAACGGCTCACCAATGCCTCCGGCTCGATGTGATAACGCAGCCGATACTCGGCCAGAAACGCAAAACGCGGTGCAATCACCCCATGCATTTCCAGCCGCACCAGCAGCGTCTTAAGCGGCAGGAGACGGATATTGGTATCACGGGAAAGCGTGTTGAGCAGCACTTCCCACTGGCGGTCTGGCGTGTTGGCGGCGGAGGCGATCTCCTCAAGCAATCGAACAATGCCGCTGTATTCCGGCGTGTCGCCGTAGACGAAGTTCTCCAGCACCCGCAGACCGTCACGCCCGGCCATGGTCAGGCAGGTGGAAGGCAGGCCATCGCGACCTGCCCGGCCAATCTCCTGGCTGTAGTTCTCGATGGATTTAGGCAGGTCATAATGCACCACGTTGCGAATATTGCCCTTATCAATGCCCATGCCAAAGGCAATGGTGGCCACGATGCAGTGCGACTCGCCGCTCATGAACTGGCGCTGAATCTCGTCACGTTGCTGGGATGCCAGTCCCGCGTGGTACGCCTGAGCAGCGATGCCCTGAGCCTGTAGGGCGCTAGCAACCTGCTCTGCCGTGTGCTGGAGCGTGACATAGATGATCGTGGGCGCTTCGCCGCCCGGCTGCATTTGTGGCCTTAGCCACGCAACAAGCTGCTGCTGGCGATCTTCCATGGCCGGCGCGACCAGCAGCTCAAGGTTTGGGCGATAAAAGCCGGTAGTTACGATATGTTCTGGGGCGATGGCAAACTTTTCGCGCATATCGGCAATCACCGCTGGAGTGGCGGTGGCAGTGAGCAGCAATACCTGGGGAATGGCAAACTCACGCTGGTAATCCGGCAGTTTGAGATAATCAGGTCGGAAGTTATGCCCCCACTCGGAGAGGCAGTGGGCTTCATCGACGACCAATAGTGATATCGGTACCTGACGGAGAAAATTCCGGAAGCGCTCGTTTTTCAACCGCTCTACCGAGACCATGAGGATGTTCAGCTCGCCGCGTTTAGCCCGCTCCATGACTTCGCGGGTGGCGTCGCGCTCTTGGGTGGAGTCGATACTTGCGGCGGCAATGCCGCGGGCTTGCAAAAAGGCGAGCTGATCCTGCATGAGGGCAAGCAACGGCGACACCACCAGTGTCAGGTGCGGCAGATGCAGCGCGGGTAGCTGATAGCAGAGTGATTTCCCCGCCCCGGTGGCAAAAATTGCCGCCGTGGAGTGGCCCTTCAAGACGTGCGATACCACTGCCTGCTGGCCGCCGCGAAAGTCGTCAAAACCGAATACTGCTTTTAGCGTCTGCTGCGGCGAAGCTGAGGTCATGGCCATTTCCTGGAGAGTCGTCAAGGCATCAGCGGCTAACCTAACGCGTTCACGCTGTTTTCTCCAATCATCAACAGCACGCTAGGGCAACGTGGCCGGTAGCTGACTCTCACTGGCCGGATGCGCCAACGCCTGCCAGGCGTCGTAGGTGGTAAAGAACACTTGGCCGGTGAGCTCGTGATAAAACGCCGTGTGCTTTAGTCGGTCCATCACCGGCCCTTTCACCTCGGCCAAGTGGAGCATGGCACCGGCATCTTTCAGCCGACCGTTGATCGCCTCCAGGCTCTCCAGGGCCGAAGCATCGATGACATTCACTGCCTGACAGATGAGCACAATGTGCTTGATCGACGGCGAGCGGGCGGCCAGCGCCATGACGGTATCTTCGAGATAGCGAGCGTTGGCAAAATAGAGGCTTTCATCAATGCGCAGCATGGCGACATGCTCGTCGGTTTCTACCTGATGGCGCTTCACATTCCGGAAATGCTCGGTGCCCGGCACCCGCCCTACCACCGCACTATGGGGCTGGCTGGTGCGGTAAAGGTGTAGCCCCAGCGAGAGCACCACCCCGCTGATAATACCCACTTCCACGCTGTGCAGAAGCGTCAGCAACAGGGTAGCGATCATCGCGACGCCATCGCTGCGGGAGTATTGCCAGGTCCGCTTTACCGCAGGCAAATCAATCAACGTCCCCACGGCCACGATAATCGTGGCGGCCAGCGTGGCGGTGGGTAAAAAGGCCAGTAAGTCAGTGAGTAGCAGCGTCGCCAACACAATCCCGAGCGCGGTAAAAGCCCCCGCCAGCGGCGTTGACGCCCCGGCTTCAAAATTGACCACCGAGCGCGAGAAACCGCCCGATACCGGCGAGCCGCCGCTAACGCCAGCGCCAAGATTCGCCATGCCGAGCGCAATCAGCTCTTGGTTGGGGTCGATACGCTGACGGCGCTTGGCGGCCAGGGTCTGCGCCACGGACACCGACTCTACAAACCCTACCAAGCTGATCAGCAGCGCCGCCGGGAGCAGATCGAGCCACAGCGATTGATCCAGACTCGGTAGCGTAATGGCAGGCAGGCCACTGGGCACAAAGCCCACCACATCGACCCCGCGCTGCTCCAGTTGGAGGCCCCAGGCCAACAGGGTGGTCACTACCACGGCCGAAATAGGCGCGGCTTTCACCATTAACCCTGCCCAGCTGGCAGGCATTCCCAGCTTGGTCAGCCAACCATTCAAGCGCTTGCGACACACCCATAGATACACCCAAACGCCAAGGCCAATCAGCAGCGTTATGACATTCACCTGCTGCCACTGTCCCAATAGCGCTCTCAGCAGTTCCACCACGTTATGGCCGGATGCTTCGACACCCAAAATGTGCTTCAACTGGCTAATCCCGATCAAAATTCCCGAAGCGGTAACAAACCCGGAAATCACCGGATGGCTGAGGAAGTTGACTAAAAAGCCCAGCCGAAGCACGCCCATCGCGATAAGCATCAGCCCAGAGAGCGCGGCCAGCACCAGCGCCGCACCGATATATTCCGGGCTGCCCGGCGCGGCAAAGCTGCTCAGCGCCGAGGCCGTCATCAGTGCTGCCACCGCCACCGGTCCTACCGCTAAACTCGCGCTGGTGCCAAAGATGGCATACAGCACCAGCGGCAGCATGCTGGCATAGAGCCCCATTTCCGGCGGTAACCCTGCCAGCATGGCGTAGGCCAGCGCTTGCGGCACCAGCATCAGCGTGACGATCACCGCGGCAAGTACATCCCGCGTGAGCAAGCCCCGGTGATAGGTTCGCAACCAGCCGATTAGCGGCACCCAGCGCTCAATGATCATGATGCAGTCTCATAATAGGTATCTGCTGATACAGGGCCTTCGTACTAGGGTTTTACTCATCTTCGATTTTTATTGGGCGCTCCGTTCAAGACCTTGGCGCTGATCTTCCAAGTCAACCCCTGCCGCATGGGCCGCCGTAAACAGCTCCGCCAAATCGCACTGCTCGTGCTGACGCTTCGCGTAGGCCCACAGGTGCGTGGCCCGCTTACCTGAGCGGCAAAACGCCAATAGAGGGCGCGGCAGCTCTTGAAGCGCCTCAGCAAAGGCGCGAATGTCAGCTTCGCTGTACTCGCCTGGCTTCACGGGGATATGCACCCAGGCAAGGCCAAGCTGCTCGGCTTTTTCGCGATAGCGCGCCTCGTCGGGAAAGTCCTCGCTCTCACCTTCGATGCGGTTACACACCACCGCGTGAAAACCACGGGCTTTTACCTCCTCCAACTCATCCACCGTCAGCGCTGAGGTGATCTCAACGTCTGGCTCTAATGGCTTCGTTTGCATGACCACACCTCATATTGGTTTGGATAACATCAATCCCAGGCCGCACCTTCCAGCGCATCCAGGGGGATTTTCAGATAGCGCTTGCCGTTGGCTTCTGGCTCCGGCAGGCGACCACCGCGGGTATTCACCTGCAGCGCGTGCAAAATCAACTTGGGCATGGGCAGCTCGCTATCCCGCTTGTGGCGCAGAGCGATGTACTCCTCCTCGCTTTTGCCTACCAAGTGCGGGTTGTTGGCTCGCTGCTCATCGACGCGGCTCTCCCACTGCGGTTCACGGTCGTCGGGCATATAGTCGTGGCCGGTGAACAGCCGCGTATTGCCCGGTAGTGCGAGAATCTGCTGGATGGAGTTCCATAAGGACTTGGCATCCCCACCGGGAAAATCGGCTCGCGCCGTCCCAAAATCAGGCTGAAAAAGGGTGTCATGCACAAAGGCGGCATCACCGATGACGTAGGTGATGGAGGCCAGCGTATGGCCAGGCGAGTGCAGCACGCGGGCGCTGAGTTCACCAATAGCAAACGTATCGCCCTCGACAAACAGCGTGTCCCACTGGCGACCATCGGTGGGCATCTCCGGCCAGTGATAAATCTCCTTCCACAGGGCCTGCACTTGGGTGACGTACTGGCCAATCGCCGTCGGTGCGCCGGTTTTCTCTTTTAGGTACTGGGCTGCTGAAAAGTGGTCCGCGTGGGGGTGCGTATCCAGAATCCACGCCACTGTCAGCCCCTTTTCCTCGATATATTTCAACATTGCATCAGCGCAAAAGGTGGCCGTTGCGCCAGACTTTTCGTCGAAATCCAGCACCGGATCAATAATCGCGCACTGCTTGGTGGCAGGGTCGCTGACGATGTATTGGATGCTAAAGGTGCGTGGATCAAAAAAGCCCGCCACATCAGGTGCGCCTGTGCCTGTGCTTTGAGAAAGGGCAAAGGTCTGCATGCTTATCTCCCGGCTACTTGAGTAGGGTTGCCTGACGCCAAAGCGCCAACAATTGTTATAAAGATAGCTGATTATGGAATATAAGCAATAACAACCACAAAAACGCCGCCTCCCTGCTAACAGGGGGCGGCGACAATAAGAGCGACGATGGAGCAATCAATACGGGCTAGAACGTTTTCTCCAACGCAAAGCGCGGCTGGGTGTTGCCTTCTTTCGTCACGCTCTCCATGAACATCGCCAGCGGGCGCACCCAAAGACCGTAGTCGCCATATAGCGCGCGGTAGACTACCAGCGGTTCTTCGCTTTCGCTGTGCTGGGCGGTGCCCATTACTTCGTAAAGGCTGCCTTTATAGTGGCGGTAAATACCGGGAACGGGAGTGGTCATTCGCTTTCCTCTTGGATGGCCTGAGTGGCGGCGGGCTGATTCGCTTTCTTGGCGAGGCGCTCCAGCACTTTGGAGGCGGCAACAAAGCCAAAAGTGCCGGTCAGAAACGTCGCGGCGCCAAAGCCGGAGGCGCAGTCCAGCCTTGTGGCGTCGCCGCTGCCGGGCTTTTGCAGGCACACTTCGCCGTCGGCACTGGGGTAGATCAACTGCTCATCGGAGTAGACGCACTCCACCGAGAAACGCCGCTTGGGGTTGCGGGAGAAGCCGTAATCGCGACGCAGCCGCGAGCGCACTTTGGAGAGCAGCGGGTCGTGCTCGGTGCGGGTCAAGTCCGCCACTTGAATGCGCGTGGGGTCGGTTTGCCCGCCCGCCGCGCCGGTGACGGTAATCGGGATTTTGCGCCGCTTGCACCAGGCGATTAGCGCCGCTTTGGCGATCACACTGTCGATGGCATCTACCACATGGTCGGCATCCTCGGGAATGCGCTCGGCCAAGTTGGTGGGCGTGACGAAGGCGGTGTCCGCCACGATCTCGATCTCGGGAGCAATCAGGCGGCAGCGCTCGGCCAGCACATCCACTTTGGGCTGGCCGATGGTGCCATCCAGCGCGTGGAGCTGGCGGTTGACGTTGGAGACACACACATCGTCCAGATCAATCAGTGTGAGCTTGCCAATGCCCGATCGGGCCAGCGCCTCTACCGTCCAGCTACCCACGCCGCCTACCCCGACCACGACCACATGGGCATGGCGAAACGCCTCCGCAGCCCGCTGGCCGTAAAGGCGTCGAATACCGCCAAAGCGGAAATCATAGTCGCTAGAAGAATAGTCGCTAGAAGCATCGTCGCTCGACGCTGAAGCAGGCGAAATAATGAACTCATTCAATGACATAACGACAGGCTCACAGTGCTTGCAGGGCAGAAACCGTGGCAATGGGCGGCGTTCGTACGCTATCCAGCGGCAAATGCCCTGCCCAGCCAAGGTGATTAAACAGCGCGGTCATCGTGTCGTCCAAGGCGCAGCTTAATTGTACACGCTTAGCCAACAGTGGATGGTCAAAGGCCAAGTAGGTCGCCGCCAATAGTAAGCGTGGCGCCCCCATCTGCTCGGCAAAAAAGCGGTTGTGAACACTTTTGCCGTGCTTGGCATCGCCGATAATCGGATAGCCACGCCGTGAAAGATGACGACGAATTTGGTGGCGCCGACCAGTCAATGGCCGAGCCTCTACCAGGGAGTAACGCGCCACAGGGTAACGGTCGACCTGTACCGGCAATTCAGCGCTATCCAGACGACGAATATCGGTCATCGCAGGCATGGCGGGCATTTCCGCCTTGGGGCGCGTGCCGTCCTCCTCCCGCAGTGGGTAATCCAAACGTTCGCTCTCTGGTGCTTTACCTCGCACCACCGCTAGGTAGCGCTTTTCTACCTGACGCTCGCTAAAGGCTTCGCTGAGCAGGCCAGCCACCGTTGGAGAGAGCGCAAAAACGATCACCCCTGACGTCGGTCGATCCAACCGGTGAACGGGATACACCCGCTTACCGAGCTGGTCGCGAAGCCGCTGGAGCAGAAATTCAGTTTCGCCACGCGCTAACGTCGAGCGGTGCACTAACAGGCCTGACGGCTTATGCACTGCAACGAGATACTCATCCTGATAGAGGATGTTGAGTGGCGTCATAACGCTCCCTGGTAACAGCTGGTGACTAACATATCAGTATAAAAATAGGCGGCTATTGTCGCGGCTTGACGAGCCGATGTCATCCGCGCAATACGGCATCACTGCCCATTTCTTACTCCGGAAGCACCCGAACATCAGTCAACGTTTGTGAATTTGGCAGAAGAGGCAACTTCCCAGGTGGAATGTGCTCTTTAATAAACGCTAGGAAGGCCTGTGTGGCACTCGGTAGTGTGCGTTTGGCCAGGGTCTGGACTTCGATAAAGCGGGAGTCCATGCCCTGATCTCGAATAGGAATCGCCACTAAGCGATGTTGTTGAATACGGTAACGTACCGAGATCTCCCCCGCCAATGCGACCCCTCCCCCTAGCATGGCAAAGTTAATCAATGCCTCGGTGTAGTCGCTGCTAAAAATGGATTCAAACGCCAGGTTTTGACGGCTACAGCAGATATCAAACAGCTGGCGCAGGGTCGTTTCTGGCGAGGGTAGCGCCAGCGGATAGCGCTGCAGTTGAGCTAACGTTATATGTTTTTTTGCGGCTAGCTCATGGTCAGGAGAAACCAGCGCCATAATCGGCGCTGGTTGTCTCAGGGAAACAGTAATATCTGCTTCGGGTTTTAGGCTGAAGGTAATGCCGATGTCCGCATCGCCTTCCCTGACATGACGGGTCGCCTGTGCAGGTGAGCCCACCATCAAGTGAAAATGAATACCGCTGTAGCGCTTTCGAAAAGCCGCGATGGCTGCAGGCAAAAAGTCCACGGCAAACCCTTCTGAACTGGCGAGGCGCACCTTGCCACGCTGTAAGCCCCGCAGCGCCAGGATTTCACTGCCAATTCGGTCGGCTTCCAGTTGCATGTGGCGAGCATGTACTGCCAACAGCTCGCCTGCAGCACTCGGCACCATGCCACGTGCTCGGCGTTCAAACAGCAACGTGTCCAACTCACTTTCCAGCCGGGCAATCTGTCGACTGATCGCCGAGGGCGCCACATTTAGCTTACTGGAAGCTTCACTGATGGAGCCGCAGCGAACCACTTCTAAAAAATAGCGTAACGCGGTTTCTTGTAGCACCCGTGGATTCATAATGCCTCCCTTCGTCATAAGCATTGCCAAAACGGCAAGGTTAAATTCTAAAGATTGCACTGGCGGCATGACTGACTAATAGCTTAGTTTTAATTCAAGGCGGCGGCTCATCTAAAAAAACAAGAAGCCACGCCAGTACGCCAAACGCTCATAACCTTCCCTTATTAAAAAACGAGGTATGGCATGCAAACACCTAGAACTCTTTATTGCGTTACGTCACTTGCTTTACTCAGCGTCGCGACACCTGCATTAGCAGGTAAGGCCAACGATACACTGGTTTATGCATCTGACAGCGAGCCTGAGAATGTTAGCCCCTACCACAACAACCTGCGTGAAGGGGTGATCCTTGCCCACCTAGCTTGGGACACACTGATTTACCGTAACCCCCAAACTAATGAGTACGAGCCACGCTTGGCGACAGAGTGGGAGTGGGCCGATGACTCGACCTTAGATCTTGTACTTCGTGAAGGCGTAAACTTTCACAATGGAGAGGCCTTCGATGCTGACGATGTCGTTTTCACCTTTAACTATGCGGTATCACCAGAGTCACGTGTAGTGACACGCCAAAATGTTGATTGGATTGAAAGCGTTGAGAAACTGGATGACTATCAGGTGCGCATTCATCTCAAAGAACCTTTTCCAGCCGCCCTTGAGTATCTTTCCGGCCCGATGCCTATTTATCCCGATGAGTACTTCCAGGAAGTCGGTATTGAGGGCTTTAGCCGTGAGCCTGTAGGCACCGGGCCCTATCGGATTACCAACGTTCGACCCGGCGATGGCGTCAGCATGACGCGCTTTGATGACTACTTCGAAGACAGTCCCATTGGCCAACCCGAGATCGGTAATATCGAGTTCAAGGCCATTGCCGATGCGGACTCACGTATGGCGCAATTAATGTCGGGGCAAGTCGACTGGATCTGGCGCGTACCGTCGGATCAGGCAGAATCGCTGGGCGGCATGCCGCAGCTTAGCGTGCTAGGCGGCGAAACCATGCGAGTGGGTTATATTGGGCTGGATGCCGCAACACGGGAGGATTCACCGCTAAATGACCTTCGCGTGCGACAAGCTATCAATCATGCGATGAATCGAGAAGGCCTCGCCAACGATTTGGTTCGTGGTGGTAGCCAACCCCTCTACGCCCCCTGCTTTCCCACCCAGTTCGGCTGTGAAACACAAGACGTTATCGAGTATGAGTATGACCCTGAAAAAGCCCGCGAGCTGCTCGCCGAGGCAGGCTACCCCGACGGCTTTGATATTGACCTTCATGCTTACCGGGAGCGCGATTACGCCGAAGCGATGATTGGCGATCTTCGTGCCGTAGGTATTAATGCCGACCTGCGTTTTATGACCTCCCCCGCGCTTTTGGAACTTCAGCGTAATGAACAAACCGATATGTCGTTCAAAGCCTGGGGCTCCTTCTCTATTAACGATGTCTCGGCGTTCGTTAGCGTCTATTTCACAGGCGGCATTGACGACCTCTGGCAGGACACCCAGGTGCAGGAGTGGCTACAAGTCGCCGATAGCTCGGTAGATCCTGATGTGCGTTTAGAGCACTACCAGAAAGCGCTCGCCCGCATCTCCGAGCAAGCGTACTGGGCGCCGCTATTCTCCTACTCCACCTATTACGCCCACACCGCTGATCTCGACTTCACCGCTTACCCGGATGAACTCCCCCGCTTCTATGAGGCGAGCTGGAAGTAACAGCGTCTGATCGACCAAACGGCAGCCGTGGCACTCACCACGGCTCGCTTTCCACAGCGAGGGAGTGATGCTTTATGTGGGCATTTGTTTTCAAGCGCACGTTAATAGCGCTTAGCGTCGCGCTCACCATTTCGGTGCTGTGTTTTAGTCTGCTCCAGCTCTCGGGTGACTTAGCGCTCTCCATTGGTGGCCCCGAGGCCACCGCAGAACAGGTTGAGCAAATTCGCGTTGAATACGGCCTGGATCGGCCAGTCATTCAGCAATTTACGACGTGGCTATGGGGGGCGGTGCAGCTCGACTTTGGGCGCTCTTACTATTACCAGAGCGAAGTCATCGATCTCGTCGTTGAGCGGCTACCGGTAACGATGACCCTAGGTGTATTGGCGTTGGCGATTGCGCTGGGCGTGTCAATTCCCCTCGGCGTAGTCGCCGCCCTCAAACGCGGCAGCTGGATAGACCGTATGGCTATGGCGATTGCAGTCACCGGCCAGGCAATGCCCAACTTCTGGTTTGGCCTAACGCTGATCATCCTGTTTGCCGTCAAGCTGCAGTGGTTTCCCGCCGCTGGAAGCGATAGCTGGCAAGGCTTTGTACTGCCCGCCGTAGCGCTGGGCTATTACGCCACCCCTGCAATGATGCGGCTAACCCGTAGCGGCATGCTGGAAGTATTAGAGGCTGACTACATTCGCACCGCCCGGGCCAAAGGGCTGCGCACTGGGTCGGTGATTTTCAAACATGCACTACGCAATGCAGTGATTCCGGTGGTGGCGCTAGCCGCCGTAGAGCTGGGATTTATGCTCGGCGGTTCGGTAGTCATAGAGACCGTCTTTTCGCTGCGCGGGCTAGGTCAACTGGCCTGGAACGCGATTTCACGCAATGACTATCCGGTGGTTCAGGCCATCGTGTTGATCATTGCGCTGTTTTATATCGTGCTGACGCTGCTTGCCGACATTCTCAACGCAGTACTCGATCCGCGCTTGCGCGCGCGCTAACGGAGAACACCATGGCACACACCCTTTCCCCACCGGTGGCGGCAGAGCAATACTTAGTCGGCAGTTGGCAATCGCGTTTACTGCGCAGCACACTTAACAACCGCAGCTTAGCCATCGGCTTATTGATCATTACGTTACTAGGTATTATCGCGCTTCTGGCACCGTGGCTAGCCCCCCATGATCCCTATTTACAGAACACCGCTAACCGCATGGTGCCGCCTTTCTGGCACGATACTGGTAGTTGGACACACCCGTTAGGCACCGACCGTCTTGGTCGTGACTACCTGAGCCGCCTGATTTATGGCACCCGCATTTCACTCTTTATCGGCATAGTGGTTGCACTGATTTCAGGCCTGATTGGTACGACGTTAGGCGTGTTGGCAGGCTACTTTGGCGGTCGCGTTGATGCCGTGGTGAGCTATCTACTGACCACTCGCCTGGCCATGCCCGTGGTATTGGTAGCACTTGCCATGGCCTCGCTGATCGGCGGCTCGATGCTGACCGTCACGCTACTGCTGGGGCTGCTGCTATGGGATCGCTTTGCGGTCGTTGCCCGCTCGGCTACTCAGCAATTGCGCGATGCCGAGTATGTTCAGGCTGCCCAGGCGCTGGGCTGTTCGCTGCCCTATATTCTACTGCGCGAAGTGCTGCCCAATATCGCCGGCGCTCTCATCGTGGTGGCTACCCTCGAAGTCGCCAACGCTATTTTACTTGAAGCAACGCTGTCGTTTCTGGGCATGGGCGTGCAGCCTCCTTCCCCCTCTTGGGGGCTGATGATCGCCGAAGGCAAAGCCTATATGTTCTTTCAGCCCTGGGTAATTACGATCCCTGGCAGCGCGCTATTTATTCTGGTGCTGGCGATTAACTTACTAGGCGATGGACTGCGCGATCTCAGCGCACCGGGAGGCCGCAATGAGTAATCTATCCTCAGTTGAGCGTTCAACAGCGCCAGCCTCACCGCTACTCACTGTAAAACAGCTGCGCGTCGACTTGCCGATAGCAAAAGGCACGCTCCACGCCGTGCGGGGTATCGACTTTCACGTTGAACGCGGTGAAATGCTCTGTCTGGTGGGTGAATCGGGCTGTGGCAAATCCATGACGTCGCTGGCATTAATGGGCCTGCTGCCGCGCAAAGCGCAGATAAACGCCGACTGTCTCAACTTTGACGGCGTTGACCTGCTCACGGTGCCCGAACGCGAGCGCAGCAATTTACGCGGCGCGCGTATGGCGATGATTTTCCAAGAGCCCATGACCGCGCTCAACCCTGCCTACACTCTGGGCAATCAGCTTTGTGAAGCCTTGCGCCGTCACCAGCGGGTATCACGTAAAGCGGCCCATGACCGCGCCCTCTACTTACTTGAGCGGGTAGGTAT
Organism: Vreelandella arctica; assembly: GCF_037070215.1. Lineage (NCBI taxonomy): Bacteria > Pseudomonadati > Pseudomonadota > Gammaproteobacteria > Oceanospirillales > Halomonadaceae > Vreelandella > Vreelandella arctica. The sequence goes on along the minus strand of NZ_JBANSN010000003.1, from coordinate 173,130 downwards.
CAGCGCGGCGGAAGAGCGCATGCGCCAGTACCCTCATCAGCTTTCGGGCGGGCTGCGCCAACGGGTAATGATTGCCATGGCGTTAATGTGTGAACCCGATCTGATCATTGCCGATGAGCCCACCACGGCCCTAGACGTCACCATTCAAGCGCAAATTCTCCACCTGCTGCGCGATCTTCAACAGGAGTTCGGCACGGCGGTTATTTTCATCACCCACGACCTGGGCGTTGTTGCACGCATCGCGGACCGAGTCGCCGTGATGTATGCCGGTGAGGTGATTGAAACCGCCTCTGCCCAGGCGCTCTTCAAGGCCCCTAACCACCCCTACACCCAAGGATTATTGCGCTGTATCCCGACGCCCGGCAAGACATTGCCAGGCAGTCGTTTACAGGCGATTCCAGGGGTGGTGCCCAGCCTGGTAGGCAAGGTCGAGGGCTGCGCCTTTTGCAATCGCTGCGACCAAGCGGATGAGCTGTGCACTACCACGCCGCCCTTACATGCTGTCACAAGCGAGCACTATTCACGCTGTCACTTTGCTCATCAGCAAGCCCGCCCAGAGCTGCTAAATACTCAGGAGATAACATCATGACAAGCAACGCCTCTCCTGCAAACAGTATGGATCCACTTGCCCTCGAACTCTGCGCGCTGTCCAAAACGTTCAAACTAGGTGGCGGCATGCTGCACAAAAGCCGAACCTTAAAGGCAGTCAATGAGGTATCGCTGCGCGTTCCCCGCGGTCAAGTGATGGGGCTGGTGGGTGAGTCGGGCTGCGGTAAGAGCACTTTAGCCAAAATGCTGCTGGGTCTCACGAAACCAAGCGGCGGCGATGTATTAATCAACGGCAAAGCGATTGTTAATGCTGACCAAAAAGCATTAGCTCGTCATATTCAGCCGATTTTTCAAGATCCCTACTCATCGCTCAATCCACGCCAGCGGATTGCCCAGATCGTTGGCTTGCCACTCCGCATTCATGCCATCGGCACCCCCAAAGAGCAAACGGCTAACGTTGAAAAGATGCTGGAGTTGGTCGGCCTGCCCAAGCGAGCTGCCCAGCAATACCCAGGACAGATGTCAGGCGGTCAGCGCCAGAGGGTAGCGATTGCCCGAGCGCTGATTATGCGCCCTGACCTGGTGATTTGTGATGAACCCACTTCCGCGTTGGATGTGTCGGTTCAAGCCCAGATTCTCAACCTGCTGCTCGACCTGAAAGATGAGTTTGGCCTTACCTACCTATTTATTAGCCACGACCTCGCCGTGGTTGAGCATCTAGCAGACCGCTTGGCGGTAATGTACCTGGGCCAGATTGTCGAAGAGGGTACGCGTGAACAAATCTTCTCAGCCCCGCGCCACCCTTATACCCAAGCGCTACTCGCTTCCGCGTTGACGCCGGAGCCAGGTTTAGGCGTGCCCGACATTGGCCTGGGGGCAGGCCAGCCCGACCCCACCCAGCCACCCTCAGGCTGCGCTTTTCACCCACGCTGCCCAATCGCTCAACCGCAATGCTCAGAGCAGACACCAAAGCTAAGCGCTATTACTCATGCTCCCAATCAGGCTTCTGGACACAGCAACCAGGCGCGTGTCGCCTGCCATCTTGCCTAAATACATTTAACGTTAAAAAGGAATGCTTATGTCGCGCCAACACGCCTTAGACAATGCCAAATCTTACTTTGATAGCGGTGAATTTTATCAGCAGCTTGCGCCGCGCATTGCCATCCGTAGCGAAAGTCAGGAATCGAATAGGCAGGAAGAGCTTCACCGCTACCTTACCGAACAGATTATCCCAGATATCGAGCAGCTCGGTTTCACGTGGGAAATTGTCGATAATCCCGTGACAGGATTTGGGCCTTTTCTGCTCGCTGAACGCCTTGAGCCTGAGGCTACGTTCAGTGTATTAACCTATGGCCATGGCGATGTGATACGCGGCTATGACGACCAGTGGGCCGACGGGCTGTCACCTTGGCAAATTACCCAGCGGGGGGACCGCTGGTATGGGCGTGGCACCGCTGACAACAAAGGCCAGCACACGATTAACCTAGCCGCACTGGGCTGTGTGTTGAAAGCCAGCAACGGGCGCCTGGGTTATAACGTTAAACTGGTGTTGGAGATGGGCGAAGAGACCGGATCACCGGGGCTAAAAGAGGTCTGCCATCGCTATCGCGAGCGTTTAGCGGCCGACGTGTTCATTGGGTCAGATGGCCCCCGTTTGAACGCTGACTCGCCCACCCTGTTTTTAGGCTCACGAGGTTCATTCAATTTTGACCTTAAACTGCAGGCCCGGGAAGGGGCCCACCATTCAGGTAACTGGGGCGGCGTTTTAAAAAACCCGGCTGTACGGTTAACTAATGCGCTGGCCACGCTGGTGGATGCCAACGGCGTGATTCAGATACAGGGCTTACGCCCGGAACCTATTCCTGACGCCGTTCGCAACGCCCTGGCCTCACTCGAGGTGGGCGTCGGTGACAATGCACCGACGATTGATACGGACTGGGGTGAGCCAGGACTCTCCCCCGCTGAACGGTTATTCGGCTGGAATACCTTAGAAGTGCTCGCCATGAAGGCTGGAAACCCGGACGCTCCGGCCAATGCGATTCCGCCCCACGCCTACGCCCACTGCCAACTGCGCTATGTCGTAGGCAGCGATCAGGATAATTTTCTTGCTCATTTGCGCCGCCACCTGGATCAACACGGCTTTAGCGATATTGAGGTGAGCGCGGCGCGCATGTCTCAGATGAATGCTACGCGGCTGGATCCTGAGGATCCTTGGGTGGGCTGGGCGTTAACCTCAATACAACTGACGACGAATAAAACGCCAACGCTGTTACCTAACTTAGGCGGATCATTACCCAATGATGTATTTGCCGAGACACTGGGCTTACCCACACTATGGATCCCCCACTCCTATCCCTCATGTTCGCAACACGCCCCCGATGAACACTTGTTGGGTAGCATTGCCTCAGAAGCGCTTATATTAATGGCGGGGCTATTCTGGGATTTGACTGCCCAAGGTGCAGAGATTCATAAGGAGCGCGCTGCATGCAAGACCCACTAATACAACAAGCGTGTCATTGGCTAGAGGGGCAGCAGCAGGCGATGATTGCTTGCTTGGAGGCCCTGGTTAATATCGACTCCAACAGCTACGACAAAGCGGGCACAGATGCGGTTGCCGACCTGATTACCCAGTGGCTTGAGCAGGATGGAATCACGGTCATACGACACCCACGCCCAGACTCAGGCGATATTTTAGAAGCACAGCTGGGGGAAGCAGACCAAGGCCATGCGCTACTCATGGGCCACAGGGATACGGTTTTTCCTACCGGCACAGTGAAGAGTCGAGGCTATACGCAAAAAGAGAATCTAGGCTTTGGTCCAGGCGTAGCCGATATGAAAAGCGGTTTGGTGATGAACTGCTTTGTTCTGCGTGCGTTAAGCCGTTTGCCCGACTGCCCCCTACCCGTTCGCGCCCTGTTTACCGCCGATGAGGAGATTGGCTCGCCGAATGGCCGAGCCTTCATTGAAGCCGCTGCCCAAGGGGCTCGCGCCGTCTTGAACGTCGAGCCTGGGCGCGTCAGCGGCAATGTGGTCACTGGCCGAAAAGGAGGTGCTGGTTTTTTGATCAACGTTACCGGTAAAGCCGCCCACTCCGGCGTTAGCCATGCCGATGGCGCCAGCGCAATCGAAACACTCGCCCGCAAGATCATCAAGCTGCATGCGTTGACCGATTATGAGGCAGGGATCACCACCAATGTGGGCACCATCACCGGTGGGGTTTCACGCAACACTGTCGCGCCTTTCGCGTCTGCTCAGTTGGATATTCGCTTTGTAACGACAGCACAGCGTGACCAGCTGTATAAAGCCATTGAAACCATTATTGCCGAACCCGATATTCCCGACACCCAGGCAACCATCGAACAGACATCGGAGTTCTATCCTCTCGAAGAGTGTATGAGCAGCAAACTGTTTGCTCTCTACCACTCCCAGGCTAAAAACGTTGGTTTTGAAGTTGACGGTGAATTCACCGGCGGCTGTTCTGATGCTGGCTGGACGGCCAGCTTGGGCATTCCCACTCTGTGTGGACTTGGCCCGGTCGGCGCCAAAATGCACACTGATGAAGAGTACTGCTTACTGGATACGCTGGTACCACGTACTCAAGCACTCGCGGCTACTTTATTAAGCTTAAAAGATTGAATTTAAAAAGAGTGCTTTTACATCACATAACAGCTGCTTATGAGTAGCCGGGTGGCGAAGTACCTGCTCGGCAGCTACCTTAAATAAGCAACGCTGCTACAGCGTTTCCATGGATTCGGAAGGAGAAAACTCTATGCGCTATTCAACACCACTTACTGCTATTGCTGCCTCATTACTGCTCGCCACATCGGCGGCCCAGGCCAATGAAACCCTTGATGTGGAGATGCATAAAGTCAGCACCGAAGGAAGTGAAGAGTCTATTGGCACCGTATCACTTGAGCATACGGATCACGGTTTATTGCTGACACCCTCGCTGTCGGATCTTGAGCCCGGCGTTTACGGCTTTCACGTTCACCAGAACGCCAGCTGCGACCCAGCCGAGAATGACGATGGCGAGATGACTGCCGCCCAGGCAGCAGGTGGCCACTATGATCCTGAGGAAACCGGCACCCACCAGGGACCTTATGGTGAAGGCCACTTGGGTGATCTACCGGTGTTAACAGTGAATGAAGATGGTGAAGCGAATCTGCCTGTTCTTGCTCCACGCTTAAGCATGGAAGATATGCCTGGCCGCAGTATCATGATTCATGAAGGTGGTGATACCTACGAGGATGAGCCTCATCTTGGTGGTGGCGGCACTCGTATGGCCTGTGGTGTCGTGGAATCTTAATACCAGCACTCACGTAGAGCAGTAAAACGGGCGGCCGATGGGTTGCCCGTTTTTATTGATTGATTACCAACTAAAGTCTAGCTGTGCTGATCAGCCCTTATCTGTACATTCGATCCGGCTAAAAAAGTGCCTACTTTTGTGTTACTGGCACACTCGCCACTCTTGGCTAATCCCCTTCACTGCTCTAGGTACCTTCGATGATCACCTTTATTGTATCGATCCTGCTGCTGATTGCGGGCTACTTTACCTATGGGAAGTTCGTTGAGCGCGTGTTTGTGACTGACCGCAAACGACGTACGCCAGCATTCACCATGCGCGACAACATCGACTACGTGCCGATGAACACCACGCGTAACTCGCTTATTCAGTTACTCAATATTGCCGGTGTCGGCCCCATTTTCGGCCCCATTCTAGGGGCACTGTATGGTCCAGTGGCGTTTATTTGGATTGTGGTCGGCTGCATTTTTGCTGGTGCGGTGCACGATTACCTGACCGGCATGATCTCGATTCGCAACCACGGCGCCCACCTGCCGCAGTTAGCGGGCAAGTTTCTCGGCAAAGCAATGAAGCACGTGGTGAATGGCTTCGCAATTCTGCTGCTGCTTCTGGTGGGTACGGTCTTCGTGACTTCACCCGCAGCGCTGCTGGCCAATATGACGTCGCTGTCGTTAACGCTCATCATTGTCGCTATCTTTATTTACTACCTGATCGCCACCCTGCTGCCGATTGATAAAGTCATCGGCCGTATCTATCCCTATTTCGGTGCGCTACTACTGTTCAGCGCGGCGGGTATCGGTATTGGCTTGATTGTGACGGGCGCGCCCATCCCCGAGCTCTCCTTTCAAAACATGCACCCTGAAGCAGCCCCCATTTTTCCGCTGCTGTTTTTAACCATCTCCTGCGGCGCACTTTCCGGCTTCCACGCCACCCAAACGCCGATTATTTCGCGTACGACTGAAAATGAAACCAATGGGCGTAAAATCTTTTACGGCATGATGATCACCGAAGGCATCATTGCGATGATTTGGGCGGCGGCGGCGATGAGCCTGTTCTACGGCGACCAGTCACTCGCCGATGTGCTGGCGGCGGGTGGCCCTGCTGCAGTGGTGAGTGAGGTGTCTACCACCATGCTCGGCGCTGTCGGCGGCACCCTGGCCATACTCGGCGTTATTGTGTTGCCGATCACCTCTGGCGATACCGCTTTCCGCAGCGCACGAATGATCATTGCTGACTACATCAAGATCGACCAAAAGCCAATTATGAAGCGCGTGATGGTGGCTCTACCGCTGTTTGTAGTGTCCTATGCATTAACCCATATGGACTTCACGCTACTGTGGCGTTACTTCTCATGGGCGAACCAAACCACCGCCGTTATCGCGCTATGGGTAGGTACCATGTACTTGGTGTTGTCGCGTAAACCTCACTTAATCACATCAATCCCAGCCACCTTTATGACCATGGCTACCTTTACCTACTTGGCCTATGCCCCTATCGGTTTTGGTCTACCGCTGCACTTGAGCTATGTGGTAGCGGCACTGGGTACACTTATCTGCATCGCGCTATTTATGAAGCGTGTACGCCGTTTGAGCCGCACGACCTTTGCGGTTGATGAACCTGCAGAACAGGCGCTTGGTACAGGCAAGGCGGGCGATACGCTAGCCACCAGCTCATAGCGTGATTGAGAGGAAATACTAGCAATAGAAAACGGGCAGCCAAGTGGCTGCCCGTTTTCTATTCTGCACGTTTAGCTGAACTAAAAAGCCAACCAAACAGACTTGGCTAGAGAGATCACTCTTCGCCAGCCATCTGCATTTGGCGCTGCAGGTAGTTCTGAATACCGACCTGTTCGATTAGCTTCAGCTCAGTTTCGATGTGGTCAATATGACCCTCTTCATCGGCGAGCAAGTCACGCAGCATATCGCGGGTAACGTAATCTTTAACGCTCTCGCAGTAGGTGATGGCTTCGATGTAGTCATTGCGGCCGTCGTGCTCGATTTTCAGATCGCTTTCGAGCATCTCTTTGACGTTTTCGCCGATGTGTAGCTTGCCAAGATCTTGCAGGTTGGGGATGCCCTCTAGAAACAGGATGCGCTCAATGATCTTGTCAGCGTGCTGCATCTCTTCGATGGATTCATCGTATTCCCACTTAGCCAGCGCTTTCAGACCCCAATCCTTGTACATTTTGGCATGTAAAAAGTACTGATTAATCGCAACCAGTTCGTTGCCGAGCGCCTTATTGAGATGCTCAAGAACTTTAGTATCACCTTTCATGACGTCACCTTTTCTACTGTAATGCTAATGTATATGCCAATGGTTAAGTTGGCCTTTAATAACGCGATCAAGCAGTTACGTTTGGAGAGAGGTATAGGCGCACATAGCTATACTCCCAGCTTTCCTGAGAGTATAGATAAGGTATTTAAAAGTTCAAGCAAATCATATATTTGCTAAAGGCAACCCTAACAATAGTGATTCGCGTCACACGGCGTAGGCAAGGCCCATATCGGCTTCTTGGCGTGCTTCTTGTACGGCGTCGCGGGTAATAGATTTAGCATAGCACGCGCACTTACCGCACTGCGTTGCGCAGCCGGTTGCCTCGCGTACTTCTCGCCAGCTGCGCGCTCCGTCGCTAACGTGCTGGCGAATCTGATGGTCGGTTACTCCCTTGCACACACAAACGTACATGGCGACACCTCATAAAAGTCATGAGGTGAATGTAAATGATTCGCATAGGTCTTTTCAAGTAGAAATGACTGCTTGTTGGTATCTATTCGTCTTAAAGAATAACAAAAGCACGATAACCTATTGGCTTAGCAATGTTTTCTACCTTCATAAGGCATATCGCAAATGGCCATTATTTTTTCGGCAAAACCACCGTTTGCGTGTTGGAAGCAATATCTGGCCAGCTGCGCCGCTGTTTATCGAACAGTACCCACAAGTAGCCCAAACCAAATGCCAGCAGTGAGAGCCACGCCACTGCGCAGCGAATGAGGCATTGCCTCAAATTCAGCGAATAGCCATCCAGTGTTTGCACCCGCAACCGCCACGCCTGCATGCCCAAGGTCATTCCCCCACGCGACCAGGAGAAAACGAAAAACAGGGTGACAAAAAACAGCAGCAAGAGACGCAGGCTCCAGATATCACCGGCCGTAGTGCCAATCTCTTCTGGCTGCTGACCAAGCACATAGCGGAAAAAAACCATATGCGCGACGGTCACGGCTATCCAGATCGCGGTGACCAGAAAGCCGTCATAGAGCATGGCACCCAGGCGGCGTCCAAGACCCGCTGGCCATACGCTGTCCAACTGAGCAAAGCGTCGTATTCGCATAGTTCTCTCTTATTAGTTCTTGCTTGCCACTTGGCGGTGATGAAATTTTTTGGCTTAGCAAACTACGCCTAACCGTTGCGACGTAGAAAGTAGATCCCTACCCCGGCACACGCCAATGTTGGCACCAGCACGGCCCACACGGGGGAAAAACCAAAGATTGTCGAGGCGGGCGCCAGCAGATCTTGTACATACTTGAAGCTCAGCCCGGTGACCACGCCGTAAAACACGCGCGTACCTGCGGCCACGGTGCGCAACGGGCCAAACACAAAGGAAGCTGCAATCAGCACTAGCGAACCCATGGTGAGCGGCATCAGCATCTTCTGCCAAAAATACAGCAGCGCCTGGTCATTCTGCAGGTTCTGTTCCTCAAGGAACTGGGCATAGGCCCAAAGCTCGCTGGGTGCCTGGCTCTCAATATCGCGCAGCAATCGCTCCAGTTGGGTGGGGGTAAACGCAGTGTCCCAATCCATGCTGGCCGCCTGGTCCGACTCAGTGTGATCGTCGAAAATGCGCGTGGTAGCCACATTTTCCAACCGCCACGCATCGCCTTCCCAACGGGCACGCTGTGCGTAGGTGGCTTCGACTAGCTGGCGATCATCAAAGCGATAACGGGTTAAATCAAGCACCACGTTATCCGCACGGATCGCCCCAAAACGGTAGACACTATCACCCTCGATCTGCCAGCCGCTGCGGCTGGTCAGCATGGCGCCTTCGCCTTGGAGTTTTTCCAAGCGCCACGCTTCGGCGTATTGCTCGGTACGCGGGCTAACATACTCGGCGACCAGCAGCACCACGACCACCACCACTAGCACCGGCTTCATCACGCCCCAAACAATGCGCGCCAGCGAGCGCCCAGCGGCACGCATAACGGTGAGCTCATTGCTCGACGCCATGCTGCCCAAACCGATCAGCGCCCCAATCAACACCGCCACGGGGGCATACTGATAAAAACGCCAGGGCATGCGCATTAGCAGGTACAGCAACGCATCCAGAGCAGTGTAGCCTGCCTGTACATCGCCTAAGTCATCAATATAGGCAATGGTAATATCCAAACCGAGCAGCACAAACTGAACGACGACAATGGCCGCCAACACGTTGCGGGCGATATAACGATCGAGACGGTCAAGCACCATTAGCGCATCCCCTTACGTTGCGAGCGCCACAGCATTAGCAGGCCCAATCCCAAGAACAGCCCGTGTACCGGCCACACACCCAGCATACTGGACCAAGTACCGCTGCCAATCGCATCGACCACCGCCAGCAGCAGGCTGAGATACGCAACATATAAAAAGACCGCAGGCAGTAGTTTGCCGAAGCGCCCCTGGCGGGGATTGACACGTGAAAGCGGCTGCGCCATCAAAGCCAGCACAAACACCATTAAGGGTAGGCCCGCACGCCACTGCCACTGGGCCTGAGCACGGGGACTTGGATTATTCCATAGCTCAAGCGTGGTCGCGTACTCCAGAGAATCAAGCTCCTGCCGGTCGCGACTTAATCCCAGGCGCAGGGTATAGCGCTCAAACGTGAGCCGCTCGGCGCTCTGCTCACCTGGCGTCACCCCGTAGCGTTCACCATCATCCAGCACTAAAAAGCGGCTCCCCGTTTCGAGTCGGGTTTCCTGATAGCCCGAGACAGCGCGGGTAACGAAGTCGTGGGTTCCTTCGTCGCCCTGCTGGTTCTGTTCGTGCACCAGCACGTCTCGCATTTCCGTTCCGTCGCTGGAGAAGCCACCTATATACGCGGTACGACCACCCCCAAACTCCTGAAAGCGCCCCGGCGCCAACACGGAAACATCCAGGCGGCTACGCTGCTCTTCCAGCGCAGTTTCCGTTTGCAGCGCGCCATAAGGGGTCAGCCATAGGCTACAGATGCCTACCAACACCGCTACCACGCTGGCGGGTAGCAGGGTCACTTTCAACAGCCGCGTAGGGCTCATCCCGCAGGCGACCATCACGGTAATTTCGCTATTCATGTAGAGCTGCCCATAGGCCAGCAGGATGCCCAGAAAAAAAGACAGCGGTAAAATCAGTTCCATAAAGCCGGGCAGGTGAAACATCATGAGGCTGCCTAACATGGTGACCGGAATATCGCCTTCCGCTGCGTCCGAAAAGTAGCGGATAAAGCGGCTGCCCATGATCACCAGCAACAGGATGCCAGCGACCGCCGACATGGTGAGTAACACTTCGCGAGTTAGATATCGAAATAAAATCAACGCGCTCTCCGGCTAGTCGTGCAGGATGCCATGCAATAAGCGAATGGCTTGGGTACACTAAACAAATTATTCTCAGTCCCTTTTCACAATCAAAAGCAACGGGGCATTATCCCGATTCCCTCGCTGCTTGTCTTGTTGGAGCCGTCATGGAATTTTCCGTTCAGACTGCGAACCCGGCCAAAACCGAAACGGCCTGCCTTTTGGTACCGGTTTTCAAAGGTAGCGATCTTCTGCCCACCGTTGCCAAACTGGACGACGCCAGCGAGCGCCTGATTGGCCAATTGCTGGAACGCGGTGACTTTGACGCCGCGCTGGGCAATGTGCAATTGGTGCCCTTTGCACCGGGCCTGGGCGCTGAGCGCATCTTGCTAGTGGGCTTGGGTGAGCGCGAAAAATGCCAGGAAGCCGCCTTCATCAAGGCGCTGGATGCGGCCATGGCAGCGTTAGTCAAACTGCCTATCGATGAAGCGAGCGTGGTATTCGGCGATGTGCCACTCGCCGACCGCGACCCGGCCTGGAAAGCGCGCAAGGTGATGGAAGCGGCTGAGCGGGCCATTTATCGCTTTGATCAGTTCAAATCATCGCCCGCCCCGGCCCTCAGCCTAGCCAAGCTGACGTTAATGATCAGCGATGCCGACGCGGTTTCGCAGGTTAAGCAGGGCGCCTTAATAGGCAACGCGATTGGTCAGGGCATCAATTACACGCGCACCTTGGGCAACCTGCCTGCCAATATCTGCACGCCTCGCTATTTAGCCGATCAGGCAGAGCAGCTGGGCCGCGATTCAAAGGGCGCCCTTGAGGTCGACATTCTTGATGAAGAAGCGCTGGAAGCCCTGGGTGCAGGCTCGCTGCTTTCTGTAGGGCGCGGCAGTAAGGAACCGACACGCCTGATCGTTATGAAGTACCAAGGCGCCGACAACGTCGATGAAGCCCCACATGTGCTGATCGGCAAAGGCATAACCTTTGATACCGGCGGTATTTCGCTCAAGCCCGGCGAAGGCATGGACGAAATGAAATTCGACATGTGCGGCGCTGCCAGCGTATTCGGCACCGTCAAAGCAGTGTTGGATATCAAGCCGAAGCTCAATCTGGTGTTTATCGTCGCCGCCGCCGAAAACATGCCCGACGGCCGCGCCACCAAGCCCGGCGATATCATCAAAACGCTAAAAGGGCTGACCGTCGAAGTACTCAATACCGACGCCGAAGGCCGTCTGGTACTGTGCGACGCGCTGACCTACGCCGAGCGCTTTACTCCCGCCAGCGTGGTCGATATCGCCACTCTTACCGGCGCAGTAATTGTCGGCCTGGGCCATCACGCCACCGGCCTGCTCTCCAACGACGACGACCTAGCGCTGGATCTACTGGATGCAGGCGAAGGGGCATGGGATCGCGCCTGGCACCTGCCGCTGTGGGATGAATACCAAGACCAGTTGGATTCCAACTTTGCCGATCTGACCAACATTGGCGGCCGCCCCGCAGGTACGATTACCGCCGCGTGCTTTTTATCGCGCTTTGCCGATCATTTCCCCTGGGCACACCTGGATATCGCCGGTACCGCCTGGCACTCAGGCAAGCAAAAAGGCGCCACCGGTCGCCCCGTTGGGCTGTTAACCCAGTACCTGCTGGACCGTGAAACCGATGCCCAGGTAGAAAATAGCGACGACTAATATCACCACTCGGCATCACGATCCCTCGTTCAACGGTTGCCTTTCAGCGCGGCAACCGTTAAACCTGAACACATAAGCGTGCGCCCTGCCCTTGGGCACACGCTGTACTACACACATTGCTTACTTTTGCCCTTCGGGGTCTGGCTCTAGCGGAGACAACACGCCGTGCCCACAGCTTCAGATAACCAGTCAGAATCGCGTTTTGAAATACTGCCGTCCAACCAGCCGACGGCCGATGAGATCCGTGAAAATATCCTTAAAAACCCCGGTTTTGGTCGCTACTTTACCGACCACATGGCCCATATTCGTTGGACTGTGGACGCCGACTGGCACGGCCATCAGGTGCGCCCTTACGGCCCATTAACGCTCGATCCCGCCTCCTCAGTGCTGCATTACGGCCAGGAGATTTTTGAGGGCATCAAAGCCTACCGTCATGCTGACGGCTCGATTTGGACGTTCCGCCCCGAGAAAAACGCCGAGCGCTTCCGCCGCAGCGCCCGCCGATTAGCGCTGCCGGAACTGTCCGATGAGGATTTCATCGGCTCGCTGAAAGCGCTGCTCGCCCAGGATCAGGCTTGGGTACCTACGCCTGCCAGCGCGTCTGATGAATGTAGTCTCTACCTGCGTCCGTTCATGATCGCCTCGGAAGCCTTCCTGGGCGTACGTCCGTCACAGGAAGTCGACTACTATGTGATCGCCTCCCCGGCGGCAGCTTATTTCAAAGGCGGCATTGCCCCGGTGTCGATCTGGCTCTCCTCGAACTACAAGCGTGCAGCCGCAGGCGGCACCGGCTTTGCTAAATGTGGCGGTAACTATGCGGCCTCATTAGCCGCGCAGAAAGAGGCCGAAGCTCATCAGTGTGGTCAGGTTGCGTTTCTCGATGCCGCTGAAAACAAGTGGGTGGAAGAGCTGGGCGGCATGAACCTGTTCTTCGTCTTCAAAGACGGCCGTTTGGTGACCCCGCGCCTGACCGACACCATTCTCGAAGGCGTGACGCGCAACTCCATTCTCACGTTGGCCAAAGATGAAGGTCTAACGCCGGAAGAGCGCGCTATTAGTATTGACGAGTGGCGCGAAGGCGCGGCGTCCGGCGAGATCACCGAAGTGTTTGCCTGCGGTACCGCCGCGGTCATCACGCCGGTCGGTGAACTGGTCACTGAAAACGAGCGTATCAAGCTCACCGCGGGCGGCAACAATGAAATCGCCATGCGCATCCGTACCAAACTGCTCGACCTGCAGTACGGCCGCAGTGAAGATAAGTACGGCTGGCTAACCCAGCTGGTTTAAGCGGGTTTAAAACCCACGCTTCACCGTTCAACGCCGCCGCCACGTTTGCGGCGGCGCTGTTTGTAAGTAATACATTTATCTGCAATCGCTGGAGCCGCCGATGGCACGTATTGATTTCTATATTCTGCCCGATACGACCTTGGAGGCGCGCTTGCAGTTTGCCTGCAAACTGGCCGAGACCATCTGGCGTAAAGGCTACCGCCTGCATCTACACTGCGAAGACAGAGCCCTCGCCGAGCAGGCCGATAGCGCGCTGTGGAATTTTCGCCCGGATGCTTATTTACCCCACGCCCTGGAAGATAGCGAAATGGCCACCAGCGTACCGATCACGCTAGGCTGGCAGCAGCTGCCGGTGCCCACGGAAGAAACCGCCCTGCTTAATCTACACCCCGATATTCCCGAAGGTGTAGAACGCTACGCGCGAATCGCCGAGATCATTAATCAGCACCAACAAGTGCTGGTCGCCAAACGCGCCTGCTGGCAGCGCTATAAAGAAATGGGCCATGAGGTCGTGCCACATAAGCTGGGGTAAATGGCTGGGGAGACCATATACCATAAAGACGTGACCCCGCACTTGGCGGGGCCATCAACAGCATTAGGCAATCGCGGTCAGTGCGGCCAGGCGGTCAGCCTGACCTGCTCTCCATCACTGCTCTCGATTACCTGCAAGGCGTCTTCGCCTTAGCCGCCCTGTTGCTGCATCTGCTGCATCTGTTGTTGCATTTGCTCCTGCTGCTGAGCTATGGCCTCATCCGGTTGTTCACGCTGCTCCTGGGTGAATACACCTTCGATCTGAGACTGTATGATGGCGCTATCAGCGGTCATCTCGGCCGTTAGGTCACCAAGACGCTGCGCGTCCGCACGAATGGAAGCTTCATCGTAATCGGGCTTAACCTGCTCGCTGAGTTGCTGTTGAAGTTGCTGGGCTTCCTGCTCCTTGCCACTGATTTCATCTTGCATCTGGGTCAAGAGGTTGCTCATCTCTTCTTTCTGGCCTTCATCCAGATCCACCATTTCGTCGAGTTGATTAACTTGGTCATCGACGCTTGGGGTGCCGCCACCCATTTGCTGGGCCATGGCGGGGACACTGAATGCCAGTGCTGCGACTGCCGGAACGAAAAGCTTAGCTACGTGCATAAAGACTCCAATTACTTACAAATTTGTATTTCCTGCCCGACGAAATCCTGACGGGTCTTGTGGTCCGACAATGCTATTTTCAAAAAATTCGTCGTAACGGCAAATTGTTGATTACCATAAGCGGGGCCTTGCCGCGCTATTCGCATCCATGGAGACGTCAACGTGCTCACGCGCTACCCTTTAGCCGTTATTGTTATCGCCCAACTGTTTGGCACCTCACTGTGGTTTAGCGTTAATGGCGTTGGCTTAGCACTTCAGGAGGCCGTGGGCCTCAGCGAAAGCGATTTAGGTCTGCTCACTATCGCCGTTCAGGCCGGGTTTATTAGCGGCACGCTGCTGATCGCCACCACCGGCCTTGCTGACAGAATTCGTGCCAGCCACCTGTTTGCGATTTCTGCCGTGCTCGGCGCGCTGATCAACGCCGCCTTTATCGGCGTCGCAGAGAGCGTCACGCTGGCAGCCGTGGCGCGCTTTGCGACCGGCCTATGCCTGGCGGGCATCTACCCGCTCGGCATGAAATTGGTGGTGAGCTGGACCCCCCGCCACGCCGGGGCAGCGCTGGGTTGGCTGGTGGGCATGCTGACCTTGGGCATTGCCTCACCGCACCTGCTACGCGGGTTAACGCTGCACCTGCCCTGGCAGTGGCCGCTGCTGCTGGCCTCATTGTTGGCGCTGGTCGCCGCGCTAATGATTTTCAAACTGGGTGTTGGCCCGCACCTCCCGGCCACCGCCAAAAGCGGGCGCCCCTGGGCAGGGCTAGCCGCGTTTAAACAGCCGCGCTTTCGCGCCGCCGCGCTAGGTTATTTCGGCCATTGTTGGGAGCTGTATGCGCTGTGGGCGCTGGTGCCGTTTCTGGTCGCTAGGGAGCTGGAACGTCTTGGCGCTGCCAACGGCGCCCAGCCATGGCTAAGCTTTGCCGTGATTGCGTTGGGCTTGCCCGGCTGCGTACTTGCGGGCAAATGGAGCCGTCACATTGGCAGCGACCGCGTGGCCTGCGTGGCGTTAGCAACCTCTGGTGCGCTGTGTTTGGTATATCCGCTTTTGGGCAGCGCATCGCCCTGGCTGCTGCTGGCGCTTCTCGGCGTATGGGGCGTTAGCGTGATTGCCGATTCTGCTCAGTTTTCAGCGCTGGCATCGGCCACCGCCCCAGCCGAGCGACTGGGGGCAGCGCTGGCGATGATGAACGCTATCGGCTTCGGGCTCACCATTCCTTCGATTGCGCTGGTTACCTCGCTGTGGTCGAGCCAGTCTCTGGCGGTGATCTGGTGGTTATTGCCGGGTCCTATCCTGGGGCTCATCGCCATGCGCGGTTTTTCTTCGCATCAGCACCTTGCAAAGACGGTGCGAGGCAACCGTTAACATTAACAACGCGCGTGAGTAGCACCTGACGCCCCCGGCACTCACGCTGTATACTCTCGCGCTATACAATTTCACATTTTTTGCCAGCCGTGAGCCGACTCTCCATGGAAAAGACCTACCAACCCGAACAGATCGAAACCCGCTGGTACGAGCGCTGGGAGGCCGACAACCGTTTCGCCCCTTCCGGCCAGGGCGAGCCCTTTTCGATCATGATTCCACCGCCCAACGTGACCGGCAGCCTGCACATGGGTCACGCGTTCCAGGACACCATTATGGACACCCTGACGCGCTGGAAGCGGATGCAGGGCAACAACACCCTGTGGCAGGTAGGCACCGACCACGCCGGTATCGCCACGCAGATGCTGGTGGAGCGTAAAATTGCCGCCGAAGAGGGCAAAACCCGCCACGACCTCGGCCGCGATGCGTTTATCGATAAAGTGTGGGAGTGGAAAGAAGAGTCTGGGGGCCATATCACCCGCCAGCTGCGCCGCATGGGCGCCAGCGTGGATTGGAGCCGCGAGCGCTTCACCATGGACGACGGCTTCTATAAAGCGGTGCAGGAAGTGTTCGTGCGCCTGCACGAAGAAAAGCTGGTCTACCGCGGCAAGCGCTTGGTGAACTGGGACCCTACCCTGCATACCGCCATTTCCGACCTGGAAGTGGAAAACAAAGAGCAGCAGGGCAGCTTCTGGCACTTCCGCTACCCGCTGGCCGACGGCGTCAAAACCGACGACGGCAAGGATTACGTGGTGGTCGCCACCACCCGCCCGGAAACCCTGCTGGGCGATACCGGCGTGGCGGTTAACCCGGAAGACCCGCGCTACGCCTCCTTGGTGGGCAAATTCATTGAACTGCCGCTGGTGGGTCGCCGCATTCCTATCGTGGCGGACGAGCACGCCGATATGGAGAAAGGCTCCGGCTGCGTGAAGATCACCCCGGCCCACGACTTTAACGACTACGAAGTCGGCAAGCGCCAGAACCATCTGCTGATCAACGTCTTCACCAAAGATGCGACGATTCTTGAGCAGGCGGAAATTTTCGACCTGAAAGGTCAGCCGCAGCCCGATGAAGATGCCAGCCTGCCGGCCAAATACGCGGGCTTGGATCGTTTCGAAGCGCGCAAACAGATCGTCGCGGATATGGATGCCCTCGGCCTGCTGGTGCAGGTAGAGAGCGTTAACAACACCCTGCCCTACGGCGACCGCTCCGGCGATGTCATCGAGCCGCTGCTCACCGATCAGTGGTTCGTGGCCGTAGAGAGCCTCGCCAAGCCCGCCATCGAGGCGGTGGAGAACGGCGACATTCAGTTCGTGCCAAAGAACTACGAGAACATGTACTTCGCCTGGATGCGTGACCTGCAGGACTGGTGTATTTCTCGCCAGCTGTGGTGGGGCCACCGCATTCCGGCTTGGTACGACGCCGACGGCAATGTCTACGTGGCCAGAAGCGAAGAGGAAGCCCGCGAGAAGCATGGCCTGGGCGCTGACGTGGCGCTGACCCAGGACGAAGACGTGCTGGACACCTGGTTCAGCTCGGGCCTGTGGACATTTGGCACCCTGGGCTGGCCGGAAAAAACCCCAGAGCTGGAAACCTTCCACCCCTCCAGCGTACTGGTGACGGGGTTTGACATCATCTTCTTCTGGGTCGCCCGGATGATCATGATGACGCTGAAATTCACTGGCGAAGTGCCCTTCAAAACCGTTTACGTACACGGCCTGGTGCGCGACGGTCAGGGCCAGAAGATGTCCAAATCCAAGGGCAACGTGCTGGACCCTATCGACCTGATCGATGGCATCACGCTGGATGACCTGCTGGAAAAACGCACCGGCAACATGATGCAGCCCAAGCAGGCCAAGGCGATTGCCAAAGCCACCAAAGAGGAATTTAAAGACGGCATCGAAGCCCACGGCACCGATGCGCTGCGCTTTACGTTCCTTTCCCAGGCCACCACCGGGCGCGATATCAAGTTCGATATGAACCGCCTGGACGGCTACCGCAACTTCTGTAACAAGCTGTGGAACGCCTCGCGCTATGTGCTGATGAATGCCGAAGGCGAAGATTGCGGCACCAGCGGCGAAGAAGTGGAGCTGTCGCTAGCCGATCGCTGGATCATCTCCCAGCTACAGAAAACCGAAGCGCAAGTCACCAAAGCCATGGACGAGTACCGCTTCGACCACGCGTCCCAAGCGCTGTACGAGTTCGTTTGGAACGAGTACTGCGACTGGTATTTGGAACTATCCAAGCCCGTACTGTGGGACGAAAATGCGACGGCCGAAGCCAAACGCGGCACTCGCCGCACGTTGGTGCGCGTATTAGAAGCTATCCTGCGCTTGGCCCATCCGATGATGCCCTACATCACCGAAGAGATCTGGCAACGCGTCTCGCCGCTGGCAGGTGTGTTTATGGGTGACGACGCATCGATCATGCTGCAAGCTTGGCCAGAAGCCGATGAGAGCAAAATCGATGAGCAGGCCAGCCTGGATATCGAGTGGCTCAAAGGCGTCATTATCGCCGTGCGTAACATCCGCGCCGAAATGAACATCGCCCCTGGCAAACCCCTCGACGTGCTGCTGACCAAAGGTAAGCCCGAAGACGCCGAGCGCCTAGAGAGCAACCGCCACTTCCTTTCCAAACTCGCCAAGCTGGAAAGCGTCACTTGGCTTGAAAACCCAGACGACGCCCCGCTCTCAGCCACGCAGTTGGTAGGCGATATGGAAGTATTGGTGCCGATGGCAGATCTCATCGACAAAGACGCCGAAATCGCTCGCCTTAGTAAAGAGATCGACAAACAGGACAAGCTGATCGGCGGCATCGAGAAAAAACTCAGCAACGATGGCTTTATCGCCAAAGCACCAGTTGCGGTGGTGGATAAAGAGCGCGGCAAGCTGGCCGAGTTCCAAGCTGCCAAACAGTTGTTGGAAGAGCAACGGGCGAAGATCGAGGCGCTGTAATAACGCTTTTATAGCTTACAGCTAAAAAGGGCGGTACTTAGCGGTGCCGCCCATTAACGAATGTTATAAATCCTTTTTAATTAAGCAATTACCTGCCAAAAAGCATGCTTACCGCTGGAAACCCGAACCTCCTTTACTATGTTAATAGTGATGTCGGTTAATGCTGCATTGAATCGGCAGTTAAACCACTTGGCATATTAAGGAGGATAGCCATGCGCTTTATTTCAACTCGGGTACACGGGATGGTCGATTATCTAATGGGCCTGCTGCTTATCGTCGCTCCCTTCCTGCTCGGCTTCGCCACGGGAGGTGCTGCTCAGTGGGTGCCGATCATCTTGGGTGTGGTCATGCTGGCGTCAGCCATTATGACCAAGTATGAGCTTGGGCTTATGCACATGATCCCCATGCCACTCCACCTCACCATGGATCTGATCAGCGGTATTCTGCTGCTCGTTTCGCCTTGGCTGTTCGGCTTCGCGGATACGGTCTATTTGCCGCATGTGATTCTCGGTATCATCGAGATTGGCGCCAGTCTTACTACGGAAAAGCAACCGCGAAACGTGGTAGCTTCAACGAACCGAAGCTAAGTATTGCTGTTTTGTTTCCAGCGGCGACCCTATCGCCCTTGGATAGGCAAGTGAATAACGGTCTTTAGCTTACGCGCCCACCGCATCATAAGGTGGGCGCTTTGCGTTATGTGGCACTATGTGAGCTCTCTGTCTGGTATGTATAGCGCCTTCTGCTCTGTCTTAATCAGTCTTAATCACTTTTTCTTACGAAACGTGTAAGGTTGGTACAAGAACAGCCACTAAGTGGCATCGCTGATTCAGCAACGACACGGACTGCGCTATGCCGACACCTATTGAGGCGCGATTAGAAGCGCTGGCGACCGAACTTGAGCGGGCCGGGATTGCGTACCGCGAGCTTTCGCCAATGGCGGATACCGGGCTAGCTCATGATCATGTCTGGGTGCATCGCACCGATGGCGATGATTGGGTGGCGCGGCTGCCAAAGCAGAGCCAGATGAACCTGCCTCCAGAAGAGAACTTGGCGTATCAATCTGCCTGTTACCAGCGCTCAAGCCCTGGCGGGCACACGCCTAAGCTGTATGCCACCCTACCACCAAGCGAAGCGCTGCCCCGCGGTGGGCTCTTGGTGGAAGCTATTCGTGGACGCTTGGCACAATTGCCCGACGACCTCCCCGCCATCGCGGATGCCCTCGCCAGCCTGCATCGCCAACCGCTGCCCAGTGTCGCGAAGCAGGAACCACTGCTTGCTCCTAAAGACCCGTGGCAGGCGATGGTGGAGGAAGTGCGTCAGCAGGCTAACTGGCTAGGCGATGCGCAGCTTTCGAGTAAAGTGATTCAGCGGATTAAACAGGAGCTGGATTTACTTCCGCCCCGCTTACACGATGAAGCCGCTACACTGATTAGCTTTGATACCCACCCTGGCAACTTTTTGATCCGTGACGATGGTCGCGCGGTGCTGGTGGACCTTGAAAAATGCCGCTATGGCCTACCGGGGATCGACCTTGCCCATACCTCGCTTTACACCTCGACCACCTGGGACCTTAATAGCCAGGCCGTGCTATCGCTGGGTGAGGTGATTGACTTTTACCGCCGCTGGCAAGCCGCCATGGAAAAGT
The DNA here is from genome assembly GCF_037070215.1 of Vreelandella arctica. Taxonomy (NCBI): domain Bacteria; kingdom Pseudomonadati; phylum Pseudomonadota; class Gammaproteobacteria; order Oceanospirillales; family Halomonadaceae; genus Vreelandella; species Vreelandella arctica. The sequence continues at coordinate 152,692 of NZ_JBANSN010000003.1, read as the reverse complement.
CGCCCGACACCGACACGCTGGTCGCCTGCCGCCGGGCTACCTGGCTGTGGTCGTTGACCTGGTGCGCTAAATGGCGTGCCCAACACTTAAATGCTAAAGATGCCCAGCAGCGTGGGGAGGATTGGTCGGCAGAACTTACCGACCCCGCGGTGATTGATCATGTTCGCGACCGGGTTGAGCACTACCTATCACTGCCCATTATTGATCACGTTCATAGCGAACTGCAGTGCTTGCAAGCCTCGCTATAACGTTTGCGCTTCCTATAGAAGAGAGATGCGATGCTCATTAAACGACACCCCTTACGCCTCACTATCGCGGCAACCATGTTTGCCATTGCGCTGCCTGCAGCCGCCGCCCCAGACCCAAATGAGTGGCAAAGTGTGCTGTCAGAAGCCGAAGGGCAAACCGTTTACTGGAATGCCTGGGGTGGCGATACGCGCACCAATCGTTATATCGACTGGGTAGCGGAGCAAATGCAGGCGCAGTACGGTGTCGATGTTGAGCACGTAAAGCTGGACGATACCGGCAGCGCGGTAGCGCGGGTGCTGGCTGAAAAGCAGGCGGGCAACAACGATGAGGGCAGTATCGATCTGATTTGGATCAACGGCGAGAACTTCGCGGCGATGCGCGAAAGCGACCTGCTGTTCGGCCCCTTTGCAGAGTCACTGCCCAACTTTGCGCTCACCAATGCTGACGAAAACCCTGAGGTGGTCACCGACTTTACGCTACCCACCGAGGGCTATGAGTCGCCCTGGGGTAAAGCACAGATCACCTTCTATTACGACAGCGCCCAAACCGAAGCCCCTCCCCAGGATATGCCGTCGCTACTCGATTGGGCCGAAGAGAATCCCGGCCAGTTTAGCTATCCGCGCATACCTGACTTCACCGGCAGCACTTTTTTAAAGCAGGCGTTGATTGAGCTTACTGAGCAAGATGAGGCGCTTTATCAGCCGGTGTCAGAGAGCGATTTCGATGCCGTAACAGCGCCGCTATGGGCGTACTTGGATGCGCTGCATCCGCACCTGTGGCGCAGCGGGCGAACCTTTCCCGACTCAGGCCCCCACTTGCGTACGCTGATGAGCGATGGCGAGTTGAGCTTAGCGTTTTCGTTCTACCCTACCGATGCCGCGGTGGCCGTCATGGAGTATGAACTACCGGAAAGCGTGCGCAGCTACGTGCTGGCTGGCGGCACGCTGGGTAATGTCCACTTTGTGGCCATTCCCTACAACTCGCCCCATAAAGCCGGTGCCATGGTACTCGCCGACTTTCTACTTTCACCGCAAGCCCAGGCCGAAAAACAGTCGCTGGCAATGTGGGGAGACCGCAGCGTTTTGGATATCGATCAGTTAGAAGCGGCTGACCAGGCCCTGTTTGAACAGGGTGACCGGCACCCTTCAGCGCTAGCGGCGGATGCGCTATCAAACACACTACCCGAGCCGCACCCCAGCTGGATGACCGCCCTGCAAGACGCATGGCTTGAGCGTTACGGCGTTAACTAGACCATGCTGCGACTGGCACCGGCACTCATCATTGCCCTGCTCGTACTGCCGGTAGGCGCAGGGCTGCTGATGGTTCTGCTGCCAGCATTTGGCTACCTGCCGGCGCTGGGCGGATATAGCGTTAGTTTAGCCCCCTGGCAGATGCTGTTCGCCCAGCCGGGGCTAGCGCGATCAGTAGCCATTAGCTTTGCCAGCGGGTTAGTGAGCACCGCCCTCGCGCTAATGATGGTGGTGCTGTTTTTGGCGGCCAGTCGAGGCACTTGGTTAGATCGTATTATTCGGCGGCTGGTCTCACCGCTGCTCGCCATTCCTCATGCCGCTATTGCCTTTGGATTTGCCTTTTTGATTGCCCCTTCAGGCCTTGTGGCGCGGCTGATATCGCCCTCACTAACGGGGTGGGAGCGTCCGCCGGATGCGTTGATCGTCAATGATCCGCTGGGGCTCTCCCTGATGGCCGGACTGGTGTTGAAAGAGGCGCCATTTCTTCTATTAATGAGTCTTGCAGCGCTGCCGCAGCTAGCACCTGAAAAGCGCTTAATGCTAGCGCGGTCGCTGGGTTACTCACCTACAATAGCTTGGCTAAAAACCGTACTGCCCTCTCTTTATCCGCTGATTCGCCTGCCGGTTTATGCGGTGATCGCCTATGCCACATCGGTCGTCGATATGGCGCTGATTCTGGGCCCGACACTTCCCCCCACGCTCAGCGTGTCGATTCTTGGCTGGTTTAACGACCCCAATATTAGCCACCGTTTTATGGCTTCGGCGGCGGCGGTGCTGCAACTTGGCATTACGCTCGCCGCGCTGCTCTGCTGGTGGCTGCTGGAACAACTTATCCGCACACTAACACGTGGCTGGTTGACCAACGGCAGTCGCCAGCGCGGCGAGACTGCACTGCGGCTGTTTGGCCGCTCGGCATTACTGATTTCCAGCGGTACGGCACTGGCTGCCCTGATCGGCTTGGGGCTTTTCTCTGTGGCTGGCTTTTGGCGGTTTCCTGAAGTGCTGCCGCAGATGCTGACACTCGATCATTGGCAGCGCAGTGGCTCAATGCTGGCGTCCCCGCTGCTCAATACAGCGCTGATTGGGCTTATTTCCACGACGCTGGCCACCGCGCTGGTACTCGCCACGCTAGAGAACGAGCACCGCCAGCACCTTCAGCCCAAACGGGCTCTGTGGCTGCTCTACTTACCGCTGCTGGTGCCGCAAATCGCCTTTCTTTTTGGGCTGATTGTCGCGGCTGAAAGCGTGGGCATTCGTCCTCAGCTAGGCCTCGTTATCGCGGGCCACTTACTGTTTGTACTACCTTATGTCTATCTTTCATTAGCCGAGGCGTACCGCCAACTGGATCCTCGCTGGCTGCAGGTAGCACGTTCATTGGGCGCGTCACGCAGCGCCGCATTTTGGCGCGTACGCCTGCCGCTACTATTAGCGCCGCTGTTAACGGCCTTTGCCGTGGGTTTAGCGGTCAGTATCGGCCAGTACTTACCCACTCAACTACTCGGGGCCGGGCGTGTCACAACGGTAACGACAGAGGCAGTTGCGCTTGCCGCGGGCAGCAACCGACGCTTAATCGGCGTGTGGGCGCTAGTACAAGCGGGTTTGCCATTAATCGGCTTTATGCTTGCCCTAACGCTGCCCCGCTTTCTGGGCGCGCAGCGCCGTGAACACGCTACCTAAGAGAGAGCCACCGTGACCGCTTTATCAACCGCGCCACTGCGCCTGGAACAGATAAAAATAGCCTTGGCAGGCCGCGAGCTATTAGCGGTAGACGCCACGATTGCCCCTGGCGAAGTGCTGACGGTAATGGGCCCTTCCGGGTCGGGAAAATCGACCCTACTGGCGTATATTGCCGGTTTTCTTGAGCGCGAGTTTAGCGCCAGTGGCGGCGTATGGCTGGGCGAACATCAGTTACTGGATCTACCTGCAGAGAAGCGTGGCATAGGGCTACTGTTTCAAGACCCGCTGCTGTTTCCGCACCTAAGCGTCGGCGGCAACTTGCGTTTTGGGCTACCTCGACATAGCCGTGATCAGCGCCAGCAGGTCACCCACGCGCTTGAACAGATTGGGCTGGCAGGCTTTGAAGAGCGCGACCCGGCCACCCTTTCCGGCGGCCAAAAAGCGCGGGTGGCGTTAATGCGCCTGCTGCTTTCAAAGCCCCGAGCAGTGTTGCTAGACGAGCCTTTTTCCAAGCTGGACACAGCGCTGCGCCAAGAGATGCGATCGCTGGTGTTTAGCCAGCTGCGGGAAGCTGGCCTGCCAGCGCTACTGGTCACCCATGACCACGCAGATGCCAACGCAGCGGGAGGACCTGTAATTGCGCTCGGCTGAAAAACCTCCGCGTCTTAGCATCGTGGTCCCCGTGCTTAATGAAGCGCTAACACTGGCTCAGCATTTAACCGCGCTGCAGTCGCTGCGTACTCATGGAGTAGAAGTGGTGGTGGTCGATGGCGAAAGCTGTGACGACAGCGTTCGCGTTGCCAAATCGCTGGCTGACCGTGTGCTCAGCAGCCCTCCAGGGCGAGGCGTACAAATGAACTTAGGGGCGCAACACGCTAGCGCTTCAACGTTGCTGTTTCTGCATGCAGATACTCAGTTGCCTGTGGGCGCCGTTGAGCAGATTATCCATGCTTTGAAGCCCTATGCCATGAAGCCCCATGCCTGGGGGCGCTTTGATATTCAACTCTCAGGCCGAAGCGGCTGGCTCCCGGTCATCAGCTGGATGATGAACCAGCGCTCGCGGCTTACTGGCATCGCCACCGGCGATCAGGGCATCTTTGTATGCGCCAGCGCATTCAAGGCCATAGGTGGCTTTCCTGAGCAGCCACTGATGGAAGATATCGAACTCGCTAAACGGCTCAAACGGGTGTCTCGACCCGCCTGTTTAAAGGCGAAAGTGGTAAGCTCAGGCAGGCGCTGGGATCACTACGGCGCGTGGAAAACGATCCGCCTGATGTGGCGGCTGCGCTATCGCTACTGGCGCGGCGTTAGCGCAACCCAACTCATTAAGGAGTATCGTGATGCCCGCTGAAACGCCGGTAAAGAGCAGGCTGTTGCCCCACCTCCATCTGCTGGCGAAGGCGCCTCTGGCAGGCCAGGCCAAAACGCGCCTGGCACCACTGCTGGGCAGTGAGGGCGCCGCTGAGGCGCATGCCGAACTGCTGCGCCACTGCGTCGCGACTGCGTGCAAAGCGCTACCCGCAGAACAAGTCACGCTTTGGACGGCGCTTGATCACACACACCCGCTGTTTATCGAGCTTCGTGAGCAGTTTGGCTTTATCTTAAACGCCCAGCCGGATGGCGACTTAGGAGCACGCGTTCGCTACGCCCTCAAGAGTACACCGGGGCCAGCCATGCTGATGGGCAGTGACTGCCCCAGTATTACCAGTGCGCTGATTACTACCTGTGCACAACAATTAACCCGCTACAACGTGGTCATTTTACCCGCCGAAGACGGCGGTTACGGCTTTATTGGCACCCAGCAAGACTACCCAACACTCTTTAAAGACATTCCCTGGGGCACCCAAAGCGTACTTACAACCACGCGGCAGCGCATTGAGGCGTTGGGGCTCAACGCGGCTTACCCAGCGACTATTTGGGATGTGGATCGACCCGAGGATTGGCAACGCTGGAAAGCGTTAACGATTCCCGTGTAAGGAAACTGGCTCTCTTACCACTCAGTTAGCACCACTCACTCGTTTACCCCCTGGCGCTGGAGCGTACCGTGACCCGACAACGTTTGATTATTGCAGCGCTACTCGCCATTGCCATTGGCGTGTTTTTTCTTAGCGGCGCCCATCAATGGTTCACGCTAGAGACCCTAAAGGCTTACCAAAACGACTTTCAATCGGCGTTTAACCAAAACCCGTGGCAGGTGGCTGGCCTCTTTTTTGCCGTCTACGTGGTGATGACCGCCCTCTCTTTGCCGGGAGCCACGCTGCTGACACTGCTGGGCGGCGCACTGTTTGGCCTTGGCTGGGGGTTGTTGATCATCTCCTTCGCCAGCGCAATAGGGGCGACCTTGGCCTTTTTGCTCTCTCGCTTTCTGTTTCGCCACCCGATTGAGCAGCGCTTTCCGCGCCAGTTTGAAGCCGTTAATCGCGGCGTAGAGCGTGACGGCGCTTTTTATCTGTTTATGCTGCGCCTGGTGCCGGTGTTCCCGTTCTTTATGATCAACCTGGTCATGGGGCTAACCCGGATTAAAACCGTTACTTACTACTGGGTGAGCCAACTGGCGATGCTGCCAGGTACAGCGGTTTATGTGAACGCAGGCGGGCAACTGGGAGATTTGGAAAGCCTCGCGGGTATCGTCTCGCCAACGCTATTAGCCTCTTTTGCATTGCTGGCGGTTTTCCCCTGGATTGCCCGGCGCATCGTGCTGCTGATGCAGAAGCGCAAAGCCTACACAGGCTTTACCCGGCCCGACCGCTTTGACTACGACATTGTGGTCATTGGTGGCGGTTCGGCGGGGCTGGTCACTAGCTACATCGCTAGCGCCGTGAAAGCCAAAGTAGCGCTGGTGGAAAAACACAAGATGGGCGGCGACTGCCTGAATACCGGCTGCGTGCCCTCCAAGGCGTTAATACGCGCTGCCCGCGCTGCTCATGAGATTCGCAACGCCTCACGCTTTGGGGTGACTGCCGGTGAACCCCAGATTGATTTTGCCAATGTGATGGGCCATGTGCATCAAGCGATTAGCGATATCGAACCCCACGATAGCGTCGAACGCTATCGCAGCCTAGGCGTTGAGGTGTACCAAGATCACGCCACGCTTACCTCGCCATGGGAGATTCAGGTGGGCGATAAAACCCTTACCGCTCGCCATATCGTTCTGGCCACGGGTGCTCGTCCTCGAGTGCCACCCCTACCGGGAATTGAGAGTGCGCCCGTTTTAACCTCTGAAAACCTTTGGTCACTAACGGAGCTGCCCAAACGCTTAGTAGTGCTCGGTGGCGGTGCCATTGGCTGCGAGCTAAGCCAAAGCTTTGCCCGCCTGGGCAGTCAAGTGGCGCTGGTCGAAGGGCTTTCTCAGCTGTTAGGACGCGAGGATCAGGAAGTCGGCGCACTGGTCGAAACGACCTTAGCGGATGAAGGGATCAAGGTGATGACCGACGCCAAAGCGCTGGAGGTTCTCAACGACGAGGCAGGCTATCAACTGGTGGTCATGCATCACGACGAGCGTAAGCTGCTTCCTTTTGACTATTTAATGGTGAGTGCGGGCCGCCAAGCCAATGTGGAGGGCTTGGGGTTGGAGGCGTTGGGGATCACGACGACCCAAGCGGGGACGTTAGAGCTTAACGAGCGTCTGCAAACCCGCCTACCTAATATCTGGGCCTGCGGTGATTTAGCGGGGCCTTACCAACTGACGCATGCGGCGGCCCATCAGGCGTGGCACGCTGCGGTCAATGCGCTGTTTGGAGAGCTCAAGAGTTTTGCCGTGGATTACCGGTTTATGCCTGCGGTGACCTACGTGCAGCCGGAAGTGGCACGGGTAGGATTGAATGAGAAAGAGGCCAAAGCAAAAGGAATCGCGTTTGAAGTCACCCGTTACGCCATGAATGAGAGTGACCGCGCCATTGCCGAAGGCGCTACCGCAGGCTTTATCAAAGTGCTCACCGTGCCCGACAAGGATAAAATCCTGGGGGCGACCATCGTTGCCGAGAACGCCGGCGAATGGCTGGGTGAGTTTACCATTGCCATGAAACATGGACTGGGGCTCAACAAGCTGCTGGGCACCATTCATCCTTATCCCACGCTTGGTGAGGCCGCCAAGGCCACCGCAGGCGTATGGAAGAACGCCCATAAGCCTGAACGGGTATTGAAACTGCTGAAGCGCTACTTCACTTGGCGTCGCGGCGAGGCAAAATGACCTGTCCTATCAAAAAGCTGTTACTCATTGGGGCGGGCCATGCCCACGCCTTTGTGCTGGAAGCCTTTGCCCAGCAGCCAGACTCGAATATCGCGATTACGGTGGTGAGCGATAGTCCGTTGGCGGCTTACTCCGGCAGTGTACCGGCCTGGTTGGCAGGCGAATGCACGCTACGTGAAACGCAGATTGATGTGGCGGCGTTATGCCAGCGGGCCAACGCGCTTCTCATTCTCTCTCCGGCGAAAGCCATTAACCTTCAATCACGCTGTGTGGAGCTGGCAGATGGCGAGTGCATCGATTTTGACGTTGCTTCGTTCAATATTGGCTCTACCCTGACCCTCCCTGAGCAGCATGGCGAACAGCTTCCCCACCTGCTGGCCATGCGTCCACTGAGTTCGCTGCATTATCGCTGGCAGGCGCTGCAAGAAACGGTCAACGCGCTTCCTCCTGGCGGCGACTTAAGGGTAGTCAGCGTTGGTGGCGGTGCCGCAAGCTGCGAAACGTTGATGAGCGTATTGGCTCAGTTGCGCCACCAGCGTCCCGATATTGACTGGCAGGGACATTTACTTAGCGCCTCGAATGAGCTGCTGCCCGGGGCAGGTCGCTTGCCACGCTGGTTAATGCGGCACGCCTTGTTACGCGCGGGCATTAACGTGTTCCAGCAGATACGTGGAGCGGCATTGGTAGACGGGGGCGTATTAACACACTGCAACGTACTCATGCGTGCCGATATCGTGCTGTGGGCCACCGGCGCTGTTGGCCACCGCTGGCTTTCTGAGACCGCGCTTCCACTGAATGATCAAGGCTTTATTCAGGTAGAAAAATCGCTGCAGGTGGTGGGCCAGCCGGTTATCTTCGCCGCGGGGGATTGTGCGGCTTTTGACCCGCCGCTGCCCAATGCGGGCGTATACGCGGTACGCATGGGTCCTCATTTGGCGGACAATCTTCGCCGGGCCTGCTGCGGTGAATCGTTGGCTGATTGGCAGCCACCCAAGCGCGTCCTGGCCCTGATTGGCACCGGTGACGGTCACGCGATTGCCAGTCGAGGAAGCTTTGGAGTATCAGGAAAGTGGGTATGGGAATGGAAAAAGCGGATTGATGCGCGCTTTATCGCCCGCTTCAATCCGCCTTTTGAGGGCTAACTGGCTACCTTAGTTACCTTCGCGCCAGCCGCCTAACACCCGACTATCCGGGCCAAAAAAGACCAAGCGGTCATGATCAATCAGGTAACGGTAAGCGGTTTCCATCATATCCGTGACGCGTTTGGCATCATCCATTTGCGGGCATGCCATACGTGTAGTGGCCAACTCGCTAAACTCGATGCGCTGATTTTCCCCTAGCGTCACCTTACCGGTAAGGCGGTTACAGCCATCATGGCCACTAACGCTACCATCACGAGATATCTGGAAAAATGGCGTTTCCGGCATCGACAGCCGCTCATCGGTGCCCACCAACAGTAAGTTCCAACGCTGATCAACAATGGCGCCGGAAAGCGAGGAACCGCTCGACCCTTGCGGCGATGTGCTTGGCCCTGGCGCACTGCTACAGGCGCTTAACAAGAGCACAGTGGAGGCGAGCAGTGGCAATAAACGCCAACTTTTCTTGGTCATGGTGAATCGTCCTTGTTTGCTAGCCTTTCTGGAATAGCTACCAGCTACCGGTATTTTCCATCGACGCCCAGGGTTCTTGCGGCTCGAGTGCATCGCCTTTTTGCAGCAGTTCAACCGAGATACCATCTGGTGATTTTACAAACGCCATGTGGCCATCGCGAGGCGGACGATTGATGGTCACACCGTTGTCTTGAAGCTTTTGGCAAAGCGCATAAATATCGTCGACGCGGTAGGCCAAGTGACCGAAGTTGCGACCGCCCGAATACTCTTCTGGATCCCAGTTGTAAGTCAGCTCTAGTTCAGGAGCGGTGAGACGCGCCGAGCGCGCTTCATCAAAGGAGGCGGCAAGGAACACCAGCGTAAAGCGGCCCTTCTCGTTTTCTTTACGACGGACTTCTTTAAGACCCAGCAGATCGCAGTAAAAACGTAGCGAAGCATCTAGGTCACTCACACGTACCATGGTATGTAGGTATTGCATATCGACTCCTCAAAAAACGACCGTAGCCATACTTTACAAAAACGTGACAGCGTACATAAAACGCCGCAACGCTGTACAATTAAACCATAACGTTTATCTTAGCTGGGTTTACCCGTCGGAGAAACCTGTGGATTCAGTCACGCAAGCTGCGCTTGGCGCAGCCATTGGTGGTGCCGTGTTGGGTCGGCGCTTGGGCCGAAAGGCCATTCTCATTGGCGCCGTGCTGGGCACTCTGCCTGATCTTGATGTGATAATCGATTACGGCGATGCCGTGGCCAATGTTACCGAGCATCGCGGCTTTAGCCATTCACTGTTTATGCTGACGGGCTTGGCCACGCTGCTGGCACTACTGAGCGCACGCTTTGTGCCTATCAAGGCGATTAGCCTGCCCCGCTGGTGGTGCTTTTATACACTTATTCTGGTCACGCACCCGCTGCTTGATGCCCTTACCACCTACGGTACCCAGCTGTTGTGGCCACTTGATGTAACGCCTGCGGCCTGGCCGATCATTTTCATTATCGACCCGCTTTATACCCTTGCCTTGCTCATCGCCCTGGGATTCGGTTTGGTCACTTTGCGGGTAAGAAAGGCCTGCACTTGGGGGCTGGCCATCAGCTGTGTTTATCTGACCATGGCGGCTGGGGCGAAAGTAATGATTGAACAACGTATCGCCCCAGTGCTGGCGGAGCAGGGGCTACAAAAGGCTCCCCTGCTGATTCAGCCAACCCCGTTCAATATTGTGCTATGGCGCGCCACGGTGATGGATGGGGATCGCTATTATGAAAGTTTGATCAGTGTGTTTGACGGTAGCAACCCGCCCCGCCTGGAACCGCTGATTCGTAACGCAGCGTTAGAAGCCCCTCTTTTGGCCAGCTTACAAGGGCAGCGCTTGGCGTGGTTTGCAGGGCCTTTTCTGCGCTATGAAGAGCGTTGGCTGGATGGTAAAGAGACGCTTATTGCCACCGATATACGGCTCGGTTTTCCGGGGTTTCATCCGTTTAGTTTCACCCTGGCTACGTTAGAAGAGGAACGCTGGGTACCGCTGGCGGTGAGCGAACAAGTGGAAAGTTCGCGCGGCCTTCATATGACAACGCTCTCCCGGCTTGCCGCTCGCGCCGCTGGCAACACCTCGGCCCTCTGCGCCAGCGACTTTGTGGCGCGAGAGTGGCGGGCCGAGCGTGTTATCTATCGTTGCTAAACCAAGTTACTCAACCAAGCTGCTAAACCCATTAGGGAGCAATGCCTTGGCCACAGCCACTATATTGCTCCCCACCGTAGGTCAGCGTGACCCTGGCAGGGAAAGGCTTACCGCTCATGTCGTCAAAGCAGGCGCCAGCTTCAATGCGAACGCGGAAGAAAGGTTCCACATCCGCGTTTTCAATGACGACCCTGCCTGCTTCGTTGTCCATCACGCTAATCATATAGGGTTGTTGAACGCGCTCTTCCCCATAGTTGAGTTCCATCGTCAGTGTTGGCGTATCGTTCGCCAAGGCAACCGACCAGCCGGGTTCATTGCCCTGCCCGCGGAACATTATCCCGGGGTGATCCTTCCGGGTTGAGGCATCACGGCTAGCGGCCAGCTCGCACTTGAGTTGACCACGAGGCGTTTCTACCAATGCCTGCTCACCGCGATTCCAGAAGCTGATTTCGCCGTCTTGATAGCGAGCACCGCTGGCCACCACCGCTTGCGGCAAGCGCCAGGCGCCATGCAGCGACCAAAGACGCAGCGTTTCGCCGTCGACAGCGGTGATTAAATTCTGGCGCGCTGGGCTACAGTGCCACGCATCGAAGCGCTGCGCCGAGCCGGGAAAAAGTGCCGAGGGTAAAAAAGGGGCTCGGTTCTCCAGTGTGGCCTGGTTAGCTGTCGTCGTTTCGGCGGAGGGCGTCGCTGCACAGCCTCCGATAACGACCGCCATGCCTGCTGCGACAATGGCGCCACCCCATGCGTGTAACCTCTTCATTCAGCGCGCTCCCTTTGTGTCTAGTGCTCTTGCTGTCTGTATCGTTTATCCGCGTTTGAACGCCTGCAGGTCATGGGTATCAATACGCTCCACCTGCGGGGGCAACCCCAGCGCTTCGCGTTTGATCTTAACCTGCATTTTTTCAGCCAGCCGCTCCGAATCGTCGTCGGTGGTACGCCCGTTAAGCTCTGCCAACTGCGCCATGCCTTGGTGATAGAAGGTGAGTAGGTCCAAGGCTGTGCGATTATTCTCTTCCACTGCTTTACGCAGCTGGGAAAGGTAACCGCTGACTTGCGACAAATGATGTTTGAGCTGCCAAACATAGCGTACTTCGGTCATCCACGGGCGCTCACGCAGCACGGCAAAAAGTGCACTGGTGGCCAGTAACCCAAGTAGTACGCCAAGGGCGTTGAGCCAAAGACTGCTGCCAAAGGTGGTCGTGAGCAGCATGGAGAACAGCAGGCCAAAAATAATCAGTTGCCCTGCCATGGCAAAACTGATCATGCGGGCTTTACGGCGGTAGGTCTCAGGGTCGTGATCTTCTAGGGCAAATACCATGGCCAGCCTCATCATCAAAATAAGTTACTTATGATACGGGGCTGGCCATGGCAAACAAGTACTAGTGTTAGCGAGGCTTAACTCAAACGCTCCGCGGCTGTTTTAAGTAAGTGCTCGGTAGTCTCCCAGCCCACGCAGGCGTCGGTCACCGAAACACCGTAGCGCATAGCACCTGGCTTGAGCGGCTGCTTGCCTTCGAATAAATGGCTTTCCAACATCAATGCCACCAGATTGGCTTCCCCCGACTGGCGCTGGGCGAGTACATCCAGCATCACTTCGCTCTGGCGACGGTGATCCTTACGTGCGTTAGCGTGGCTGCAATCCACCATCAGCCGTGGGTTTTGGCCCGCGTTACGTAGTGCGGTGGTAGCAGCTCGTACGTGCTGAGTCTGGTAGTTGGGTTCACCGTGACCACCGCGCAGTACTACGTGGGTGTGTGGGTTGCCAATGGTTTGCTGGACGATCGGGTGGCCTTGAGGATCAACGGCAAAGCGCTGGTGCGGGTGGGCCGCCGCACTCATGGCATCAATCGCGACTTGAACGTCGCCACTGGTAGCATTCTTGAACCCCACCGCCGCGGCTAAATCACTGGCCAGCTCCCGGTGCAGTTGCGATTCAGTGGTGCGCGCACCAATCGCGACCCAGCTCAGCAAATCGTCCAGATAAGGTGCCAGCATCGGCTGCAGAAGCTCGGTGGCCACCGGCAGGCCACGCGCCGCCACGGCGTGCATCAGTTCACGGGAGAGCGCCAGGCCACGGGGCATATCGCCACTGCCATCTAAATCAGGGTCGTAGGCCAGCCCTTTCCAACCCACGGTGGTGCGGGGTTTTTCAATGTAGACACGCATCACGGGTAATATCTGCCCGCTCACTTCTTCACTGAGCGCTGCCAGGCGGTCGGCGTACTCAAGCGCGGCATCAGGGTCGTGCACTGAGCAGGGGCCGACCACCACGAGTAGACGGTCATCGTGACCGCTTAGGATTTGCTGTACAGCGTGACGCTGGCGGGCAATTTGCTCACTTAGCGGGTCGCTTAACGAGACACGCTGACGCAGGTCGGCGGGGGTAGGCAGCCTTTTAGAGGTGGTAGGCGTAAGCTGCGAAGTGACCTGGGCAGTATTGACGGCTGGTTTATTTACAACAGAGCTGATGGGCGCATTCATGATTAATTCTCCGCAATCGTACATCGTTTGACTAGGTGACCACCCAGGCGCACGCGGTCGGAGGTGGCAGCTAGCACCGACCGCGCGTCGCTAAATCGCCAACCATAGCCATAGCCATAGCCATAGCCATAGCCATAGCCATAGCCATAGCCATAGCCATAGCCATAGCCATAGCCATAGCCCACATAGCCGGTAGCGAACGCGTTAGCCAGTCCACGATAAATCATGATGCTGCTCCTTGATGAAATAGTGATGAAAGTTAACCAAACCCGTTAGTAGCAGGGACTAAAAACGCCAAAAGCCCCGGCGGGGTTACCGACCGGGGCTTCTGTGCTTGCGGCAGGCAACCGAGTGGTGTGCCTGGTGGCGCGACGTTAGGCGTCGGCCAAGGGCACACCGTGGCTAAACCAATACCAATAAGAGCCTGCGCTACCCATGAGCACGCACACGCCATCAGCCATGTCTGGCAGTGGTTTCATCGTGTGTGGCGTGGTGAGTCGCTGCATGTCTCTAGTTTCCGTTAGTAATGGCTCGCCCGAAAGAATCGTCCGCTAAGGCTGCCGCAATGATGTTGTGGTTTTTATCCTGCCTGCAAGCGTTGCAAATGGCAACACTCAACCGCTAAAAGCTTGTACCCAGCCAATCGTCGCGGGCAGTGCTGCCATGCTAACCAATACCACTATGCCGAGAAAAATGGATAAAAAGCCAGATTCGTCTTTATAGTCTTCGTCGTGATGGGCCATGTTAGCCTCCTTTTTTATCAACGCTATATCAGGGGAGTCTCAAAAAACCTGCGGCCATATTAAGTAGTTCGAGGGGCGTAGGCAAACACATCCGAAAACACTCGCTCAAGCTTCACGCCTTTCGTCTCGAGCACATCCAAGCAGGCATATACCATGCCGGGTGAACCCGAGATATATACATCATGGGTGTCCAGCGTTATCTCTGCGTCTTTCAAGACTTGGTCAATACGCCCCTGGTGGTGGTTGATCCGCTCGCCCACTGCCATCGGCTCTTCTAACGGAAGCTCGGTCACTGCATGAAACGAGACGTTAGCATGGGTTTGCGCCCACGAACTCGCCAATTGCTCCAAGTACAGGTCGCGATGTTCACGCGCTGCCCACCATAGCGAAATTTCACGCTCTGGCTGCTCGTGGAGTACTGCTTCAATAATCGCTTTCATCTGCGAGAAACCAGTGCCAGCGGCTATCAGCATTAATGGCCGCTCGCTCTGACGATCCAACACGCAATCCCCATCCGGCAAACGCAAGGTAAGCTGGTTGGCCACCTGAAGCAGCTCACGTAACCGCGCGGAGTTATCTCGCTCTGGCCAATGTTGGATATGTAGTTCAATGATGCCATCACCCCGTTCAGCGCTGGCAATCGAAAACGGTACCCAGGTTGTGTCGTCTATCTTCAGTTCTAAATATTGCCCCGGCGCATGCTGCATGGCTTCGGCGCGCCCGGCTAGCGTTACGCCAAACACATCGGGGTTTAAGTTCTCAACCTCGGTGACTTGGCAAGTCAACGTCCTTGCACTCATGAAAGCCTCTTTTAACAAATTCGGTCAGCGATACGCATGATCAACGGCTGTCTTCAGTCTATCAAAGGCGAGAGGGCGGTAACGCCAGGCCTATGCCCAGTGCTTCCCAGCGTTCATCTACCCGCGCTTTAACCGCTTCGTCCATCATAATAGGGGTGCCCCATTCACGATCGGTCTCTCCCGGCCACTTGTTGGTAGCATCAAGCCCCATTTTCGAGCCAAGGCCTGAGACCGGCGAGGCGAAATCGAGGTAATCAATCGGCGTATTCTCGACCATGACGGTGTCCCGTGCGGGGTCCATCCGCGTGGTGATCGCCCAGATCACGTCTTCCCAGTTACGCGCATCCACATCGTCATCCAGCACGATCACAAACTTGGTGTACATAAACTGGCGGAGGAAACTCCAGACACCCATCATGACGCGCTTGGCGTGTCCGGGGTACTGCTTCTTCATCGTCACGACCGCCATACGATAAGAGCAGCCTTCCGGCGGCAGGTAGAAGTCGACAATTTCGGGAAACTGCTTGCACAGAATGGGCACAAACACTTCGTTCAGGGCCACGCCCAGAATGGCCGGCTCGTCCGGCGGGCGCCCGGTGTAGGTCGAGTGGTAAATCGCATCACGGCGCATGGTCATCCGCGTGACGGTAAATACCGGGAAGTGGTCGACCTCATTGTAATAACCGGTGTGGTCACCAAAGGGGCCTTCCGCCGCCATGTCGTCCGGATAGATAAAGCCTTCGAGGATAATCTCGCTAGATGCGGGCACATCAAGATCCGCATGACCGCACTTTACAAGCTCGGTGCGTGAACCACGCAGCAGACCCGCAAAGGCATATTCTGACAGCGAATCCGGCACCGGGGTCACGGCGCCCAAAATCGTCGCCGGGTCGGCACCCAGCGCTACTGCTACCGGAAAAGGCTCGCCAGGGTGGGCTTTTTGAAACTCCAAAAAATCCAAGGCGCCGCCGCGGTGGGAGAGCCAGCGCATAATCAGGCGATTTTTGCCGATTTTCTGCTGGCGGTAGATCCCTAGATTCTGACGCTTTTTATGCGGCCCTTTGGTAATCACCAGTGGCCAGGTGACCAGAGGCCCCGCATCGCCGGGCCAGCAGTGCTGAATCGGCAGTAGGCCAAGGTCGACCTCGTCGTCTTCATACACCACCTCTTGTACCGGCGCATGCTTGACGTTTTTGGGCCCCATGCTGAGCACTTGCTTGAAAATCGGCAGCTTGTCCCAGGCGTCTTTCAAGCCTTTCGGCGGATCAGGTTCTTTGAGAAACGCCAATAGCTTACCCACTTCTCTAAGCGCTTCTACCGAATCTTGGCCCATGCCAAGCGCTACCCGTTTGGGGGTACCAAACAAGTTGCCCAGCAGCGGCATGCTGTGACCTTTCACGTTTTCAAACAGCAATGCCGGGCCACCGGCACGCAGCGTGCGGTCGCAGATTTCGGTGATTTCCAGATAAGGGTCGACTTCGACGGAGATACGCTTGAGTTCACCCTGCGCTTCAAGCGCCGTGATGAACTCGCGCAAGTCTTTATACTTCAAGGAACGCTCCTTGGCTGGCGAATGCGCCGCTAGATGACATTAGCGGCGTTGATCATAGCGGCGGCTCTGCTAACGCTAGTCGCACTTGCGCTGTCAATTAGCGGCGCTTCATCGCTTCAAAGAACTCAAGATTGGTCTTAGTATCCTTCAAACGATCAATCAGGAATTCCGTAGCGGCGGTGTCTTCCATCGGATTAAGCAGCTTACGCAGAATCCACATGCGCTGCATTTCATCTTCAGAGGCCAGCAGGTCTTCTCGACGGGTGCCACTGCGACGGATATTGATCGCCGGGAATACGCGACGCTCAGCCAGCTTGCGATCCAAGTGGGCTTCCATGTTGCCGGTACCCTTGAACTCTTCGAAGATGACTTCGTCCATCTTGGAGCCAGTATCCACCAGCGCCGTGGCGATAATCGTCAGGCTGCCGCCCTCTTCGATGTTACGCGCCGCACCAAAGAAGCGTTTCGGCTTCTCAAGCGCATGGGCATCAACACCACCGGTGAGCACTTTGCCAGAGCTAGGCACCACGGTGTTGTAAGCACGCGCTAAGCGAGTAATGGAGTCGAGCAGGATAACCACGTCTTTCTTGTGCTCAACCAGGCGCTTGGCTTTCTCGATAACCATTTCAGCCACTTGCACGTGACGCGCTGGGGGCTCATCGAAGGTCGACGCCACCACTTCGCCACGCACGGTACGCGACATTTCGGTCACTTCCTCAGGGCGCTCATCGATCAGTAGCACGATCAAATGGCACTCTGGGTTATTACGCGTGATGGAGGTCGCGATGTTTTGCAGCATCAGCGTTTTACCCGCCTTGGGCGGCGATACCAGCAGACCACGTTGGCCTTTACCAATCGGTGCGGTCAGATCGATGATCCGCGCGGTAAGGTCTTCCGTGGAGCCGTTACCGATCTCCATACGCATACGATCGTCTGGGAACAGGGGTGTTAAGTTCTCAAACAGGATCTTGTGCTTGGCATTTTCCGGACGGTCAAAGTTGATTTGACTGACCTTCAGCAGGGCGAAGTAGCGTTCACCCTCCTTGGGCGGACGGATTTTGCCGGAAATGGAGTCACCCTTGCGCAGATTGAAACGGCGGATCTGCGAAGGCGATATGTAAATATCGTCGGGACCGGCGAGATAGGAGCTGTCAGCGCTACGCAGGAAGCCGAAGCCATCCTGAAGAATTTCCAGCACACCGTCGCCATAAATATCCTCGCCACTTTTGGCATGTTTCTTGAGGATGGCGAAAATGATGTCCTGCTTGCGCGAACGGGCCAAGTTATCAATACCCATTTCACGGGCGATATCGAGGAGCTCGGGAACGGTTTTTTGCTTGAGTTCAGTGAGATTCATCGGTGTGTTAGAAAATTGCTCATGGAAGCTGGGCGCCAGGCGCCGGGAGTAAGACAGGAGGCGTGAAAGTGACGCCGTGTGATGCGTTCAGACCCCGGTAAAGGCACGCGCTCGAAGATGAAAGGAACGGCGTTGGACTTAACTAACAACGCTGCTGCTAGTTGTTATTAAGACTCAACTCGAGGGTGCTAACACTTGTCTACTCTGGTTCACACAGGAAGAGTGGTTAAACCAGTGGGCTATCTGACGACTTGGAATTCTGGCTGACGCTAACGGGATAAACAATGAATAACGTCTGGGGCGACCAAGGTGCCGTACTTGAACGACGCATGCAAGATGATTTATCTAAACTGTCTATTTAAGCCTTCTATCTAAACGGTCTATCCAAACGATCTTAACAACGAAGTACTTGTGGACACACTAACTAACCAGGTCAGATCAAGCCAGTAGCTCGATGGTAGTCAAGCCCCGCGACAAACGCAAGCCTTTGCAATTGACAATAGATAAAGGTCACCGCAACCTTGGCACAGCCAACACGAAGGAAAGCTCATGCCCAAGGACATTTCGCTCCCCATTGCCGCCTCTTCCGCCGAGGTAGACAGCGGTGCGCCGCAGCGCCTAGCCGCTATCGACCTGGGCTCCAACAGCTTTCACCTACTGGTCGCCAACTACCAGCATGAACGCCTCCAGGTGGTAGCCCGCTTGGGTGAGAAAGTACAGCTCGCCGCGGGGTTGGACGATAATGGCCTACTTAGCGAAGCCGCCATGCAGCGCGCGCTGGACTGCCTGGGCCGCTTTGCACCGTTTTTAAGCGATATAACCCACGCCAACTTGCGCATTGTGGGCACTAACGCGCTGCGCGATGCTGATAATAGCCAAGCGTTTATCGAACGCGCCGAGGCTCAGTTGGGCCATGCCATCGAAATTATTGCCGGTCGCGAAGAAGCCCGTTTGATCTACTTAGGCGCCGCTCACGCCCTGGCCGAAAATGGCCGACGGTTAATCATCGACATCGGCGGCGGCTCGACCGAATTTATTATCGGCGAAGCCTTTGAACCTAAGGCGCTGGAAAGTCTACGCATGGGCTGTGTGACCTTCTCCCGGCGCTTCTTTCCCGATGGCGAGCTAAACGAAAAACGCATGCGCCGCGCCGAGCTTGCCGCCCTTTCAGAGCTTGCCAATATTCAGCGCCCCTATCAACGCCTGGGGTGGGACGACCCGGTGGGCTCTAGCGGGACGATTAAGGCCGCCGCCAGCGTGCTGCATGCTCATGGCGATACGCCCCACGAGGGGGTTATCACCCGCGATGGTTTAAAGAAATTGCGCGAACGGCTACTGAAGTGCAAGCAGCTGGATAAAGTCGCGCTCGATGGCCTCAAGGCTGACCGTGCCAGGGTATTCCCGGCGGGTATTGCCATTCTTGGGGCAATCTTTGAAGCCTTTGATTTAACCCAAATGCGCTTTGCCGATGGGGCGCTGCGCGAAGGCGTGCTCTACGACATGGCCGGGCGCAATACCGCCGAAGACTCGCGTTCGAAAAGCCTGGAGTCGCTACAGCGCACTTACGATGTTGATACCCGCCAAGGGCTTAACGTCGCCGACACTGCCGAGCGTTTGTTTAATCAGGTACGCCATGTCTGGTCGCTAAATCTTGATCAAGGCCGCTATTTGCAGTGGGCCAGCCACGTGCACGAAATCGGCCTGGCGATCTCCCACAGTCAGTTTCACCGCCACGGCGCCTACCTGCTGGAGCACTCGGATCTTGCGGGTTTTTCACGCCCAGAACAGCGTCAGCTGGCGTTTTTAGTGCGCGCGCACCGGCGTAAATTTCCGCTCAAGGAGTGGCAGGCCCTGCCGGAAGCGCAACGGGAGACTACCCAGAAGCTCGCCCGACTGCTGCGTTTAGCCGTTTTGCTCAACCATTCCCGCCCGGAAACCGCACCCGCGCTACCGGAAATAAGCGCTGACAGCGATAGCCTGACGATCACGCTGCCTGCCAGCGATGAACCCACCCTGCTGAGTACCGACTTGGAGCAGGAGCAGGCGTTTATGGAAGCCGCCGGTTTCAAGCTTTTGATACAGCAGGGAAAGTCTGACGGATGAAGCGCGCCCCCTCGGCTTGCCATAGCAGCTTGTCAGGGGGAGCAATCACTCCGATACACGCTGATGCCTGCATGATCACCACCAGCCGTCCGCGCTCCCAGGGCGGTACCTCTGCCTCCTGAAGAAGTCGCTTTACATCGCGCCTACCCCGCGTTGGCAGTTGAATGACCTCGCCCCCCTGTCGCCAAGTGACCCTGAGCAGTTGAGACGACGCTTGGGATGGCGTTGGTAACGAAGATACTTGCCAGCCCAGCGGCCCGATGGGCGTTTCCAGGGGCGTTTGACCATCCCAACTAACCTCCCACGCCGGTAGCGGCTCAAGAGGCGCCATCAGATAGAGCCGCTGACGCCACAGGCGCGCCTGAGCGCCCTGCCACTCGACGCATACCTGGGCATCCACCTTCGCTGTTAATTGATCCAGCAGGCTCTCTAGGCGCTTTTGCGGCGGCGTCGGCAACCCTTGCTGCTGGCAAAGCGTACGCACCAAAAGCCGCTGACGGGGGCGCAAACGCGCGCTTAGCGCTGCGGCGTCCAAGTATTGGTTATCGACGCATTGGCCATCAATGGTAAGTAACGCTTGCAGCTCTTGCTGGGCATACTCACTCAGCAAGGTGTCGGCTTCGCTGGCATGTTGGGCGCTACTCGCCAAGGCCTCATCTGCCGCTGGCCAACGTTCACGAAGCGCCGGTAGCACCCGGTGGCGCAGGCGGTTGCGATCAAGGCTGATATCGCTGTTGGTAAGGTCTTCGCACCAGCAGAGATCAAGTGACTGCGCGGCTTTCTCAAGCGCGGCCCGCCCCACCGTAAGCCACGGGCGCAGCAGCGTAATAGCGTGGGCATCACGCCGATAGGGCATACCCGCCAAGCCACGTACACCGCTGCCGCGCAGGGCGGCAAGCAGAAAGGTTTCCGCCTGATCATCCTGGTGCTGGGCCAGCCAAAGCGTATCTCCTGCTGGAATGGTTGCGAAGAAGGCCTCATAACGGGCATTGCGCGCCGCTCCTTCAATACCCTCGCCTTGCGTATCCACTACCACCTCGGCGACTGTGAGGGGAACGTTGGCACGCTCACAAAGCGCCCGACAGTGGGCTTCAAATGTCGATGCTGCCGCTTGCAGGCCATGATTGATATGAATGGCTCGCAGGGGGCGTTCTGCTTGTTCACAGACCTGTACGGCTAACGCGAGCAGCAAACAGGAGTCCAAACCGCCCGAGAGTGCCACCCAAATAGAGCGCCCCGGCGGGGTTTCCGCCAGGGCGTCATTAAGCAGGCCTTGAAGCGTACTACGCGGCTGAGGCGCCATAGCTCATCAAGCGCTTGTAGCGACGTTCAAGCAGCGCATCGGTATCCATTGCCTGCAAGCGCTCCAGGCTCGCAGTGAGCGCTTCCTTGACGCGCTCGGCGGTAGAGAGAGGATGGCGATGAGAGCCGCCTAACGGTTCTTTAATCAGCGAATCAACAAAACCCAGCTCCTTCAGGCGCTCGGCAGTGATCCCCATGGCCTGGGCGGCATCAGAAGCCTTGGTGGCACTTTTCCATAGAATCGAGGCGCAGCCTTCCGGTGAGATCACCGAGTAAGTGGAGTACTGCAACATCTGCAGCTCGTCACATACGCCAATGGCCAGCGCGCCGCCGGAGCCACCTTCGCCCACCACGGTCGAGATAATCGGCGTTTTCAGACGCGACATAACGGCCAGGTTATAGGCAATAGCCTCGGACTGGCCACGCTCTTCAGCATCGATACCGGGATAAGCACCGGGGGTATCGATAAACGTCAGAATCGGCATTTTAAAGCGTTCTGCCATTTCCATCAGGCGGCACGCTTTGCGGTAACCCTCGGGGCGGGGCATACCGAAATTGCGGCGAACTTTCTCTTTTACATCGCGGCCTTTTTGATGACCAATCACCATCACCGGCGACTCGTTCAAGCGTGCAATGCCACCCACCAACGCGGCATCATCGGCGAAGTTACGATCACCGTGCAGCTCGTCAAAGTCGGTGAAGATGTGTTCGAGATAGTCCAGCGTATAGGGGCGCTGGGGGTGCCGTGATAGTTGCGAAACCTGCCAGGGAGTCAAATCCTTGAAGATCGATTCCGTCAGCTTACGGCTTTTCTCTTCCAGCCGAGAGATCTCGTCGGAAAGGTTCACTTGGCTATCGGAACTGACTAGACGCAGCTCTTCAATTTTTGCCTGAAGTTCGGCAATCGGCTGTTCAAAATCGAGATAATTAGGATTCATCGGCGCTGCCTGTAAAAAAGAAGCCTGTTCAAAAACAAGAATGTAATAAAGCGCATTATCGCACCCTCACCCTGCCACGCAAGCTGGGCACCTGCTCTTTAACTTAGCGATAGCGTAGCTGTACACCTGCTTGGCCCTGTACATCCCGCAGCGCCAGCAGTAAATCGTCGCTCGGCGCGACTTTCCACTCATCGGCAAGTTCCAGCCAAGCGACCGCTGCCGGGTGGCGATACTGCAGCCGTACTGGAAGACCAGCTTCATCACGATACGGCGTCAGGCTGTCGCGCAGGGTTTCAATTAAGCGACCATTGATCTGACCCGCGTCCAGCGCCAGTTCCACGGCTTGGCCGTAGCGAATGCGCGCCGTCACCATGGGTGTCACGTCTTTACCACGCAGGCGCAGACCGCCGGAGAACTCATCGCTGGAAACCTCACCCTCAACGATCAACACTTGATCGGCCTCAATCTGACCGCGTAACTGCTCAAAAAGCTCCCCAAACAGCGAGGCTTCAATACGCCCGGTGCGGTCGTCAAGGGTAATAAACGCCATGGTGTCGCCGCGCTTGGATTTCATGGTGCGCACGCCGACCACCAGACCGGCGACACGCTGGGGATCGCGGGAGGGCTTTAAATCACTGATCCGGGTAGACACAAAGCGCTTTAATTCCCGCTCGTACTCGTCGATCGGGTGACCCGTTAGGTAAAGCCCCAGGGTGTCTTTCTCCCCAGAGAGGCGCTCGCGATCAGTCCACTCTCGGGCGTTGATATATTCGGCGTAAACGTTGCTATCGCTGTCGTCAGCTTCAACGAAGGCGTCACCGAACATATCCAGCATACCCAGGTTTTGATTGGTATGGTTCTGAGCGGCGGCTTTCAGCGCATCTTCCATGGCAGCGAATAGCACCGCGCGATTGGGACCGATGGTATCCAGCGCGCCGGAGCGAATCAGTGCTTCCAGGGTGCGCTTATTCATCCGTTTAGGGTCCATGCGACGACAGAAGTCGAAGATATCCTTAAACGGGCCGTCTGCCTCGCGAGCTTCAACAATGGCGCCAATCGGTCCTTCGCCCACGCCACGAATCGCACCCAGGCCGTAAACCACTCGGGCATCGGTATCGACGGTGAACTTGTAACCGCCCACGTTGACATCCGGCGGCGTCACGGTGAGCTTGAGGTTGCGGCACTCCTCAATCAGGGGTACCACTTTATCCAGGTTGTCCATTTCCGTGGACATCACCGCGGCCATAAAGGGCCCCGGATAGTGGGCTTTTAGCCACGCCGTTTGGTAGGAAACCAAGGCGTAGGCGGCCGAGTGCGACTTGTTGAAGCCGTAACCGGCGAATTTTTCCACCAGGTCAAAGATGTTACCGGCAAGATCTTTATCGATACCGTTGGCGGCGCAACCTTCCATAAAGCCATCGCGCTGCTTGGCCATCTCTTCGGGCTTTTTCTTACCCATGGCACGGCGTAGCATATCGGCCTGGCCAAGGCTGTAGCCCGCCATGACCTGAGCGATCTGCATGACCTGCTCTTGGTAGAGAATGATGCCATAGGTAGGTGCCAACACTGGTTTCAATAGCTCGTGCTGGTAATCCGGGTGTGGATAAGAGACTTCGGCCCGGCCGTGCTTACGGTTGATAAAGTCATCCACCATGCCCGACTGCAGCGGGCCGGGGCGGAACAGCGCCACCAGGGCGATCATATCGTCTAGTGAGTCAGGCAGCAGGCGCTTGATTAGCTCTTTCATGCCACGGGATTCGAGCTGAAACACCGCGGTGGTTTCAGCGCGTTTGAGCATCTCAAAGGTCGGCGCGTCGTCCAGCGGGATGCTGTCGATATTGAGCGGCCCCTGGCCATTGACGCTGCGCACCTTATCGACCATCTCCAGCGCCCAGTCGATAATCGTCAGCGTGCGTAGACCCAGAAAGTCAAACTTAACCAGCCCGGCCTCTTCGATATCGTTTTTATCGAATTGCACCACCAAGCCTGAACCGTCCTCGTCGCATAACAGCGGCGAGAAGTCCGTCAGTTTGGTCGGCGCAATGACCACACCGCCTGCGTGCTTACCTGTGCCCCGCGTGGTGCCCTCCAGCTTGAGGGCCATCTCCCAAATCTCTTCGGCCTCTTCGTCGTTGCCGATAAACTCTTTGAGCGCCGGTTCCTGCTCAATGGCCTTGGCCAGGGTCATACCCACTTCAAAGGGGATCAGCTTGGAGAGCTTATCCCCCAGCGAGTAGGGCCGCCCCTGAGCGCGTGCAACATCACGCACCACGGCCTTGGCGGCCATGGTGCCAAACGTCACGATCTGAGATACCGCATTGCGTCCGTAACGCTCGGCCACGTACTCAATTACCTTATCGCGTTTCTCCATACAGAAATCGACGTCAAAGTCGGGCATGGAGACACGTTCCGGGTTCAGGAAGCGCTCGAAGAGAAGGTCATAGCCGATCGGGTCAAGGTCGGTGATCTTTTGCGCATAAGCCACCAGCGAGCCAGCACCTGAGCCGCGTCCAGGGCCTACAGGAACGCTGTTATCTTTTGCCCACTGGATAAAGTCCATTACGATCAAGAAGTAGCCAGGAAAACCCATCTGGATAATAACGTTAAGCTCAAACTCCAGCCGATCGCGGTAGCGCTGGTCGATCGCCTTGTATTCATCGCTGTCGCGGGGATAGCGTTCAGCAGGGAAGAGAAAATCGAGTCGATCCGTCAGGCCATCGTGAGAGACCTTGCGGAAGAACTCATCCTGGGTCATATCCTCAGGAATTCCGAATTCGGGTAGGAAAATCTCGCCCAGACGCACGTCCACGCTGCAGCGCTCGGCAATCATCACGCTGTTTTCCAGCGCTTCGGGGATGTCGGCAAACAGCGCCGCCATCTCGTCGGGGCTTTTTAGGTACTGCTCTTCGGTGTAGCGGCGCTCGCGACGTGGATCGTCAAGTGCCTTGCCTTCACCAATGGCAACGCGGGTTTCGTGGGCCCAAAAATCTTCGCGCTCTAAAAAGCGTACGTCGTTGGTCGCCACCACCGGCGTGCCGGTTTCAATCGCTAGCTTGACGCTGGCGTGAACACAAGCCTCTTCCAGCGGGCGCCCGGTGCGCACCAGCTCTAGGTAAAAGCGATCAGGAAACGCGACCTGCCACTCTTCAAGCAGTTGCCGCGCTTCTCGTTCGTGGTCAGAGAGCAGATGGCGACCAATATCGCCCTCTCGCGCACCAGACAGCGCAATCAGCCCTTCACTCTGCTCCAGTACCCACTGCTTATCGAGAATGGCGCGCCCCTGGCGTTGACCATGCGTCCAGCCCTTCGAGATCAGCTCGGTCAGGTTGCGATAACCAACCTCATTCATGGCCAGCAGCGTTAACCGATAAGGGTGAGACTCGTCATGAGGGTTCTGCAGCCATAAGTCGCTGCCAATGATCGGTTTCAACCCCGCCCCCTGGGCGGCTTTGTAAAACTTGACCAGACCAAACAGGTTGGTTTCATCGGTCAAGGCCAGCGCTGGCATCGCCCGTTCAGCAGTCGTGCTGACCAGCGATTTGAGCTTAACCAGGCCGTCGACCAGTGAGTATTCACTGTGCAAACGTAAATGAACGAACGGGACCGTCATGAGACTCTCAGAAATACGCTAGATGAAGAAGAAATACGTTAAAGCAGCGCCAACTGACGCTGCACCGGCGCAAAGCTACGACGATGTTCGGCCAGTGGCCCGTGAGCTGCAAGCGCCGTCAGGTGCTCTTTGGTCGGGTAGCCTTTATGGCGCGCAAAACCATATTCAGGATAGCACTCATCCAAGGCAACCATTTGGGCATCCCGGGCAACCTTGGCCAGAATCGAGGCGGCGGCGATGGCCGCGTGGCGCGCATCGCCTTTCACCACGGCCTGCCCGGGCAGCAGATGCCCAGGTAATTTATTGCCATCCACAAGTAGATATTCCGCCGCCGGAGCCAGTGCATCAATGGCTCGACGCATGGCCAAGTGGGTGGCGTGGTAAATATTCAGCTCATCCACTTCGGCAGCGCTGGCTTCTGCCACGGCAAAGGCGAATGCCCGCTCGCGAATTTGGCTATCCAGCGCTTCACGCCTACTGGCAGTAAGCTTTTTAGAATCGGTAAGACCGTCAACCGGCTGAGCGGGGTCGAGAATTACCGCGGCGGCTACCACGCTGCCGATCAGCGGCCCACGTCCTACCTCATCCACTCCTGCCAGACGCTCACCACTGTAGGCAATTTCTAGCGGTTGAAAATCCTTGTGCTCAATCAACCAATGCGCTGTCACCCTATCTCTAACGGCCATCAACAGTCTCCAGTGGCTGACCTGCTGCTAGCTGGCTGATCGCCTCGGCGGCGCGCCGACTGGCGTTGCGCTGTAGCGTAGCGTGCATCTCGGCAAAACGTGCTTCCAACGCATGGCGGCTTGCCTCATCTGACAGCATGGCACTGAGCTGGTCGGCAATCGCCTCGGGTGAGGCGGCCTCTTGAATCAGTTCCGGCACCAGCGTCTCCTGAGCGATCAGATTGGGCAGCGACACCCACTGAGTTTTCACCATTCGCTTGGCTAGCCAATGCGTCATTGGTGCCATCTTGTAGGCCACCAGCATGCTGCGATGGCACAACATGGCTTCCAACGCGGCGGTACCCGAGGCCAGCAGCACGATATCGCTGGCTACCATCGCTTCACGGGCTTGTCCATTGAGCAGCGTGACGCGCTGAGCCAGCAATGGGTAGTGCGTCAACAATTCGCTAATTTCACGATGACGATCCACCGTCGCGGCAGGAACCACCACGCGCAGCGCTGGGTGGCGCTGGCAGAGCAATTCGGCGGCGGCAAGAAAGGTATCGCCCAAAAACCGAATTTCATTGGCCCGAGAGCCTGGCAACAGCGCCAACACCTGGCTATCAGGCGCCAGCTCCAACGCTTGGCGGGTGGCAACACGGTCATTTTCCAGCGGCATTTCGTCGGCCAGAGGGTGACCCACAAAGGCGACGGGGACACGGTGTTCGCGATAGAAGGCGGCTTCAAAAGGCAGCAGTGTCAGCATGCCGTCTACCGACTTGGCAATACCTTTTACCCGCCCCTGTCGCCACGCCCACACGGAAGGGCTCACGTAGTGGGCGGTCATAATGCCCGCTTCACGGAGCTGGCGCTCCAGGCCTAAATTGAAGTCAGGTGCATCAATGCCGAGCATAATGTCCGGCTGCCAGGCCAAGGCTTCGGCTTTCAGGGTACGACGCACACGGATCAATTCTGGGAGGTGCTTGAGCACTTCCACCAGCCCCATTACCGCCAACGTTTCGAGGGGGAAGCGGCTCGTCATGCCTTCGGCCTGCATGCGGGGGCCGCCGATACCACGAAACTCGACGCCGGGGTGGCGCGCTTTGAGCTCACGTATCAGCCCAGCGCCAAGAATATCGCCGGAGAGCTCTCCGGCCACGAGGTAAACGCGGTGCAGGGTCATCATTGCAAGATCACAGACGGTTTAGCATGGGTTAGCGGGTAATGCCGCGGGTCGAACGCTCAATAGAGGCGGCAAAATGCTCGACTTCAGGCAGTTCAAAGCGGCTGCGCATTTCAATAAGCGCCTGCTCTGTCGTCAGACCCTGACGATAGACCATTTTATAGGCGGCGGTTAATGCACTAATCGCTTCGCGGCTAAAGCCACGCCGTTTCAAGCCCACCAGATTGAGGCCACGTGCTTCGGCAGGGTTGCCATTGATCATGATATAGGCAGGCGTGTCTTTGGTGATGATCGAACCGCCACCGGCCATGGCGTGATCGCCAAAGTGACAGAACTGGTGCACTGCCGCCAAACCACCCAAAATGACATAATCGCCAACAGTAACATGCCCCGCCAAGGTGACCTGATTGGCTAAAATGCAGTCGTTACCGATCACGCAGTCATGCCCGACATGCACGTAGGCCATCAACAAATTGCGCGAACCAATAGTAGTTTCGCTGCGATCCTGAACGGTACCACGATGGATCGTGGCGCCTTCACGAATTACATTGTCATCGCCCATGACTAACCGCGTCGGCTCGCCTGCGTATTTTTTGTCCTGGCAGTCTTCGCCTACCGAGGCGAACTGAAAAATACGCGTTCGCACGCCTAACGTGGTGGGGCCTTTCACCACCACATGCGGGCCAATCACAGAACCAGCGCCGATAGTGACGTCTGGCCCGATGATGCTAAATGGGCCTACCTCAACATCGTCAGCAAGACGCGCCGTCGGGTCGACCAGTGCAGTAGGATGTATCAAGCCACCTTCCTCTCGGCACAAATAATTTCTGCTTCGCAGGCCAGTTCGCCATCCACCGTGGCACGGCATGCAAATTTCCAGATACCCCGCTTGCCTTTGATCACATCGGCTTCTAACGTGAGTTTGTCGCCCGGCATGACCGGACGCTTAAAGCGCACGTTATCACTGCCTACCAGATAATAAACATAACCATCGGCAGGCAGTTTATTAACCGTTTTAAAGCCAAGAATGCCACATACCTGAGCAAGGGCTTCAAGCACTAATACACCAGGCATAATCGGGTGATGGGGGAAATGGCCGTTGAAGAACGGCTCATTAATACTGACGTTTTTGTACGCAACGATGGATTCGCCGGTGGTTAATTGCGTTACTCGATCCACCAACAAAAAGGGGTAACGGTGGGGCAAGTACTCGCGAATTTCATTAATATCCATAACCATCGTAGCGACCTCTAAAATTACAAAAAACCTGGAACTCATGAAAAGAGTCAGGTAAACACCAGCACGCCTGCTGGTTAAAAGGCTGAGGATTATACCCCGCCGCTAACCAGTCTCAAGCCAGCAGCGGATAAATCATTCAGCGACGACTCACCACATAGACTAATCACGCTGCTTTTTTTCCAGTCTTGCTAAGCGCTTAGCAATGTCATCAAGCTGTTTAAAACGCACTGCATTTTTTCGCCACTGGGTATTGGCCATGGCGCCGGTACCGGAAGAGTAAACCCCTGGTTCATGGATTGAATTCGTGACCAAACTCATCCCTGTCACCTGAACCCCGTCGCAGATGGTCAGATGGCCTGACAAACCAACGCCACCCCCGAGCATACAGTGCTTTCCGACCTTGGTAGAGCCCGCAATACCTACACAGCCCGCTAAGGCACTGTGGTCGCCAATGATCACGTTATGAGCAATTTGTACCTGGCTATCGATTTTGACGTCATCGCCAATGACCGTATCACCCAGCGCGCCGCGATCAATGCTGGAACAACTTCCTACTTCCACATCATCACCGAGCACGACGCCGCCCAGCTGGGCAATTTTATGCCAGCCTGCGCCGTCGTGGGCAAAACCGAACCCATCACCGCCGATCACACAGCCGCTTTGCAAGATTCCCCGCTTGCCAATCACTACGCCATGACAGAGGGTGACGTTGGCGTGTAGCCGCGTTCCCTCGCCAATGATGCTGTCGGCGCCGACCACGCTGCCAGCCCCGATCACCACGCGATCACCCAGTACCACACCTGCTTCAATCACAGCATGGGCTTGAATGGAGACATCGGCACCTAGCTGAGCATCTTCCGCCACTACTGCCGTGGGATGTATTCCCATAATGTCGCGAGCAGGCAAGGGGTCAAACAGCTGCGATAGTTTGGCGTAGCCTAAATAAGGGTTATCAATCTCAAGGCGCGGTACAGGGCAGTGCTTGCCATGTTCAGGGTGCAGAAGCACCGCCGCCGCTTTAGTCGTCGCCAAATCTTTTAAATAAGCGCGATTGGCTAGAAAGGCCACTTGGTCCGGCTGGGCCTCTTTTAGCGTCGCCAAGCCACGTATCGGCTGCTGAGCATTACCGCTGACGGCGATGCCCAATTGGTGCGCAATGTCTGCGAGGGTAAGGTGATGAGAAGCGTGCGTCATGAGAACCCAGGGAAGCGTTGGTGTGGCTAGGCCACACCAATTATCGTTTAAAATTAGTTCAAGGTATCAAAAATCTGAGTGACTTCATCAGTCACGTTGGGCAGGTCTACCCCTGAGTGCAGTACGCCTTGTGGCTCAACCAGCACATCAATACCGTGACGTTCCAACACCTGAGCGACGGCTCGTTCCAGCTTCGGCTCTGCGCCCTCTAAAAACTGCTGTTCGGAGTTCTGCTGCGCTTGCATAACTTCTTGGCGAAGCTGCTCAAAACGACTGCCCTTCTGCTGTAATTCGCTGATCAGCGACTCGCGCTGGGACTGTGCCATGGTTTCGCCTTCGTTCTGAAGACGCTGCTGCAGCTGTTGCAGTTCATTGCCTAGATTCTGAGCTTCACGCTGCTGATTGCCAATCTGCCCTTCCAGGGTGCTCATTGACGCCTGTGCTGATTGAGTATTCATCAGCGCCGCGCGCCAATCCAACACTGCGACCTCTGCAGCATGAGCGGGCAAAATCATCGCGCCCAACAGGCATACAACTGCTGTCAGCTTACGCATTGTGTTAACTCCTTAGGTCACGCCAGCCGCGCGCCGCCATGGCACGCGATCTAGCAAAATTAGAACGTTTGTCGCTTAGAACGTTTGTCCTAATGAGAACTGGAAGAACTGTGTATCGTCCCCGCTCTCATCGTTCAATGGCCTGGCGACGCTAAAGGTGAGCGGGCCGACCGGCGTCAGCCAAGAGAGGCCAATACCAGCGCTGTAGCGTAGATCACCAAGATCAACACCGGAGTTACACTGCTGACGGGCAGCATCTTCTGCAAGCACGTCGTAGCACGAACTCAGGAAAGTGTTACCGCCATCCAAAAACAGCGAGGTTTGTAGCGCACGCTGATCTTCAATAAATGGCAGCGGGAAAATAATTTCAGCGCTACCTTCGATGGAAACGTTGCCGCCTAAGGTGCGATCACGGCCACCTTCATTAGCAGGCGTAGTGCGCTGCCCAAGTGTATTAGAGGTGTAACCACGAACCGAGCCTAACCCGCCCGCGTAGAAGTTTTCATAGAACGGGAACGGATCGTTACCACCCAACGTATCGGCATAGCCAACGTTACCGGTAAATTTGAATGCGAAGGACTCGTCATTATTGATCGGGAAAAACTGCTGAGCACGGGCACGCAGCTTGTAGTACTCCGCATCGCTACCCGGCACACCCGTTTCCACTGACAAACGCTGGTAATTGCCCGCTGTCGGCATAATCCCACGGTTAAGGTTATTACGCGTCCAGCTTGCCGTTAGCTTGAGACTTTGGGCATCTTCACCTTGATCTTCTACATAGCGGCGAATTTCTGAAGCAGTATCGAAATAAGTCTTAACCGTTTGGTCTTCAATGCTGGCGTCGAAGTTAAGCCGTGAAAGCTCGCTAACGGGGTAACCAAAGTTGATACCAGCACCGTAAGCATCGGTTGAGAATGTCGATATATCAGAATTGACATAGTCGGTTCCGCGATAGAACAGATTATAACCGCGCGATATGCCATCCAGCGTCCAGTAAGGGTCGGTGAAGCCAAAGTTCACGCTGGTAAACGTATCACTACGCTGAGCCCCTACATTGACGCGATTACCCGTACCAAGGAAGTTATTTTGCGACAGACCTACACCGTAAATAACGCCAGCACTTTGTGAAAAGCCAACACTGGCAGAAACCGAGCCGGATGGCTGCTCTTCAACGTTATAGGTAACGTCCAGCAAGTCTGGCTCGCCCGGTACAGGCTGGGTATCCACCTCGACTTGGCTAAAGAAGCCCAGCCGTTCAAGACGCTGACGAGACTGCGTAATGGCATCTGTTGACGCAGGGGCACCTTCTAGCTGGATCATTTCACGACGCAGTACTTCATCTTCGGTCGTGGTATTACCAAAGAATTCAATGCGGCGCACGTAAGCACGCTCACCGGGATCTACGGCAATGACGAGGTCAACCGTTTCACCGTCACCCGCCATTTCAGGCACGCCCTGAATATCAGCGAAGGCAAAACCTTCGGCACCGAGACGCTGTCGCAGCGCTTCAGTTGAGGCGTTCACATCCCCGCGAGAGAAAATTTCACCCTCTTCGACGGTAAGCAACTGACGCGCTTCATTCTCACTAATCTGTAGGTCGCCAGCAAAACGAATATTACCCACGCGGTATTGATTACCCTCATCAACATTCAGGGTAATAAAAATTTCGGATTGCTCGGGGCCAATCGACACCTGGGTCGAGGTGACGTCAAAGTTAACGTACCCTCGATCTAGGTAAAAAGAACGCAGCCGCTCAATGTCGCCAGACAACGCTTCACGTGAGTACTCATCACTAGAGAACCAACCAAAAATACGTCCTGGACGATCATTTAGTTCAAATACGCGGCGCAGCGTTTCATCATCAAAGGCTTCATTGCCAACAATGTTAATCTGTCGAATTTTAGCAACTTCGCCTTCATTGATGTTGATATTGACCTGTACGCGGCCTTCATCAACCTCTTCAACTTCGGTATCAATACTGGCGCTATAACGACCTTGAGCCTGGTAGACACCTTCCAATTCGCGCTGAATCTCTTCCAGCGTGGAAAGCTCAAGTACTTGGCCTTCCGAAAGCCCCGATTGGCGCAACCCGTCGCGCAAGTCTTCTTCGGATATTTGGTCGTTACCGCTAATCTGTAGCCGCGCGATGGTCGGTCGTTCGACCACTTGAATGACGAGAACATCACCCTCGCGTGCTAACGAGACATCATCAAACAATCCCGTTGCAAACAAGTCACGCGCAGCGGCAGCAAGCTGCTGCTCGCTGACGCGCTCATTGGCACTCACCGGAAATGCATTGAAGACCGAGGCGGCGGACACCCGCTGTAGTCCTTCCACTCGAATGTCTGAAACATCAAAGGATTGTGCTTGGGCGCCGCTGGCGCCTGCCAGCAAGAGTGCCGCCATTCCAAGGGTCTTGATTTTCATGCAGTCAATTCGCTCGCGTTGGTCTGCCGATCATTCCAGAAAGGCACCATATACATTTGTGCAGGCAGATGACAAGGCATCTTGCGCGCTACACGCGTCATTACCACAGGCGCATCAGATCAAAATAGAGGGCCATCAACATTAGGGTACCGACCATGGCAAGCCCAATGCGCAATCCTACGGCTTGAGTTTTTTCAGATACTGGCCGTCCACGTACGACCTCCATAAAATAATAAAGCAAGTGGCCACCATCGAGCACGGGGATAGGTAATAGGTTAAGCACCCCAAGGCTGATAGAAAGATACGCTAGAAAGCCGACAAACGCTTCCATCCCAGCACGTGCCGAATCGCCAGACACCTGCGCGATGGTAATCGGCCCCGATAAATTAGAAGGCGAAATAAGCCCGACCAACATTTTTCGTATAGCGTCGACGGTGAGTAGTGTCATCTCACCGGTGCGTGAAAGCGCTTGGCCTAACGCTTCGATGGGCCCATAACGTATTTCACGCTGAAACTCTGCCGGCCACTCAACCTGCTGAGCTCCAGCACCGATATAGCCAATCTCAACCCCTGTATCCAAGTTGTTACGCCCGGGAGTGAGGCCAACGGTTGATTGCTCGCCGTCTCGCTCGTAGGTAAGTTGCAGCGTTTCACCAGGACTACCCCGGACGATATTAACGAAATGCATCCAATCATCGACTGGTTCACCGTTAATCGCCACCATTGTGTCGCCCGCCACCAGGCCCGCCTGCTCAGCGGCCTCACCACTCACCACTTGACCCAAAATAGCCGGAAACTCAGGCTGCCAAGGCGTTATACCGAGCGTTTGTAGTGGCTGTGGCGGATCCTGACGAACCAAGTAATCAGTGACTGGCAGGGTATAGCGCTGCGCACCTGACGAATTTTCAGGCCGCACGGCGATAGCTAAATCGCCACTGAAGCCAATAATCGACACCAGCTTTAGGTTAACATCTTCCCAAGAGCGCATCTCATCGCCTTGAATGGCGATAATTTCATCACCCTGCACAAGCCCTGCCTCTTCGGCAGGTGAATCAGGTGCAACGCTCCCCACCATCGGCGAAACCACCGTGGTACCCGCGACAAACAGCGCCCAGTAAGCGACGATAGCGAGGAGAAAATTAGCGATCGGGCCTGCCGCTACAATAGCAATGCGCTGCCACACTGTCTTGCGATTAAACGCTTGGTCGAGCTGATCGTCCGGCACCGGCGCTTCGCGCTCATCAAGCATTTTGACATAGCCGCCGAGAGGAATCGCGGCAATCGCATATTCAGTGCCCTGACGGTCAACCCGTGACCATAACGGCTTGCCAAAGCCGACTGAAAAACGCAGCACCTTAACCCCGCAGCGACGCGCCACCCAAAAGTGGCCGAACTCATGAAAGGTGACTAACAGGCCCAGCACTACAATAACCGCTAAAATATTCTGTATCAGGCCCACACTGGACTCCTTTAACGCCCCACTCTACAATGCCCAGCTCAGCAAATGCTTAAGCGGACCACCTTGCCACCAACTCTTGCGCTTGCTGTCGCGCCCACTGATCGGTGGCTAATACGCTTTCAAGGCTGTCTACATGGCCATGAATGGGCCGCGATAGGACGTCAGCCACTAGTTGCCCAATCGCCATAAAACCGAGCCGACGCTGCAGAAAGGCGTCGACCGCGACTTCATTAGCAGCGTTTAATACGACAGGCGCCATACCACCCTGCTGCATGGCGTCACGTGCAAGCCCCAAACAGGGAAAGCGCGTTTCATCAGGTGCTTCAAAATCGAGCCTTGCCACCTGAAAAAGATCCAGTGTTTCGACTCCGGCGTCAATACGCTCAGGCCACGCAAGCCCGTAGGCGATCGGCGTGCGCATATCTGGATTACCTAATTGGGCAATCACCGAACCATCCTGATACGCCGCCATGGAGTGAATCACGCTTTGTGGGTGCACCACCACCTGGATCTGCTCAGGGGTTGCATCAAATAGCCAACAGGCTTCAATAAGCTCCAGCCCTTTATTCATCAGCGTGGCGCTATCCACCGAAATCTTACGGCCCATTGACCAGTTAGGATGAGCGCAAGCTTGCTCAGGCGTCACGTTATTAATATCAGCCTGGCTCCAGGTACGAAACGGCCCCCCAGAGGCCGTTAGCAGCAGTTGGCTAATGCCGTGGCGCGCCAAGCCGCCGCGATGTTCTGCTGGTAGACACTGGTAAATAGCATTATGTTCGGAATCAATCGGCAATAGCGTCGCACCTGAACGCGAAACAGCGTCCATAAACAGTGCGCCGCTCATCACCAGTGCCTCTTTATTGGCCAGCAACACGCGCTTTCCCGCTTCGGCGGCGGCCAGTGCAGGCAGCAAGCCTGCTGCGCCCACGATAGCCGCCATCACGCAATCGACACTAGCGTCACGGGCAACCTCACACAGCGCCTCTGGCCCTGCGTTCACCTCGGTTGGCAGGCCTGCAAGTTTGAGCTCTTGGCGTAGCCAAGCAGCATCAGCTTCATCATCCAGCACAGCGACCGCAGGGCGGTGTATTAAGCACTGAGCTAATAGTGACTCTTTCGAGGTGTGTGCAGTAAGTGCGTGGATGCTGTAGCGATCGGGATGGCGACCGATTACATCCAGCGTGCTAGTGCCGATGGATCCTGTCGATCCAAGCACCGTCACACGCTGCGTAGGTGGTTTAGTTTGTGGATGCTGCCGTTGGCTCATAGCGGCTGCCCCTGAACCAGCATCGGCATAAGCACTTCAAGATAAAACAGCGCAAATAGCGGAATCGCCGCTGTCAGGCTATCGATGCGATCCAGCACCCCGCCGTGGCCTGGCAGCAGCTGGCTTGAATCTTTGATATTGCGGTGACGTTTGAGCATGCTCTCCAGCAGATCCCCAAGCACAGAGGTCAATGTAACGACTGCTGTCACGAGGATAAGCGTGAGGCTACTGGCCATACCCAGTGATAGCCACA
Organism: Vreelandella arctica; assembly: GCF_037070215.1. Lineage (NCBI taxonomy): Bacteria > Pseudomonadati > Pseudomonadota > Gammaproteobacteria > Oceanospirillales > Halomonadaceae > Vreelandella > Vreelandella arctica. Next base: position 116,911 of record NZ_JBANSN010000003.1, on the reverse strand, counting down.
CGGCAAACACAACGGCCAGAATAGCCGTTGCTGCTAAGCCGCCGTACACGCCCTCCCAGGATTTACCAGGACTGACGCGAGGTGCCAGTTTGCGCTTACCCCAGTTGCGGCCCACAAAGTAAGCACCGATATCAGCACACCACACCAGCAATAGCACAAACAATAGCCAAGCCACACCGCTCTCACGCAGTACGTTAAAACCTACCCAGCAAGGCAACAGCACCCACAGGCCCATCACTAATCGGCGCGGAGTGGCTTGCCACTGCTGACCAGCGGCGGGGTAGCGGGTAACCCAATAAAGATTGATCAGCCAACCAGCAGCGGCCAGCCAAAGCGGCCATGCCGAGGTTGCGGCATCTATTAGCCACATTATCAGCATTAACGCTGCCATGCCGGCCACTAGTTGAGCACGCTGCGCTATGCGGGTGATACCGGCTAAATTGGCCCACTCCCAGGTACCGAGTAGCACAATCAGCGCCGTAAACAGCGCAAAAGCGCCACCGTCTAATCCAAACAGACCAACCAACACCAGCGGTGCTAGCCAGGCTGCGGTGATAATCCGCTGTTTAAGCACCTTGCGCCTCTATTTGTTCGTCCGTCATACCAAAGCGACGACGGCGCTGACAGAAGTCGTTTAATGCCGCATCAAACGCCTCAGCACCGAAATCGGGCCATAACAGCGGTGAAAAATGCAGCTCGGCATAGGCCATTTGCCAAAGCATAAAATTAGATAGCCGCTGCTCTCCACTGGTGCGAATACACAAATCAATGGGCGGCACATCATCCACCCCCATCGCTTTATCAAAGCAGGCTTCGTCAATAGCCGAAGGCACCAACTCGCCCGCCGCGACTTGCTCAGCCAGGGTGCGCGCCGCGCGGGCGATGTCCCATTGCCCACCATAGTTGGCGGCAATCACCAAGTGCATGCCCGTATTCTGCGCCGTTAACGCTTCAGCACGCTGAATATGCTTTTGTATCGCGTGGGAGAAACCGCGCTGTTCACCAAGAATCGAGAGGCGAACATTGCGCTCGTTGAGCTTTTTGACTTCACGCTTGAGCGCCATCAAAAACAGCTCCATCAACGCATTCACTTCTGCAGCTGGGCGCTTCCAATTTTCGCTGGAGAAAGCAAACAGGCTCAGCGTTTTCACCTCGCGCTCGGCGGCTCGCTGTATCACTGCTCGAAGCGTTTCTACACCCGCGCGATGCCCACGTACGCCTGAAAGCCCACGTGCGCGCGCCCAGCGATTATTACCATCCATAATGATAGCAACGTGCGACGGCGGCGCCTCCCCGGCCTGAGAAAGCGCACCGGTATCGTCCGGCTGTTCTTCAGGAAACTGCGGTGAGGTCATGGTTTCTCGCACCAAAGATCAGTCATAAAAAAACCAGCCAGAGTGTGGCAAAACGGGCAGCCTAAGCTGCCCGCGGCTGAAGAAAGCACAGGTTTATACCTGCATGAGGTCCTGCTCTTTTTCAGTCAGCGCTTTATCGATCTCAGCGATATACTTGTCGGTCAGCTTTTGAATTGCGTCTTCACCTTCACGCTGATCATCTTCAGTGATGTCTTTATCTTTCAATAACGACTTGAAATCACCGTTAGCATCGCGGCGTACGTTACGCACGGCTACGCGGGCGTTTTCAGCTTCGCTACGCGCCTGCTTGATGTACCCTTTGCGAGTCTCTTCGGTGAGCATCGGCATCGGCACACGGATCACGTTGCCTGCACTGGCCGGGTTCAAACCCAGATCAGAGGTCATAATGGCTTTTTCGATCTTCTGCACCATGCCCTGTTCCCAGGGAGCAATCGTCAGCGTACGGGCGTCTTCAACGTTAACTGACGCCACTTGGCTCAGCGGCACTTGGCTGCCGTAATAATCGACAGTCACGGCGTCCAGGATGCTCGGATGAGCACGGCCGGTACGAATCTTATTGAAGTTGCTATGCAGCGACTCAACGCTTTTTTTCATGCGCGATTCGGCATCTTTCTTAATATCGTTAATCACGTCATTACCCTCTGTATATCAGCGTGCCTTCCTTGCCCCCTACTACCATATTCAGTAGGGCACCAGGCTTATTCATATCAAATACCCGCACCGGCATATTATGGTCACGTACCAGGCAGATTGCGGTCAAATCCATCACACCCAACTTTTGATCCAGGGCGTCATCATAAGAGAGCTGGTCATACTTCACAGCATCAGGGTGTTTTACCGGGTCTTTATTGTAGACGCCATCGACTTTGGTCGCTTTGATCACCACATCCGCATCCACTTCAATGCCGCGTAAACAGGCAGCCGAATCGGTGGTAAAGAAGGGGTTACCCGTGCCTGCAGAGAACAGCACTACGTCACCGGAGGTTAAATAACGAATAGCGGTTCGGCGGTCATAATGTTCTACCACACCGCTCATCGGAATAGCCGACATCACTCGCGAGCGGATATTGGAGCGCTCTAGCGCGTCGCGCATGGCTAGCGCATTCATTACGGTGGCCAACATACCCATATGATCGCCAGTCACGCGATCCATGCCAGCTTCATTGAGTGCGGCGCCCCGGAACAGGTTGCCGCCGCCAATCACAATTCCTACCTGCACCCCGATACCAACAAGCTGGCCGATTTCCAGCGCCATGCGGTCAAGTACCTTAGGGTCAATACCAAAATCGTGCTCCCCCATTAGCGCTTCGCCAGACAACTTAAGCAAAATACGCTTGTATTTTGATTTTGTGCCTGCGGCTTTGCTGGGTGCTACGTGGGGGGTAGGCTCTTGAACATCACTCGACATGGCATCTCTCCTGAGGCAGACCTGAAAACAGGCAGGCGGGGCAGCCCCTTGGTATAAAACCAGTGTATAAAATCAGCTATCTAAGGGCCGATTATACTAGCATTAATTATGCAAGGGCCGGATACGCGAAGGCGTGCGCTCGCGCGCACGCCATCTTATTTCTGAAACCTCTGACCTCAGCGACGGCCAGCCTGTTCCATAACTTCTTTAGCAAAGTCGACTTCTTCTTTCTCGATGCCTTCACCCACTTCAAAGCGCGTGAAACCAACTACTTCGCCGCCCGCTGCTTTCACAAACTCAGCAACGGTCTGGTTCGGGTCTTTAACAAACGGCTGCTCGGTCAGGCTGTTTTCTGCCAGGTACTTTTTCAAGCGACCTTGAACCATCTTCTCAGCGATCTGCTCCGGCTTACCGGCCATGTCAGGTTGCGCCAGGATAATCGCTTTTTCAGCGTCCAGCTCTTCCTGAGGCATGTTTTCCGGATGGGCAACGGAGGGATTGATCGCCGCTACGTGCATTGCAACGTCTTTCGCCGCTTCTGACGTTCCACCTGTCAGCACGGTTAGAACGCCAATGCGGCCACCGTGAACGTATTCGCCCACTAAGCCACCGTCAGCAGCATTAACAACGACGGCACGACGCACGCCAATGTTTTCACCGATTTTCTGAACCAACTGCTCGCGTGCTGTTTCCAGCTCGCCCGCCATAACAGCGGCAACGTCTTCACTTTTTGCAGTGAAGAAAGCGCCGGCGATCTTGTCGGCAAACGCGATGAAGTTGTCATCACGCGCAACAAAGTCAGTCTCGGAGTTGATTTCGACCATAACGCCGTAGCTACCGTCTTCCGCTACACGCGTTACCACAACACCTTCGGCGGCGATGCGGTCGGCTTTCTTAGCCGCTTTTAGGCCTGAGCTTTTACGCAGGTTTTCAATCGCAACTTCGATATCACCGTCGGTTTCGGTGAGTGCTTTTTTACACTCCATCATGCCGAGACCGGTACGTTCGCGAAGTTCCTTGACCTGAGAGGCGCTGATAGCTGCCATGAGAATTCACCTCTGAAATAATGCTATGAGAATTAAACGCAACACAGAGTATAGGCATGATAAATGACCATCATGTATCACTCTGCCCTATGTCTCTCTGTATTGCGGGGCCGGTATTGAGTGCCGGCAAATTCGTCCGCTCAGACCATACGTCTGTCGCGGGAAAAAAGGGGGCATAGCCCCCTTTTTCTTGATGCGGCACATCTGCTTACCGCACCCACTGCGACGATTTACTCGGCGGCAGTGTTGTCTTCAGCTGCAGCGGCCTCTTCGGTCACTTCAACAAACTCTTGCGCGTTGCCTTCTTTGGCACGACCACACGCATCCGCAATCGCTTTAACGTAGATCTGGATAGCGCGGATGGAGTCATCGTTGCCGGGGATTACGTAATCAACGCCATCGGGGTTGGAGTTAGTATCCACCACGCCGATAACCGGGATGCCCAGTTTGTTGGCTTCGTTGATCGCGATGCGCTCGTGGTCAACGTCGATCACGAACAGTGCGTCCGGCAGGCCGCCCATGTTCTTGATACCGCCGATAGAACGCTCAAGTTTTTCTTGCTCGCGAGTTGCTACCAGAACTTCTTTTTTGGTCAGCTTCTCGAACGTGCCGTCTTCGCGCATGGTTTCAAGATCGCGCAGACGCTTAATCGACTGACGGATGGTCTTGAAGTTAGTCAACATGCCGCCCAACCAACGATGGTTGACGAAGTGCTGACCTGCACGGTTCGCTTCTTCTTTAATTACCTTGCTAGCGCTGCGCTTGGTGCCAACAAACAAAATTTTGTTGTTGGATGCCGCCATCTTCTCGACCACATCGATCGCTTCATTCAGCGCCGGAAGGGTGTGCTCGAGGTTGATGATGTGAATCTTGTTGCGCGCGCCGAAGATAAACTTGCTCATCTTCGGGTTCCAGTACTTGGTCTGGTGACCGAAGTGAGCGCCTGCTTTGAGCAGGTCACGCATATTAACGTGAGACATGGTAAAACTCCTCAAACTCGGGTTAGGCCTCCACGCACCCCATGGATCCGACCGTTGACCGCGTTAAACGCTGCCAGCGGCACCCGGGACCATGTGCCGGTGCATGTGTGTTTTTAAGGCTTGATGTTTTTAGTGATCAAACAAGCAGTGTGCTCTTTAATGAGCATGCTGCGGATTCATCGCCCTGCCCTACTGCCGTCTTTCCCAGCTAAGAAGCTTGGAATCACGATTGCAGGAAAGCGCGCGGCTTTATACCATAGATCATTGCCAAGATGAAGTCGCACCCCGTTTGACGGTCTTAAATTGCGCCATTCAATTTTTCCATTCTGAATCCATATCGAGTATTCATGAACGTTCCTATCAAGACGCCTTCTGAAATCGAACACATGCGCGAAGCCGGGCGCCAAGCGGCTAGCGTTATCGAAATGATCACCCCACATGTCCAGGCAGGGGTCAGCACGGGGGAAATCGACCGTCTTTGCCACGACTATATCGTTAACGAACTGGGGTCGGCCCCGGCGCCGCTGAACTACCACGGTTTTCCCAAGGCAACCTGCACTTCCATTAACCATGTGGTGTGCCATGGCATTCCCGATGACGCCAAGAAGCTCAAAAACGGCGACATCATGAACCTGGATATCACCGTCAAGACCAAGCACGGCTATCACGGCGACTCCAGCGTAATGTTCGTGGTGGGCGAGACTATTCAGGGCGAACGGCTGTGTCGCATCACCCAGGAGTGCCTGTACAAGAGTATTGAACTGGTGAAGCCTGGTGTACGCCTTTCCGAACTGGCTCGAGTGATCCAAAAGCATGCCGAAGAGCATGGCTACTCGGTGGTGCGCGACTTCTGCGGCCATGGCATCGGTGCTGATTTCCACGAAGAGCCGCAGTTTTTGCACTATGACGGCTACGCGCCGGACGCCGACATCAAGCTTGCTGCCGGCATGTGCTTCACCATCGAACCGATGATTAATGTCGGTGACTATAAAACCAAGGTACTGCGCGATGGCTGGACCGCCGTCACTAAGGATCGCAGCCTCTCCGCCCAGTGGGAACACACGCTGCTGGTCACTGAATCTGGTGTTGAAGTGCTGACCGCGCGTCGCGACGAAGACTTCAGTTTCTTGAACAACTAATGCTTCTTCACCACTACCGGTTTGAACCGGACACCTCGCTTTTCGATTTAGACCTGTTTCGCACCGAGCTTGCAGGTTCTCGCTCCCCGGTCGCCCCGTTCAAGGCCGCGCTGCGTGAACTACAAGCACGCTTCGATGACCAGTTTCGCGCCGGAGCGGATATTCGCGATCTCGTTCGTGGTCGCGCCTGGTACCTAGATCAGCTATTGGCCATTGCCTGGTCGCAACACGAGTGGCCCGATGACGGCATCGCGTTGGTCGCAGTCGGCGGTTATGGCCGGGGCGAGCTGCACCCACACTCCGACATTGACCTGCTGCTGTTGCTGGAGCAGGACGACGACACCGCCTACCGCGAACCGCTCACTGCCTTTATCACGTTTTTGTGGGATATTGGCCTGGAGATAGGTCACAGCGTACGCTCGCTCAACGACTGCGAACGGGAAGCCGAAGCGGACGTGACCGTGATTACCAACCTGCTCGAATCACGTTTGATCGCGGGGCCGGAGGCATTGCGTGAAGCCATGCGCGAGCGCCTCAGCGCCGAGCACATTTGGCCCGCCGACCGCTTCTTTGAGGCCAAGTGGCAGGAGCAGATTGCTCGTCACTACCGCTACAACAACTCCGAATATCACCTGGAGCCAAACCTCAAAAGCTCCCCCGGTGGATTGCGCGATATTCAGATGATCGGCTGGGTAGCCAAACGCCACTTTGGCACCGAACAGTACACCGACATCGTCGCTAACGGCTTTATGAACGACGCCGAACTGCGCATTTTGAGCCAGGGGCAGGCATTTTTATGGCAAGTGCGCTACGCCCTGCATATGCTCACCGACCGCGCCGAAGACCGCCTGCTGTTTGATCACCAGCGCACCATTGCCGAGATGTTTGGTTTCCGCGATACGCCTGAACGCCTCGCGGTTGAGCAGTTTATGAAGCGCTACTACCGCCATGTCACCGCGCTAGCGGGCCTTAACGATATGCTGCTGCAGCATTTTGACGAAGTCATCCTGCGCGGCAAAGAGGCACTGACCACCGTTAAATTGAACGAGCGCTTTGAAACTAAGGGCGGTTATATTCAAGTACGCTCGCGTAACCTGTTCCGCGAGCGACCGGCAGCGATGCTGGAGCTGTTTCTGTTGATGGCCAAGCACCCCGAAATTGAAGGGGTTCGCGCCGATACCATCCGACTGATTCGTGATCATCGCCACCAGATTGACGACCACTACCGGGAAGACCCGCGCCACCAGCGGCTGTTTATGGCCATTATGCGCGCCCCTGGCAACGTACCGCGCCAGCTTCGCCGCATGAACCGCTACGGCATTTTGGGCAAGTACCTGCCCGAATTTGGCCGCGCCGTGGGGTTGATGCAGCACGACCTGTTTCATATCTATACCGTCGATGCCCACACTTTGCGGCTGCTCAAGTTTCTGCACGGCTTCCGTAAGCCGGAAGCGAAAGGCGACTTCCCCGTGGCGGCAGCGCTGATGCAGCAGCTTCCCAAGCTGGATCTACTGTGGATTGCCGGGCTATTTCACGATATCGGCAAGGGCCGTGGCGGCGACCACTCGGAAATTGGTGCCCGGGACGTTGAACAGTTCTGCCAGCGGCATCACGTCTCGCCTCACGATACGAACTTGGTCAGCTGGCTGGTGGAGCACCACCTGCTGATGTCGATGACCGCGCAAAAGCGCGATATTAGCGACCCCGATGTGATTCGCGATTTTGCCCTGGTGGTGCGTAATGAAACCCGCCTGGATTACCTGTATGTGCTCACCGTTGCCGATATCAACGCGACCAATCCAACGCTGTGGAACGGCTGGCGGGCGACACTGCTACGCCAGCTGCATGCTGAGACCAAGCGTGCTCTGCGCCGCGGCCTAAACAACCCACCTGACAGAGATGACTGGGTACGCGAAACGCGCACCGAGGCGCGCTCGCTACTGCAAACTATTGGCGTTAACCGGGCACAAATCGACCAGCTTTGGGAATCCCTCGGGGAGGACTACTTTCTCCAGTATGCGCCTAGCGAAATTGTCTGGCAGACCCAAGGCATCCTGAACCACAACCAGTCGCCGCTGCCGCTGGTGTTGATCAGCGCGCCCACCGCCGACATGGCCGAAGGCGGCACCAAGGTGTTTATCCATACCCGTTCGGTGGATGATCTGTTCGCCGCCACTGCCGCCGCCATGGAGCAGCTGGGGCTATCGATCCACGACGCACGCATCGCCACTTCCCACAACGACTGGACGCTGAACACTTTTATTGTGCTCGACAGCCATGGCCAACCGATTCGCGACCCTGCGCACATCGAAGAAATGCGCCAACACTTAGTTGAAGAGCTTGATGACCCCGATGACTATCCAGATATCGTCACGCGCCACACGCCGCGCCAGCTCAAGCATTTCAAGGTACCCACGGAAGTACTGATTGAGCAGGACCCGGCTAATGAGCGCACCATGCTGGAACTAACGGCCCCCGACCGCCCCGGCCTGCTGGCTCGCGTGGGTCGAATCTTTATGGAGCAGGATATCTCGCTTTCAGCGGCGAAAATCGCCACCCTCGGCGAGCGGGTGGAGGACGTCTTTTTCATTACCACCAAGGCAGGCGAGCCGCTGACCGATCCCGAGCGCCAGCAGCAGCTGCGCGAACGTTTGATTGAAGTGTTGGGGGTTTGAGAAATAACTCCGGTTAAGAGTGCAGGTAACTAGGTGCCGAGGGCAGGTTGGAGCGAGGGGTCTTTCGCCAGGGCCGGAAAATGTTCCCAACAATTCCGGCATTTCCGCCATCCATGGCGGTCAGATGTCGAAAGTAGCGCCCACGGATGGGTTTACAGCGCCCTCGCGGAAACCTGCCCTCGGCACCGGCAAGCCTGCTCACGAACGATGATCACCCAGTTAGGTTTGAGCCTGCACCGGGGCTTGCCTATAATCGTCGCCTTATGCCAGCCAGCCACTAACGGACACATCATGAACGCCGACCTCGACGCCCTGCATCCCTACCCGTTTGAAAAGCTGGCGGCGCTAAAGGCGACGCTCACTCCGCCCACCGAGTTCGCCCATATACCGCTGACCATTGGCGAACCACAGCACGCGCCCTACCCAGCAGCGCTTGATGCCCTAGTAGCGCACCAATTGGAAATGGCCCGCTACCCGGCGACCAACGGCTTGCCAGCGCTTCGTGAAACCATCGCTAACTGGGCAACGCAGCGCTTTCAGCTACGCGACCTCGACAGCGAACAGCATGTCGTTCCGGTCAACGGCACTCGGGAAGCGATTTTTGCCTTTGTGCAGGCAGCCTTGGATCGCACACGCCCTGCGAAAGTCGCGGTACCTAACCCGTTTTATCAAATTTATGAAGGTGCGACGCTCTTGGCAGGCGGCGAGCCGCTCTATTTGGCCTGCACCGCTGAGAACAATTTTAGACCAGACGTTAGCGCTGTGTCCGCCGAGACATGGCGTGAAGTGCAGATCGTATTTATCTGCTCACCGGGCAATCCCACCGGGGCCGTCACGCCCATTGAAGAGTTCAAGCAACTCATTGCTCTGGCCGATGAGCATGATTTCATCATCGCGTCAGACGAGTGCTATTCGGAGCTGTACCTGGACGAGACCGCCCCACCGCCCGGTCTATTACAAGCCTGCGCCGAACTGGGCCGTAACGATTATCGGCGTTGCGTAGTATTTCACTCGCTCTCCAAACGCTCTAACTTGCCCGGCCTGCGCTCGGGTTTTGTGGCAGGCGATGCAGCTCTGCTAACCCCCTTCAAGCGCTACCGCACCTACCACGGCTGCGCTATGTCGATACCCATTCAGCACGCGTCTATTGCTGCCTGGCAGGATGAGCAGCACGTGCGCGCTAACCGCGACGCCTACCGGGAAAAATTTAGCGCGGTGACCGATGTGCTTGCGCCTGTCATGAGCTTCCCAGCGCCTCAAGCCAGTTTCTATCTCTGGCCCGCAGTACCCGGCGGCGATGACATCGCTTTCACCCAGCGCCTATTTGCCGAGCAGCATGTCAGCGTACTGCCCGGCAGCTTAATGGGCCGCACGGGGACAAACGGCATTAACCCTGGCGCAGGACGTGTGCGATTAGCGCTGGTAGCCGAATTGGCGCCTACGCTGGAAGCGGCGCAGCGTATCCGTCATCTTATTGAGCGCGGTTAACCGCGATAACGCTTTAGTTCATGGAGGCTGTATGCTGACGCTCTATATTATTAATACCTGCGACACCTGCCGTAAGGCGCGAAAAGCCTTGGAAGGCAAAGGTATTGCGTTCAAGACCTACGACCTGCGCAAAGATGGCCTTTCGGCGGGTCTGCTTGAGCATATTTTAGAACGCCTACCGCTTGCCGATGTCGTCAACAAACGTAGCAAAACCTGGCGCGACCTCCCTCAAGAAGAGAAAGATGCCTTTGATACGTCAGCTCGCCAGATGCTGGTGAAACATCCCACGCTACTGAAGCGACCACTACTAGAAGTAGACGACTCAACCATTCTGGTTGGCTACCGCGACGGCGATTACGACAAGCTGAGCAGTTAGTCGCTAGCCGCACTCATTCTTCATTCTCCACCACTCATCACTACAGGACACTCTCTTATGCTGAGCTTTGCGCTTGGAATTGGCACCCAAAACACCCAAGGCGACTGGCTGGAAATCTACTACCCGGCACCGCTGTTCAATCCCGAGGCGAGCTTGGTAGCCGCTGCTCAGCAAGCGCTGGATGCGCCGCAAGGCAACGCTGCGATTAGCTTTTTGCCTGAAGACTGCACACGCCTGGCAAAAGCCTTAGAGGCCGCTGGCCACTCCGCTCAAGCAGAGCTCGCTGAAGCGCTTTCCGCTAGCCAGCGCCCGCTGGTGGCTATGTTCCTGGACACCGACCAGCCACCACAGACCGCTCCCGAGGTCTACCTCAAGCTCCATTTGCTTTCCCACCGTTTAGTGAAGCCCCACGGGCTGGATCTGACCGGCATGTTTGGTCTGCTACGCAATATTGCCTGGACCAACGAAGGCGCGATCGATATTGAAGAGCTGCCTACACGCCGCTTAAAGGCGCGCTTGGCGGGGCGCGCGCTCTCCGTGGACTGCGTGGACAAATTCCCCAAAATGACCGACTACGTGGTACCTACCGGTATCCGCATCGGCGACACTGCCCGCGTGCGTCTTGGCGCTTACTTGGGCGAAGGCACCACAGTGATGCACGAAGGCTTTGTCAACTTCAATGCAGGCGCCGAAGGCCCCGGCATGATAGAAGGCCGCATTTCGGCGGGTGTAATGGTCGGCAAAGGTTCAGACCTCGGCGGCGGCTGCTCGACCATGGGCACCCTCTCCGGCGGCGGCAATATCGTCATTAAAGTAGGCGAAGGCTGCTTAATCGGCGCAAACGCTGGCATCGGCATTCCCCTGGGTGACCGCTGCACGGTGGAAGCAGGGCTTTATATCACCGCTGGCTCCAAAGTGACGCTGCTTGATGACCAGGGGCAGGAAGTGAACACCGTTGCCGCTCGGGAGCTAGCAGGCCAAGACGATCAGCTGTGGCGCCGCAACTCGCAGAACGGTCGCATTGAGTGCCTGACCAACAAAAGTGCCATCGCTCTGAACGAGGCGTTGCATGCCCACAACTGAGCCTGAAGCGCTGTCGCCGACGCTACAACTTGCCTTTGAGCTGCTCAGCCGAGCCTCGGTAACGCCGGACGACGAAGGTTGCCAGGAACTCATGATCGAGCGTTTAACAGCGCTCGGTTTCAATGTTGAGCGGCTGCCCTTTGGCGATGTAAAGAATTTTTGGGCAGTGCGCGGTCATCACGGCCCTGTCGTGGCTTTCGCGGGCCACACCGATGTGGTGCCCAGCGGCCCCTATATCAACTGGCAGTCCCCCCCGTTCGAGCCCTGCATCGACGCAGAGGGAATGCTGTGCGGGCGTGGCGCTGCCGATATGAAAGGCAGCCTCGCTTCCATGCTGACCGCCGTTGAACGCTTTGTCGCGAATCATCCAGAGCACGACGGCCGCATTGCCTTTCTGATCACTTCCGACGAAGAAGGCCCAGCGGTCGACGGCACCCGCGCGGTGGTTGAGCATCTGCGTGAGCGCAATGAACGCCTTGATTACTGTATTGTCGGCGAGCCTTCGTCCACCGATCGGCTGGGTGATGTAATCAAAAACGGTCGTCGCGGGTCGCTTGGTGCCACGCTACACATCAAGGGCGTACAAGGCCACGTGGCCTATCCGCATTTAGCGCGCAACCCTATCCATCAAGCGATGCCAGCACTCGACGCGCTGGTCAATGAGCATTGGGACGCGGGCAACGATTTCTTCCCTGCCACCAGTTTTCAGATTTCTAACCTGCGTGCAGGCACCGGAGCCACTAATGTGATTCCTGGCGATGTCGAAGTGGTGTTTAATTTTCGCTTCTCAACCGAAGTGACTCATGAAGAGCTCAAAGCGCGCACGGAAACCATTCTTGCTCAGCATGGCCTGGAGTATCAGATAGACTGGACGCTTAACGGCGAGCCTTTCCTGACCGCCGAGGGCGAGCTTGTCGATGCCGCCATCAAAGGCGTTGAAGCGGTGACTGGCGAGCGTCCAGCGCTTTCTACCAGCGGCGGCACCTCAGATGGCCGCTTCATTGCTACTCTGGGCGCTCAGGTGGTCGAGCTAGGCCCGCTGAACGACACCATCCACAAGGTCAATGAGCGCGTTCGCGCTAGCGACCTCGACGACTTAAGCCGGATTTACGAAGCGACGCTGCAGGCGCTGCTCGTCTCCGGCGAGGTAAACGTATGATGGAGCGTTATCCCGATATAGAAATCTACCTGGCTAGCGTTTCGCTGGAGGCGCTCAATGAGTGGCTAAAAAGCACGCTAATCGCACCGCCGCTCAGCCCGGCAGGCAAAGGCAAATGGCAAACCCGAGGTCAGTATCAGGGCGACTGTGTGCCGGTATTACTGGTCGATAAAGCCGCCGATGGCTTTGCCAGCCTATGGTTTGATAGCAACCATACCCCTTGGATGACTGACCAAGAGTGCGCTCAGCAAGCCGCAGAGGCGCTTCAGACCGAGGTACGATGCTCATTGGGCGGCTGGAACCCCGGCGATGACCCTGACCGCTTCTGGCAAGTGCTTCCAGGCGGTAAAGAGGGAGCCATAGAGTGGCCTGATTCGGGCCGTTAACAGACCCTATAACGTAAACGACCCCGCCGAAGCGGGGTCGTTTACTATCCTACGATCAATTTAGCTAGCCGTTAAGCTTACTCAATAATACTCACATCGTCGGCCTGCAAACCACGCTCATTTTTTATCACGTGATAACGCACAATTTGGCCTTCAGCTAACATACGCGGGCCACGGCCGCGAATGGCGCGAAAGTGTACAAAAACATCTTCACCATTATCGCGGGTAATAAAACCATAGCCTTTGTTAGTATTGAACCACTTCACTTCGCCCTCTTCACGGCCATCATTGGGGTCGATGATGTCTTCTTCCTCATCATCGTCCATGGGAGCAGCCGCTTGAGGCTGGCGCGATGCAGGCTTAGGACGCGCTACCACATCAGACGCCACCACTACTGAGGGCGCAAAAGCGGCAGACGCTAATGTGCCAATACACAGAACAATAAAACATCCGATAGCAACAGCAATATAGACACCGCTACTGTCTGCCAACACCTCCATTAATTGCTCGGCGAGGGCACTATTGGTTAAACGAACAATCCCCGCCAACAGAAGTGGCGTGGGGGCGGCAAGTAATACACTGATTAAGAAACAGCGAAACACAACTTTTGGGTTCATAGACAATAAAAGCTCTCTTGTTGTATGGGTAACAGACGAAGGACAATACCCGCACTATCAGGCCCATTCCCAATAGTACTGGCATACTACTACATAAGGTTGCAATGTTATCATGACCCACGAATTATCGCCTGCCGAGCTAACCCAGCTTGTGGAATCTTTAGAAAGCCGCTTAGCGCATCAAGAACACTGGCTGGACACGCTGGACCAAGCGGTGATTCAGCAGGAGCGCCGCCTGGAAAAACTGGAGCAGTTGAGTGGGCTGATGCGCGAACGCCTGCGCGAGCAGCATCAAGCACTTCAAGCAAGCGAACCCCAGGGCGGCCAACGCCCCGAGGATGAACTTCCGCCACACTATTAAGCCAATGGTAGCGCCAACGACTGCGTATTTATTAGCCTCCAACAACACTCGCGGGATTACTACTTTTCAGCCCAAAGGCGTCTGCCACGGCTTGATAAGTAACTTGACCAGCATGCACATTAAGACCGGGCAGGAAGTGCGGGTCGTCACGTAGCGCCTGCTGCCAGCCTTTATCCGCCAGGGCAAGCACGAAGGGCAGCGTGGCGTTAGTCAGCCCCTGGGTAGAGGTACGGGCCACGGCGCCGGGCATATTGGCGACACAGTAGTGAACAATGCCATCAACGATATAGGTCGGTTCGGCATGGGTAGTGGGCTTACTGGTTTCAAAGCAGCCGCCCTGATCAATCGCCACATCGACCAGTACACTGCCGGGCTTCATATCGGCTAGCATGCGGCGAGTGATCAACTTAGGCGCAGCGGCGCCGGGCACCAGCACCGCGCCAATAATCATATCCGACTCACGGGTGGCCGTTTCAAGTGCATCGGCGGTGGAATAAACCGTTTTGATGCGTCCCTGATAGCGGTCATCCAGCACTTCCAGCCGCGCCAGAGATTTATCCAGAATGGTGACTTCTGCGCCTAACCCCAATGCCATGCGAGCGGCATTTTCGCCGACGACGCCACCACCGATGACCGTCACTTTCCCCGGCGCCACACCGGGCACACCGGGCAGCAGCACGCCTGCACCGCCCTGGGCTTTTTCCAGGCTATGGGCACCGGCTTGAACGGCCATTCGCCCTGCTACGGTGCTCATCGGCGCGAGTAGTGGCAAGCCGCCACGGGCATCGGTAATCGTCTCATAGGCGATGCAGGTGGCGCCGCTTTTCATCAACCCACGGGTAAGGGGCTCTTCGGCGGCCAGATGAAGATAGGTGAACAGGGTATGCTGCGGAGTGAGCCGCGCCACCTCGTCAGGCTGGGGCTCTTTCACCTTGAGGATTAGCTCGGCATTGCACCACAGTGTGTCCACATCGGCTTCGATCTGAGCACCGGCGGCCTGGTAATCGGCATCGGTAAAGCCAGCGCCTTCACCGGCACTAGCTTGAACGCTGACCTGGTGGCCACGACCGGCTAACTCACGCGCACCAGTGGGCGTCAACGCGACACGGTACTCGTGATTTTTGATCTCTTTGGGGACGGCGATTTTCATTGGTTTTTTTCCCTGTGCTTTTAAAGGTCAGTCGTCTTGTTAAGCAAATTACAGCACAGCTAACGTTGACCACCACCCCAGCAAAGCAAAACAAAAAAAACGCCGGTTAAGGCGTTTTTTAGGAGAAAAATCTAACGATTGCCGGTTCTGCACGAAAAATTCCACTCTTCTTTCAATCACTCAACGATAACGGCGCCGCCATAGATGCGCCGATACTCCTCGGGCAAGCGTTTGGGCCGCCCCGTTGAGAGCGCCACGCAGGCAAAGCGCGTGCGGGCATAAAGCAGTGTTTTGGAATCGCTGGTACGCGCTAGTTGAAAACGCCGCGTCAGACTGAAGCGTTCATCGCAATCGACAATCCAGGTCGCCAACTGTAGCTCATCGCCTGCAAAAGCAGGTGCGAGGTAGTCCAGTTCATGACGGTGAACCACCATCGCACGGTCAAGCTCTCGGTAACGCTCAAGCGAGAGGCCGAGCGCTTCAGAGTGCGCCCAGCTAATCTGCTCAACCCAGCGCAGGTACTCGCTGTTGTTAACGTGCTGATAAGCATCAATTGCCTCATCAGCGACACGGATATCGATCACAAAAGGATCGGGCAGCGCCCACTCCATCCTTGGCTCCTCTTTATCCTGACTCTCGTGTGAATTAGTCGCGGAACACACGCACTCCCAACGCTTTCAGGTAAGACGTTTCAGGAATGGCTGGGTGTACTGGGTGATCAGGGCCTTGATGGCCTTGGAAAATCACCTGGCCATGGCGATCCTGGTGGCGAACGGCGCCACGTACCACATCCATCAACCGCTCGGGCGCTAGGTGCATTGAGCAGGAGGCGGACATCAACAGGCCGTCGCGACCCAGCAAGCGCAAGGCTTCGCGGTTCAAGCGGGCATAGGCACGCTCGCCGTTAGGGATATCCTTACGCTTTTTGATGAACGCAGGCGGATCAAGAATGACCACGTCAAACTCCTCACCCTCTGCCTTCAATGCTGCTAAGGCTTCAAATGCATCGCCTTCACTAACAGCCACTCTTTCCTGAACGCCATTGAGCTCGGCGTTACGTGCAACCTGATCTAGCGCTGGACCCGAAGAGTCTAGGCAAATCACCTCTTTCGCGCCGTGAACGGCTGCCTGCACACCCCAGCCGCCCACGTAGCTGAAGACATCCAGCACGCGCTTACCGGCCACTTGGCGATTGAGCCATTCTCGATTAACACGGTGATCGAAGAACCAACCGGTTTTCTGGCCATTAAGTACCGGCACGACAAAACGTGCACCGTTCTCTTCCAGCACCACTTCGTCAGGCAACGTGCCCTTGATAACGTCAACGTGGGCCTCGAGACCTTCCTGACGACGACCGCCAGTGTCGTTACGGAAAACGATCACTTCAGGCTTGACGACTTTTTCAAGCGCATCAACAATCTCATCAGCCAACGCCTGCATGCCAGCCGTATTGAGCTGCACGACGAGAACATCGCCAAAACGATCAATCACCAAGCCTGGCAGCAAATCGCCTTCACCGTGAATCAAGCGGTAATACGGCTGCTCATAAAGACGCTGACGTAGTGCCAGCGCTTGGTTAAAGCGGTGCACAAACAGCGAACGATCCAAGCGCATTTCAGGGTCACGTGACATGACGCGGGCCGCGATTAACGAATGGGGATTAACGTAAGCCACCGCCATGACTTTTCCGTTGGAGGCTTCTACCAGGGCGGTTTCGCCTGCCGCAAAGTTTTTCAGCGGCGTCTCTTTGATATCTACTTCATTGGAGTAGATCCAGAGATGGCCCGCTTTCAGGCGGCGGTCAGCATTTTTATTCAGGCGCAGGCGTTGGGTCACAGCAATCTCCAAAAACTTTGTTTTAAAAACCTAGGCAAAGCAAAAATTAGCCAAGGCAAAACGTCAGTAAAACATTAGCACTTATTAGGCAGGCATTAGCGCTGGCAACCGGGGCAAAATACACTGGCTCGCTGGCCTAGCGTAATGCGGCGAAGCTCCGCGCCGCAGCGCAAACAGGGCTGACCGTGGCGGCCGTAAACATTTAGCCGCTGAGCAAAGTAGCCGGGCTCTCCCTGGCCGCTAACAAAGTCTCTCAGCGTAGTGCCACCCTGGGTAATCGCCGCCGCCAGCACCTCTTTCACAGCAAGGGCTAAAGCGTCATAACGAGCGCGAGAAACTCTCCCTGCCGCACGGCGCGGATCAATGCCCGCCATAAACAGCGCTTCCGCGGCGTAGATATTACCGGCACCCACCACTACCTGGTTGTCCATCAGAAATGGCTTTACTGCCACACGCTTGTTGCGCGAGCGGGCGTAAAGCCACTTGCCATTAAACGCATCAGACAATGGCTCGGGCCCCAAATGCGCAAGACGCTTATCCTGCGTTTCATCCTTGGCCTGCCAATCCACAAAGCCAAACCGACGGGGGTCGTGATAACGCAACACATAGCCGTTAGCGGTGACCACATCGACATGGTCATGCTTTTTAGGCAAATCCCCCACCTGGGCAATACGCAGGCTACCCGACATGCCCAAATGCCATAACAGCGTGGCACTAGCATCATCTGCAAGCGCACTAACCGGCTGAATGGGAATCTGCAGATATTTTGCCCGCCGCTTCAATACGCCAATGCGTGCGCCCACCAACCGCTCGGCCAAGTCATCCGGCACGGGCACGCGCAGCCGCGGCTGACGCACCAGCACTTCGGTGACTTCCTGACCTTCAATATAAGGCGCAATCCCACGGCGGGTGGTTTCAACTTCGGGCAGTTCGGGCATATTTGAGCATCGTAACGGCTTGTGATGACAGCCTAATGAAGATGGATTCGCTAGGCATGCTGCGCATAAAAAGCATGCATGCAAAAACCCGGCTTGGGGCCGGGTTTTTGCACAGACGTTCGCCTGCAGAGAAAACCGATCATCATCGCTTACGCGATTACTTGATCTTGGCTTCCTTGTAGATAACGTGCTTACGGACAACCGGATCGAATTTCTTGAATTCGAACTTATCCGGGGTATTCCGCTTGTTCTTATCAGTGGTGTAGAAGTGACCAGTACCGGCACTAGACACCAACTTGATTTTATCGCGCATGGTTCAACTCTCCCAATAGGCTTACTTAGATAGCGTCGCCGCGCTTACGAATAGCGACCAAAACTGTGTCGATACCTTTCTTGTCGATGATGCGCATTCCTTTAGTGGAAACGCGCAGCTTGACGAAGCGGTTTTCAGACTCTACCCAAAAACGGTGGGTGTGCAGGTTTGGCAAGAAACGACGACGTGTCTTACGCTGGGAGTGTGAAACGTTATTTCCAGTTACCGGACGCTTGCCGGTAACCTGACATACTTTGGACATTAGAGCCTCCAACTGCTTGGCCAGGATATAAGAACCTGAGTGTTCAAAACTGTCGGGCAAACCGGAGCAGGGAAGGTGTCGGCGCCGTTAACCGCCAAGCTTTATCCAAATCCGTTATTCAACCCAAGTTTAAAGGTGGCACTTTATACCAGAGCACCCGACTAGCAGCAAGCAAAACCCACTAAAAAGGTTAAATAAGCGCCATTTTGCTCATTTAACTTAGATAGCGTCACGCAATGTACTGCGCGTTGATTCTGCTTATAGCCAGCCACGCTCGGCAAAAGAGACCACTTCTCCATCTCCCACCACGAAATGATCCAACACGCGCACTTCAAACAGTGCGAGCGCGTCTTTTAAGCGTTCGGTGATTCGTCGATCAGCATCGCTTGGCTCTGCCACACCCGATGGGTGATTGTGAGCCAGGATAACGGCGCCAGCACTAAGTTCTAAAGCGCGCTTGGCAACTTCGCGGGGGTAAACAGATGCGCTGTCTAGGGTACCGCGAAACAGCGATTCATAGCGAATAATTCGGTGCTGTGTATCCAAAAAAAGCACCGCAAACTCTTCATGGCCTAAATGACGCAGCTGGGAGCTCAGATAGTGGCGCACCAAGGCAGGCGATGTCAGTGCATTGCCACGCGCCAACTGGCTAGCCAAATGGCGCCGCGACAACTCAAGCGTAGCCTGTAGTTGGGCATACTTAGCGGTGCCTAGCCCATGGGCAGCGCAGAAACTTGCTTGATCAGCCTCCAACAGTTGGCGTAAGCCACCAAAGCTTGTGAGCAAATCCCTCGCCAAATCAACCGCTGAGCGCCCCTGCACGCCGACGCGCAAAAAAATAGCCAGCAACTCCGCATCCGAAAGCGCCTGGGCACCTGCGTTTAATAATTTCTCCCGCGGCCGCTCACCCTCTGGCCAGTGATTGATTCCCATCGCACCTTCCCGCTTTGTCCGCCCTTGGTAATTAACGCAATCCGCGTTCAAACCCAATCACGCAGCCTGCCTCAGTAAACCTAGCTTACCCTTGTTTCTCCCCAATATGCCAAATTGGTGGTGCCAGTGGTATGGTAAGCCTCCTCACGAACGCTGATGTGGATGACTGAACATGGCTTCTGTTGCTGACACAACAAGCACCCCGATAAACGCTTTCACCACTGGCTCAACACTCACCGGCAAACGGGTGCTACTCGGGGTTAGCGCGGGTATTGCTGCTTACAAGAGCGCGTTGCTTGTGCGCCTGCTTAAGCAAGCGGGCTGCGAGGTGCGTGTGGTAATGACCGATGGGGCTCAGGCCTTTATTACGCCGCTCACCCTGCAGGCACTCTCCGGTGAGCCGGTGCGCACCTCCTTACTCGACCCGGAAGCCGAAGCGGGCATGGGCCATATTGAGCTGGCCCGCTGGGCGGATGTAGCACTCATCGCCCCAGCCACGGCCGACTTAATCGCTCGATTAGTGCTCGGCATGGCTGATGATTTGCTCACCACGCTCTGCCTGGCCTCAGAAGCGCCCAAGCTGATTGCCCCGGCAATGAACCAGGCGATGTGGCGCCACCCGGCCACTCAGCGCAATGTGGCGCAGCTGCAGCAAGACGGCTGGCAGCAAATAGGCCCTGCCGCGGGCGATCAAGCCTGTGGTGATGTGGGGCCTGGCCGCATGAGTGAGCCTGAAGAGATATTTAGTGCTGTGATAGCACTGTTTGCAGCGCCACCTTCTCCTTATTATGGCTCCTCCGCTGGCGCCCCTCATGTAGTGATCACCGCTGGCCCAACTCGCGAACCGTTGGACCCGGTACGCTATATTTCCAATCACAGTTCGGGAAAAATGGGCTTTGCTTTAGCTGCAGCGGCAGTGGCGCAAGGCGCTAAAGTGACGCTGATCAGCGGGCCAGTTAACTTACCCACCCCGCCGGGCGTTACGCGGGTTGACGTTGAGTCAGCCGAGCAGATGCACAGTGAAGCACAGCGGTTAGCGCCTCAAGCGGCGCTATTTATCGGCTGCGCGGCGGTTGCTGATTACCGTGCGGCGGCACCCGCCGAGCACAAGCTCAAGAAGCGGGACGATAGCGACACTCTCACCCTGACCCTGGTGAAAAATCCTGACATTATCGCCAGCATAGCGGCGCTTCCCGCTGGGCAGCGCCCGCTGGTAGTTGGCTTTGCCGCCGAAACCCAAGAAATAGAGCGCTACGCGCAGGATAAACTGCAGCGCAAAGGGCTGGATATGATCGTGGCTAACGATGTTTCCCAGGCGGGCCTGGGGTTTGGCAGCGACCAGAATGCCGCCTGGTTACTATGGCGCACCGCAGAAGGCGTTGAAAGCCGGGCGGAAGCACCCCAGCCGAAAACCCAGCTGGCCGCTACGATCATTCACCAGGCGCTCACCCTGCTATCGACGACAGCACCTGAAACAACCTCTACTAACGCTTCTGGAGAACCCCAATGAGTGCCCGCCCCCGCCTGCAGTGCAAAGTGTTAGATGAACGCTTGCACGACTATCTCCCCACCTATGCAACGGCAGGCTCTGCAGGCATGGATCTACGCGCCCTGCTGGACGCGCCGCTGACCTTGACGCCCGGCGACTGCCAGCTCGTGCGCACGGGCATTGCCATCTATATTGAAGACCCAGGCTTAGCAGGCATGATTCTGCCGCGCTCCGGTTTGGGGCATAAGCACGGCATTGTACTGGGCAACTTGGTGGGCTTGATCGACTCCGATTACCAGGGCGAGCTGATGATTTCGGTCTGGAACCGGGGCCAGAGCGACTTTACCCTTGCCCCCTTCGACCGCCTGGCACAGTACGTGCTTGTGCCTGTTGTGCAAGCCGAACTCACTCTTGTGGACGCGTTTGAAGACTCCCTGCGGGGAAGCGGCGGGTTTGGCAGCACCGGCAGTCAGTAGCTATTAGCAATAGCCATTAGCAATAGCAATTGACAGGACGTGGTTAAGAAACCTTTGCAAGGCAATTTCTGTTTAGCTGGGAAGCCTATGAACGCACAGACCGTACCCGCTTCGATTTTTCGCGCCTACGATATCCGCGGTATCGTTGACGACACGCTCACCGAAGAGACGGTAGAAATGATCGGACGCGCCGTGGGCTCGGAAGCCGCCGCACGGGGCGAATCCAGCGTGGTAGTCGCACGCGACGGTCGCCTTTCAGGCGCTCGGCTGCAAGCAGCGCTGATGCGTGGCCTGAATGCTGCAGGACGAGACGTTATTGATATCGGCATGGTCCCCACGCCGGTGCTGTACTTCGCCACCCATATCTTGCCAGGCACCCAATCAGGCGTGATGGTTACCGGCAGTCATAACCCGCCTGATTACAATGGCTTTAAAATCGTGCTGAGCGGCGAAACGCTCTCCGGCGATGCGATTACCGCGCTGTTTGAGCGTATCCAGTCTAGCAACCTGGAGAGCGGTCAAGGCAGCATCACCCAGCAGGATCTCCGCGAAACGTATTTAGCGCGCATTTTAGGTGACGTTAAGATCAACCGGCCGATCAAAGCCGTGGTCGACTGCGGCAACGGGGTTGCTGGCGAGCTTGGCCCGCAGCTACTAACCCGCCTGGGTATTGAAACGATTGCGCTGTTCGATGAGATCGATGGCCACTTTCCCAATCACCACCCGGATCCTGGCAAACCGGAAAATATGCAGGACTTGACGCGCAAGGTGCAAGAAACGGGCGCTGACATTGGGCTTGCCTTTGATGGCGATGGCGACCGAGTAGGCGTGGTCACCTCCACCGGCAAGCTGATTTATCCCGACCACCTGCTGATGGTATTTGCCACCGATATGCTCACGCGCCTGCCCGGCGCCAAGGTTATTTTTGATATCAAGTGCACCGGCAACCTAGTCAAAGTGATTAGTGATGCTGGGGGCGAGCCTGAGATGTGGCGAACCGGTCACTCCCTGATCAAAGCGCGCATGAAAGAGACCGGCGCTCAGTTGGGCGGAGAGATGAGCGGGCATATTTTTTTCCAAGAGCGCTGGTATGGTTTTGACGATGGCCTCTATGCCGCCGCTAGGCTGGTAGAAATCCTCGCCAACCAGCCTGACGATGCGGATACTTTTTTCGCCACATTTCCCCAAGACGTTGGTACCCCGGAAATAAATATTGCGGTTACCGACGCTAACAAATTTTCTCTAATAGATAAGCTTGCTCGCGAGGGCGACTTCGGCGAAGGTATCAAAACTACGCTGGACGGTATTCGCGTTGATTACCCGGATGGCTGGGGATTATGTCGCGCCTCTAACACCACACCAGCCCTGGTTATGCGCTTTGAAGGCAAGACCGATGCCGCGCTAGCTCGCATTAAAACGGTTTTTAATAACGCGCTACAGCGCGTCGCGCCAGATATTGAGCTGCCCCAGTAATGAGATAGCTCTTCAAATTGCTCTTCACATAGCTCTTCATATAGTTAGGCGCTGAAGGGATCGCGCGCTTAGAAAGCGCGACCCTCACTACTCAATCAGCATAAACGTTAGCAGCATAATAAACGTTCGCAAGGGACAACCTCATGAGTTCAACCAGTCGCGACCCGCAGGTCGTTGTGGAGGTGCTTTCCGAAGCCCTCCCCTACATTCAGCAGTTTTCAGGCAAAACGGTGGTGGTCAAATACGGCGGCAACGCCATGACCGAAAGCACCCTGATTGACTCCTTTGCCCGCGATATCGTGCTAATGAAGGAAGTCGGCATCAACCCGGTAGTGGTGCATGGCGGCGGGCCGCAAATCGGCGACCTACTCAAAAAGCTCAATATCGAGTCACGCTTCGTCAACGGCATGCGGGTCACCGACTCGCAAACCATGGACGTGGTCGAGATGGTGCTGGGCGGTTTGGTTAATAAAAGCATCGTGAATCTGATCAACCAGAGCGGCGGCAAGGCGATCGGCCTGACCGGCAAGGACGGCGCACAAATTCGTGCCCGCCAACTCAAGGTCGAACATCAAAGCCCCGAAATGACGGCCCCGGAGATTATCGATATCGGCCACGTGGGCGAAGTGGAATCGATCTCAACCGAGTTGATTGAGATGCTGGCAGCGCGCGACTTTATCCCGGTAATCGCCCCGATTGGCGTCGATGCTGCGGGCCATAGCTACAATATCA
The DNA here is from genome assembly GCF_037070215.1 of Vreelandella arctica. NCBI lineage: Bacteria > Pseudomonadati > Pseudomonadota > Gammaproteobacteria > Oceanospirillales > Halomonadaceae > Vreelandella > Vreelandella arctica. The sequence continues at coordinate 93,215 of NZ_JBANSN010000003.1, read as the reverse complement.
ATGCTGACTTGGTAGCAGGCAAGATTGCCGAAGCGCTTAACGCTGAAAAGCTGATGCTGCTCACTAACGTCGCCGGCCTCATGAACGCTGAAGGCGAGGTGCTCACTGGCTTAACCACCGCACAAGTCGATGCCCTGATCGAAGATGGCACTATCTATGGCGGCATGCTGCCCAAAATTCGCTGCGCACTGGATGCGGTGAAAGGCGGTGTGAATAGCTCGCACATTATTGATGGCCGTGTCCCCCACGCGGTATTGCTGGAAATTTTCACCAATGCTGGGGTGGGCACCCTAATCACGGACGCGAGCTAACCGCGACGGAGGGCACATCATGAGCGAAGATCAAAAACCTCGCCGCCGCGAGCAGATACTCCAAGCACTGGCATTAATGCTTGAAGAAGACAGTGGCAAACGCATTACTACTGCCGCTCTCGCTCGTCAGGTAGGTGTTTCAGAAGCAGCGCTCTACCGTCACTTCCCCAGCAAAGCACGTATGTTTGAGGGGCTGATTGATTTTATTGAAGAGAGCATTTTTGAGCGCATTACGCGTATTTTAGACGACGTACCCGACGCCACTACCCGCTGCGGCACCATCTTGGCGCTGCTACTGGGCTTCGCCGAGAAAAACCCTGGGCTAGCCCGGGTGATGGGGGGCGACGTACTCACCGGCGAAACAGCAAGGCTACGCCAACGGATAAATCAGCTTTTTGAACGCCTGGAGATGCAGCTCAAACAGGTACTACGCGAAGCCGAACTGCGTGAAGGTCTGCGCCCTACGATTCCCGCTTCCGCCGCCGCTAATTTACTGGCGGCCCAAGCAGAAGGCCGGATTTCGCAGTACGTACGCAGCGACTTTAAGCGCCTACCCACCGAACACTGGGAAGATCAATGGTCGCTGTTATCTGCGCAACTACTGCGCGCCGCGGCACAGCCCGCCTAGATTAAACCGCAGATGAAGGCTACACAAAAAAACCGGCACCTTTTGCAAGGGCCGGTTTTTTAATACGACAAATACTACCAGCTGACTTAAGCCACCATCGGCTCGCCCATTTTCTGGCGCAGCTTTTTCATCGCATTCTTTTCAAGCTGACGAATACGCTCAGCGCTGACCCCATAGACATCGGCTAGGTCGTGCAGCGTCTCTTTACTATCGGCTAACCAGCGACGCTGCAGGATATCTCGCGAGCGCTCATCAAGCCCCTCAAGCGCGACCTGTAACCGACGCGTCGAGTCTTCCTCGAAGTTGCTATCTTCCAACTGCGTGGCAGGGTCTGATGCGGCGTCATCCAGGAAATGCACCGGCGCCTGATAGGTACTCTCTTCATCATCGCCTGCGGGTGCATCGAAACCGGCATCGTAAGAGGAAAGACGGCCTTCCATATCGCGCACGATCTCAGGCTTGACGTCGAGATCTTTAGCAATGGCGGACACTTCGTCGTTGTTCAGCCACGCCAAGCGCTTCTTCGCGCTACGCAGGTTGAAGAACAGCTTACGCTGCGCTTTGGTGGTGGCAATCTTGACGATACGCCAGTTACGCAGCACAAATTCGTGAATTTCCGCTTTGATCCAATGCACGGCAAAAGAGACCAGACGAACGCCTTGATTAGGGTCGAAGCGCTTGACGGCTTTCATTAAGCCAACGTTACCTTCTTGAATTAAATCCGCTTGGGGTAACCCATAGCCAGAATAACTACGCGCAATGTGAACCACAAAGCGCAAATGTGACATCACTAAACGCCGAGCAGCTTCCAGATCACCGTCATCGTAAAGACGATAGGCGAGCTCTCGCTCTTCATCAGCGGTTAAAACCGAAATTCCATTAACTGCGCGGATATAGCCGCCCAGATCACCGCCGGGTGAAAGCTGCCCCACCGGTATAAGACTAGTGCTCATGTGCAGGTGGTCTCCCCTGTAACCCATCGTGGTTGACGTAGCACGTTATCAATAACCTATTACCTTAAATTCTGTCCTACAAAGACCTTATCGCGAGAATAAGGTTCACGCGCTATTGAATCGGCCTGCTGAATCATTTTGGACGGATACTTGAGAGATGACGAGTTACCGCCAACCAAGCACCCAACCAGCCTAATAGTGTACTGCAAGATAGCAGAATTGTAGAGCCTGTCACGTCGAATTGAGGTAATGAGAAGCTGGCACCGTAGCTCGCCGCCAGGGCAGCTACCGGGAGGGAAAGCCAATGATTGCCCAGGCCTAACAGACCCAGCGCTAACAGCCCACCACCAACACCGTACCAAGCCCCGCTGTACAGGAATGGGCGTCTGACGAAGGCGTGAGTGGCGCCAATCAGCATCACCACTTCAATCTCGCGGCGGCGACTTTCCACCGACAGGCGAATAGTGTTGCCAACCACCAGCAAAACGCCCAGGCCAAACAGCGCTCCCAGCGCCAGCGCAACGCGCCTTCCCAGCTCAGCCAGGTTTCTCAGTCGCTCCACCCAGGCCAGATCAAGACGCACCTCATCAACCCCAGAAAAGGCTTCAAGCGTAGTAGCCAACTGCTGCATGGCGGCCGGTTCGATGCTTGAAGGATGCACCACGATACTGATGGGTAGCGGGTTGCTCTCCAAACCCGCCAAGGCATTATCCAGCCCCAGGGACTGCTGAAACTCCGCCATGCCCTGCTCAGCGCTGATCAACCGGGTTTCGAGCACGCTCTGCTCAGCGTTGACCGCCTCTTCAATACGTTGCGCCTGGGCATCATCAGTGCTCAATTCCAGATAAACGGTAAGCGTGGCGCTTTCATCAAGCTCGGCATCCAGCAGGCGCGCACTGTCCAGGGTCAACCACAGCGCAGCGGGCAGCACCAGGGCAATGGCGATGGCTAACATCGTCAGCAGATTACCCAAGGGATAACGTACCAAGCGCTGAAAACTATCCCACGCCATACTGCGATGGTGGCGTCCCCAGGCCCGCAGACGGCTGGAAAAGCGCGTTTGCTGGGAACGTGCACCTCGCTGTGAGGATTTATCGGCCGGTGGTTTAGCAGCGGCTTTTCGCGGCGTTTTTAATGCCGCTCCCTGCTGGCGCCTTGGGGTCGCGGAGGACTTCATGCCGCCCCCTCGTCGGCCACCAAACGACCATCGCTTAAACGCAGGATGCGGTGGCGCAACTGGGCAATCAGGGCCAAGTCGTGGCTGGCGATCATTACCGTGGTACCAATTCGGTTAAAATCCTCAAACAGCGCCATAATATCCGCTGACAGCTGTGGATCCAGATTACCCGTAGGCTCATCGGCGAGCAGTAGCGCAGGCTTATTGACCACCGCCCGGGCAATGCCGACGCGCTGCTGCTCGCCGCCCGACAGTTCTATCGGCAACGCCTTTTCACGGTGCAGCAGCCCTACTTTATCTAACGCTGCGCGCACACGGCGGGCGGCCTCACGGGGTTCAACCCCCTGAATCTCCAGTGGCAGCGAGACATTGTGGAAAATACTGCGATCAAATAGCAGTTGGTGATCCTGAAAGACCACGCCAATCTGACGCCGATAGAACGGCACCTGACTGGCATGCAGTTGGGCAATATCATGACCCGCCACGACGACGCGCCCGCGACTAGGCTTCTCAAGGCGCATCACTAGGCGTAGTAGCGAGCTTTTCCCCGCACCGGAGTGGCCAGTCAGAAACACCATCTCGCCCCGAGCAACCCGAAAGTTGAGATGCGCCAGGGCTTCGAAACGACCGCCGTAGCGTTTTCCCACATGCTCAAAGGCAATCATGCGCTGGCATCGTCCCCTTGGCGGTCAAACAGCGCGTGGACAAAATCATTAGCCTCGAAGGGGCGCAGATCGTCGATACCCTCCCCTACGCCAATAAAGCGAATGGGTGTTTCCAACTGTTTGGCCAGTGCAAAGATAATGCCGCCTTTGGCGGTGCCATCCAGCTTGGTTAGCGTGATCCCGCTAACTGGCACGGCATCATTAAAGGTGCTGGCCTGGGAAATAGCGTTTTGTCCAGTGCCTGCATCCAACACCAGCATCACCTCATGTGGCGCGGTGTCATCTAGCTTCTGCATCACCCGGTGGACTTTTTTCAGTTCTTCCATCAGGTGGCTTTTGTTATGCAGCCGCCCGGCAGTGTCGGCGATCAGCACATCAACACCTCGCGCAGTGGCGGCCGCTACCGCATCGTAGATTACCGAGGCGCTGTCCGCGCCGGTGTGCTGGGCAATTACTGGCACGCGGTTGCGTTCGCCCCAGACTTTGAGCTGTTCGACAGCCGCAGCACGGAAGGTGTCACCGGCCGCCAACATAACGCTTTTGCCTTCACGCTGAAAACGCTGGGTGAGTTTGCCGATGGTGGTGGTTTTACCCACGCCGTTAACGCCTACCACTAAAATAACAAACGGCCCCTTGCCCGCCTTCTCCAGCACCAGCGGCTTGGCGACCGGCGCCAGCATGGTGGTCAACTCTTCCTGCAAGCCACGGTAAAGCGCCTCAGGGTTATTTAGCTCTTTGCGTGAGACGCGCGCTTCCAGGCGGCCGATAATCTCGGTCGTCGCGTCAATACCGACATCGGCCATTAGCAGCTGCGTTTCCAGATCTTCCAATAGCTCGTCATCAATCTGTTTTTTGCCTAAAAACAGATCGGCGATGCCGTCGGTTAGATTGGCACGGGTTTTCCCCAGGCCTGATTTGATACGTGCAAACCAGCCTTTCTGTTCGCCTTGCTGTTCACTTTTTTCGGCGACTGGCTTTTCCTGTAAAACAGGACGTTGTGCCGTTTCACGAACGGGCTCTGGCTCTGGCTCTGGCTCTGGCTCTGGCTCTGGCTCTGGCTCTGGCTCTGGCTCTGGCTCTGGCTCTGGCTCTGGCTCTGGCTCTGGCAAAGTATCCTGCACGGGCGGGACCTCTTCAACGGCTTCCGAAGAGGTATCTGGAGCCTCAATGCCCCCCTCATCAGCTCGCTCTTGAGGCTGATCTTTTAGACGCTGCTCTTCCTCTGGCGCCTGCTGCGAGTCTTGAGGCGCCTGCTGCGGGTCTTGCTTATTCTTACGCTTAAAAAAACCAAACATGTGTGTTACTCGATATAAATAGTGAACATTAAGGTTATGCTAACACCCTAACCCGAGACTTTGGATAAGCAGCCCGCTACAATCCGCCTCATGACACGACAACGCTCCTCCCGCTCATCCGCTTCCCGCCGCACGCCTGCTCAGCGAGGTGGCAAACCGCTTGGTAAATCACTAGGCAAACTGCGCATTATCGGCGGTGAGTTTCGCCGCCGCCAGCTGCCCATATTGGATAGCCCCGGCCTACGTCCAACACCTGACCGCGTGCGTGAAACGCTGTTCAATTGGCTAGGGCAGCAGCTTTATGGTCAGCAGGTGCTCGACCTCTTCGCCGGTACCGGCGCACTCGGAATTGAAGCGGTCTCTCGCGGTGCGGCCTGTGTCGATTTTGTCGAGCGCGACCCGCGGGTGGCAGCGCAGCTGTCGACTAATCTGACCTCTCTGCATATTACCTCAAGCGCGGTGCATATTAACGATGTTCAGACCTACCTGACACGTCCTGCACAGCCCTATTCACTGGTATTTCTCGACCCGCCCTTTCATCAGCAGTTGGCCGAACCATGCTGTAAAGCGCTGGAGAGTGGCGGCTGGTTGAGTGACGGGGCAATGATTTACCTAGAAACCGAGACATCGCTTGCCCCAGAGGTGCCCGCCAACTGGCAGTTACACCGCGAAACCCAGGCGGGTGAAAGCACCGCACGGCTCTATCAACGTCACCAGCGGTAAACAGCGCTTGCCGCCACGCGGTGGTGGCGTTACGCTCGCTTCATTCGTCCCTGCTGGCAAGCTTTCCGCTTGTTTTTTTGGGTACTTTTTTACTACCGTTTTTTTGGTCTCGTTTTTACGCTAGGGAGATATACATGAGCTTGGAACTATTTAATCAGCTTGAACAGAAAGTCACCGATACTGTTGATGCGCTGGAAATGATGAAACTGGAAAATGAAGAGCTGCGTGGCGAAAACGCCAAGCTGAAAGAGGAGCGCGAAGAGTGGGAGCGTCGCCTCAATAGCCTACTCAGCAAATTCGATAGTCTCGACACGTCCAGCGCCTCTTAATCGACGCCACTCGCGGCCGACAGAGTCTCACGACCAGCTTAGAGTGTCCGCGACATCAGCAGTGCATCCTCGCGCCCAGCGGTACTTTGTGCCGCTGGGTCGCTTTGGGCCGAATGAGCGGCCTGAGCCGGGTAGTATCCTTTCCGGTACCCGTCTTCGGTAAGCCCCATGCGATGATAGAGCCGAATAGCGCTTAGATTCCCCACTCGCACTTCCAACAACAGTCGCTCGCTTGACCAGCGTTGGGCTTGCGTTAAAACGGCTTCCATCAATGCCAGGCCCGCCCCACTGCGGCGGTACTCAGGCACAACCCCTATCGCTTGCAGCTCCGTCTCAAACGGCAGTCGCGCCACGATGGCATAACCTTGCAGCTGTTCACCCTGCCACCAGCCCACTACACAGGTGTCTTGGCTGCCCAGTGCTTCCAGCATTTGCGAGTCGGAGATAGTCTCGACACGTCCAGCGTCTCTTAATCGACGCCACTCGCGGCCGACAGAGTCTCACGACCAGCTTAGAGTGTCCGCGACATCAGCAGTGCATCCTCGCGCCCAGCGGTACTTTGTGCCGCTGGGTCGCTTTGGGCCGAATGAGCGGCCTGAGCCGGGTAGTATCCTTTCCGGTACCCGTCTTCGGTAAGCCCCATGCGCTGATAGAGCCGAATAGCGCTTAGATTCCCCACTCGCACTTCCAACAACAGTCGCTCGCTTGACCAGCGTTGGGCTTGCGTTAAAACGGCTTCCATCAATGCCAAGCCCGCCCCACTGCGGCGGCACTCAGGCACAACCCCTATCGCTTGCAGCTCCGCCTCAAACGGCAGTCGCGCCACGATGGCATAACCTTGCAGCTTTTCACCCTGCCACCAGCCCACTACACAGGTGTCTTGGCTGCCCAGTGCTTCCAGCATTTGTGAGTCGGAGGTACCGCTTTGCGCCTGACCCTCAAGAGCCGTCAATAAGGCTAGATGCTCAACGCCAAGTTCAGTGATCATTAACTGCTGGCTCAGCGCCGGTTGAACTATCGCGCGTCCACTGCTGGTTTAAGGCCTGCAGCTCTGGCCATAGATCGCGCTTACTGCGGGTGCCGTCGAGAAGGGCGGCAAGCGCTGGCCCCTGCCAGACAGGCAGCGAGAGCGTGTGACTTTGGCCTTCGTTCACGTTCAGCATACGATCCAGCGGCGCTTGTTCAGCGCCCAGCTCGCCCCACCAGATCAGCCGGGTTAGCTGCCACTCCTGCCGACTTACCTGGCCTGCAATAAAGGCTGCTAACCCTTCGCGCGCTTCATCTAGTGGGTCCTCAACAGCAAAGGCATTGGTCATTTGCGGCCACGTAAAGTGCGTTACTTCCGGCAATGCGCTCTGCTGAATACCCGCTGCTTGAAGTAGATTAGCCAACAATTGCTGCTCAAGTGCACTCATTTCGCCCGCTTGCAGCAATAACCATCGGCCATTAAGGCATAGACAGGAGAGGGAGAACTTAAGGGGCTTGGCTGGCGTAGCAAGTGCTGTATCAGCAGTAGGCTCAGCCTTATCGGATTGGGCGCCAACCTGCTTGGTTTGGCTCTGTTTGGCTTGGTCCGATTTTTCTGAGCTGGGCTTATCCTTCAGCAACAACGCGCGTACTGCCGAAGGCGAGGCGATAGCCTCGCCTGACGCCTGAGGTTCAGGCGCGTTCCGCCGTGGCGCAGGAGCATCATCCAACAGCGCCTGCAGCCGCTCCCGGGGTGGCGTAGGAGCTGGCGCAACATCGTCCCACTCGCAGGCTTCAGTAGGCAGCGCATTGGGTAGTTGGTAGCGCGAGCCCCAGGCGGTAATGCCCATGGCGTCCAGATAGTGGCGCCGAATAACTTCCTGGTTCACTTTCCGCCGCCACGGCAGTTGGGAGAATCAGGCCGATCACCGCCACGGGCTTGCCACTCACTAGGCGTATAAAGATGCAGCGCTAGGGCATGCACTGGCCCTGACAGTTCATCGGCCAACAGCGCATAAATCTGCTGGTGGCGCTTCACCGGCATCATGCCGTCGAAGGCATCGCTTACCAGCGTCACTTTGAAGTGGGTTTCAGAGTTCGCGGGCACGCTGTGCATATGGCTTTCGTTTTCAACCTGCAGCACATCGGGCGCGAGTGCCGCTAACTTCTGCTCAATCTGTGTCTGCAGCGTCATGGGGGTCTCCTTGAGATTACAAACCACTTTATTGTACGCGCTTACTGCCCGGCAGACGATGCCCGACGAGCGTGTAATGCACGCCTTGCCAGTGGCATACGTGCAACGCTTGCCAATAGCGCTAGCAGCGTAGTTAACGCCCCTAACCAGAGCGTCACCTGCACCGGCCACCCCAACGCCAGGGCGGCGCCGACTAGAGCGACGCCGAACGACTGCCCCACCGTGCGCGTGGTGCTCATTACCCCTGAAACGTTAGCGCTGCGCTCCGGCGGCAGGCTGCCCATCATTTCGCGATTATTGGGCGGCTGGAACAGCCCAAAGCCAATACCGCATAACGCGGTGCGCCATAAACTGCCGGCTACTCCGGTCGACTCATCAACTAACGCCAGCGCAATCAGGCCAATGATCAGCAAGCTAAGCCCTGTACTGGAAAGAATACTGGGATTAATTCGGTCGGCTAGGCGCCCGGCCACAGGGCCAACGAACATGATAGCTAGCGGCCAGGGAGTGAATAGCCAAGCGGTTTCCAGCGGTGAAAACCCCATCTGTTCCTGGTAGAAAAATGACAGGGCAACAAACGTAAGACCCTGGCCAATAAAGGCAAGCCCAGAGGCAGAAACGGCCAGCGTAAAGCGCGGCTCGGCAAATACGCTAAGCGGCAGTAATGGATAAGGCGCACGACGCTGGCGGGCAATAAAACCGGCACAGGCCAGCACCGTCAGTAGCGCCCAGCCACCGCTTTGCCAAATCGGCGCGGCGTGGCTCACGGCGTCCATGGCAATAAAGAAGCTGGCCAGCATAACGATCGAGAGCAATGCCCCAGCAACATCAAAACTGCCTTTGCGCGGCTCTTCGCGGGGCAACGCACGCTTGGCCAGCCATAGCGAGCAGAGACCCAGCGGCACATTTAAGGCAAACAGCCAGGGCCAGTCGGCAAACGACAAGATCACCCCGCTCAATGTGGGCCCCGCGGCGTAGCCACCGGCCACCACCAACGCACTCAAGCCCAGCGCGCTACCCAGCAATCGCGAAGGGAAAATAGCCCGATACAGCGACGGACCAATGGAGAGCGTCGCGGCGGCGCCCAGCCCCTGGAAAGCGCGAAACACCAGCAGCGTTTCCAGGTTGCGTGATAGCGCCGCCCCCAACGCAGCAGCAACAAAGGTCGCCAGCCCGAACAGGTAAAGCCTGCGCCGCGTGATCAACTCGCTAATGCCCGCGAAGACGAGCAAAAAAGCCGCACAGACCACTTGAAAGAGGTTGGTGATCCATACCGCTCGTGATGCCGACACACTTAAATCCGCAGCGATAGTGGGCAGCGCCAGATTGATCATGGTGGTGTCCACCACCGCCATTAAGGTACCGGTTACCAACGCCAGCACGGCCAAGGCACGCTCAGGCCCAGGCAGGCCATCGTCGCCAGGGCGGGTTTCAAACAGTCGCATAGCGAAGTCCTAGGGAAGAGTGTTTCTAAACGAAACGGCTAAAACCATTGTTTTCAAAACAATTATCTCGAAAACAATTAACTTGAAAACCATGAGCTTGAAAACAAAGAAACCGGCCTAAGCCGGTTTCCTAGTGCGCTAAATGGCTGTATTAAACAGCCGCGCTGGCAGCACTGAGCTTGCCTAAAATATTAGCACGCTAATCCTGCTCACTGTCTAATAACAATGCATCATCGACTTCGGAAATCTCAAGGGCTGTTTCGTCGTCCAAATCAATTGCTAGGTAGCTATGTTCAACGCGCACAAATTCTTGAAACAGAGCCCAATCGATCTTGTCCGGCCACTGGCGCTCATCCTCTTCCCAAGCGCGCAACTCAGTCTCGAGAATTTCCACGCAGCGCTCGCGCACAAACGTTTCCAGCGCCTCTGGAGTATCCATCTCTGGAATCAGATAAATGGTACTTTCACGTTCGACGTCGTCCAGGGTCAGGTCGTCGTCTCCCATGGTGGGTTCCAGCGCGTTGATCCAGTCCACAAAGGGCTGGGTCGGCCTGACGCTCAGTGCGGAGCGGTTAAGCAGTTTCATGGGATTCTCCTCGCCGTCGAAACGTTGACCATTATGGGCGCTATAACGCGCCCTTACCAACTTTTCATCCGCTATCGAATGGTTTAAACCACTTCGGGGCGCATCGCAGGGAATAGCAGTACATCACGAATGGAAGGGCTGTCGGTAAACAGCATCACCAGGCGATCAATACCGATACCTTCACCCGCGGTAGGCGGCATGCCGTACTCCAATGCGCGAACATAATCCGCATCGTAGTACATCGCTTCCAGGTCGCCAGCGTCTTTTTCCGCTGACTGGGCGCGGAAACGCTCTGCTTGGTCTTCGGCGTCGTTGAGCTCCGAGAAACCGTTGGCGATTTCACGACCACCAACAAAGAACTCAAACCGATCCGTAACGAACGGGTTAGCGTCGTTACGCCGCGCCAAGGGGCTGACCTCTGCAGGGTACTCGGTGATAAAGGTCGGCTGATCGAGCTTATGCTCGGCAACCTCTTCGAATATCTCCGTTTGCACCTTACCCAGGCCCCAGCTCTCCTTGACCTTGATGCCCAGTTTTTCAGCCATGGCCCGCGCAGCGTCCAACGAATCCAAATCAGCATCGGCAATGCCGTCACCGTGATCAAGAATTGCCTGGCGCAGCGTCAAGCGGGTAAATGGCTGACCAAAATCGTAGCTCGCGCCCTGATACTCAATCACCGCGCTGCCCAGCACTTCTTCAGCCGCTGTGCGCAGCATGGCTTCGGTCATGTCGAGCAGGTCGCGGTAATCCGCATACGCCCAGTAGAACTCCACCATGGTGAATTCTGGATTATGGCGCGTGGATAAACCTTCGTTGCGGAAGTTGCGGTTAATCTCAAACACTTTTTCAAAGCCGCCCACCACCAAACGCTTGAGGTAAAGCTCCGGCGCAATACGCAGATACATATCGATATCCAGCGCATTGTGGTGAGTAATGAACGGCCGTGCCGCCGCGCCGCCAGGGATCGGCTGGAGCATCGGCGTTTCTACTTCCATAAAGCCGCGGGCTTCAAAAAAGCGGCGCATGGAGCTAATCACCGCTGCGCGGGTTTCAAACACCTTGCGCGACTGAGGATTCATGATCAGGTCCACATAGCGCTGGCGATAGCGGGCTTCCATATCGGTCAGGCCGTGAAACTTATCCGGCAGCGGACGCAGGCTTTTGGTTAACAGCTGCGCCTCCTTCATCATCACGTACAGATCGCCCTTGCCGGATTTGTGTACCGGCCCACGGGCGGCGACGATATCACCGATATCCCAGCTTTTAACGTCTTCAAGCACGTCAGCGGGCAGGCCTTTCTTGTCCACGTAGAGCTGGATTTGTCCGGCCACATCCTGAATAACGATAAAGGGCCCACGCTGACGCATAACACGTCCAGCTACGGAGGCGTGGTGATCCAGCGCTTCCAGCTCGGCCTTGTCTTTATCGCCAAAGGCGTTTTGCAGCTCAACGGTTAAACTATCGCGGCGAAAATCATTCGGAAATGCACTCTTACCTTGCGCTGCGGCACTCTCGCGGCGAGCAGCCAACTTGGCACGGCGCTCGGCGATCAGGTGGTTTTCCTGGTGTGCTGAGACTGATTGTTCAGACGCGTCTTGGTTAGCCATGGGGCACCCTATTCATGTTCAAACGCTAAAAAATATTACAAACCTTGCTTCAAGCTAGCGACGATAAATTGATCGATATCTCCATCGAGCACTTTATCGCAGTTGCTGGACTGCACGCTGGTGCGCAAATCTTTGATGCGCTGGTCGTCAAGCACGTAAGAACGAATCTGGCTGCCCCAGCCGATATCCGCCTTGGAGTCTTCGGCTTCCTGCTTGGCGGCATTACGCTTTTGCATCTCGTGCTCCCAGAGCCGCGCTTTCAACTGCTTCATCGCAAAATCGCGGTTAGCGTGCTGGCTGCGCTGCCCCTGACAGGCGACGACAATGCCGGTCGGCTCGTGGGTAATCCGCACCGCTGAGTCGGTGGTGTTAACGTGCTGACCGCCTGCACCGCTGGAGCGGTAGGTATCCACACGCAGATCCGAGGGATTAATCTCGACCTCGAAACTGTCGTCAATCTCAGGGGACAGGAATACCGATGCAAAAGAAGTATGCCGGCGGCCACCTGAATCAAACGGGCTTTTACGCACCAGCCGGTGCACGCCGGTTTCGGTACGCAGCCAGCCGAAGGCGTAGTCGCCCTGGATATGCACCGTGGCCGACTTAATGCCCGCCACTTCGCCCGCGGAGATTTCGGTGATATCGGCTTTAAAGCCGTGGCTCTCCGCCCAGCGTAGGTACATGCGCAGCAAAATATTGGCCCAATCCTGGGCTTCCGTACCACCGGAACCGGACTGAATTTCCAGGTAGGCGTTATTTGGGTCCATTTCGCCGGAGAACATGCGCCGAAACTCAAGCTTTTCTAACGCGGCTTGCATGCTGTCCAGCTCTTGGCGCACCTCATCAACGGTACCTTCGTCCTCTTCCATTTCAGCCAGCTCTAACAGATCCCGGCTATCGCCAAGGCCTTGCTCAAGATCGTCAATAGTGGCCACGATGGCTTCGAGGGAGGCGCGCTCTTTGCCTAACTTCTGCGCGTAGTCTGGATCGTTCCAGACATTGGGGTCTTCCAGTTCGCGGGTAACTTCTTCTAGCCGATCTTTCTTTTCGGCATAGTCAAAGATACCCCCTAAGAACGTCTGTCCGCTCAGACAGGTCCTTAATCTGGTTATGAATCGGGTTGGTTTCCAACATGGGGTCGCCCTAGCGTTTGCTGTGTCTGGTCGTACAGAGGTGTATCGATCAGAAAAGCGCATAGTGTAACGAAAGCCGACACGCCCCGCATCCAATGGCCTGCCACAAGGCAATAAAAAACCCGGCAGATGCCGGGTTTCGTTGGTAACGGACTTTCTACAAAGCTTAAAAGCGATAGGTTAACTGCGCGCCAAAGCCGTGGGCTTCGTTTTTGTAATCGGCTGAGTAGTTAGAAGTGATGGGGGGTGTTTTTCGTCCCGCCACAGTGAAGCTATCTGTTTTAGACTGATCCACCTGAGTGCTCCGTTCGGTTAAGTAGGAGTAAGCCACATCTAGTGTTAGATCAGGTGTTGGGCTCCAGCCTGCACCAATAGAGAAAATGCGACGATCGTCAGAAGGGATACGCACACTGCGGGTAGAGTCTTGAGTCGGAGTAAAGTCTAGCGCTACCCCTGCACGTAAAGCCAACTGCGGTGTTAGCTGATATTCACCACCCGTTGAAAACGCCCACGCATTGGAATAGTTCTGTTGCTCATTAGTAATCTCCCCACGTTCAGTACCAGTAACCAGAATCTGGTCAAAACGGCTCCAGCGCGCCCACGAGGCACCAAACATAAGCTTGAGGTTTTCGCTCATTTGCTGCGTTAAAGAGAAATTAATCGTTTCAGGTGTGGTTAAATCCAGCGCTGCGGTATCTGTTACCGTTCCAATTCCCAACTGGTCTAACACGGGCGAACTTGCTGAAAAACTGCCTTCCAGATTGAAATCCACTTTTGAGCGGTAAGTTAACCCCAACGTTGTTTCAGGCACTGGCTGGTAAATAATACCAAGATTATATCCCCATGCTTCATCGTCACCTTCAACTCGTGAATCCACCTCAGTGAGGTTCGGAGAGCCTGCGGGAGTCTGGCCAACGACAGCAGGTACTTGGCGATGAAGCTCACCTTCGACTCTGTTGTAGGTTACGCCAGCACCAACGGACCACTGCTCGCTAAAGCGATAAGAAACGGTGGGCTGAGCCGTCATCACCTTCACCTCGGTGTAATTGCCCTGATTACGCCCCTCAAAGCCATCTTCGTAATCTGTTTTTGAACCAAAAGGAGCATACACCCCAAAGCCGAACGCCAGACGCTCGTTTACGGGTTGTGCATAGAAAGCGAAGGGAATCAGCGTTCCCGGAACCATGTCACCATTGTTACTTCCCCCCGCCGAACCCAGCGGCAGGGAGCCCGCTTGTGTTTCGAAAGAACGACTGGAAGTAACATTGTCTATATCGGAGTTGACGTTCAAATACGTACCACCCACGGTCACTTGGGCACGGTCTAAAAACGACATACCCGCCGGGTTGCCGTATACGATGCTGGCATCATGCACATTAGAGCTACGACCTGCATGCCCATAGCCCTGCCCACTAACGCTCTGCTCATTGATTTGATACCCACCTGCATGGGCTTGGCTGGCGAAGACGGCCGTAATGGCAGCGGCCAGGGTAAGCTTATTAAACTTATTATTCATAGCGATCCTCTCGTCCCGATGATCCAGTGGATACCCATGATCCACCTTCGTTATTTTTTACATGACTGTTTTCTCGCAATGGCGCCAAAGGTTCAAGTGCAAACGCTCGTTTTATTTCATTTTTAGCTTATACATTAGTCGAACGACCGTTTTAAATCAGTGTTTTAGTCATTTCGGCTTAAGGAACAAAGGCACCCTTGACCTATGGGTTACCCATAGGTTCTACACTCAATAGTGATTATTTAACCGGTCGGGAGAACAGGCCATGAAAGTTAACGAGCTTGCCAAACGTGGCGGGGTTACCGCGGAGACCGTTCGCCACTACGCTCGTGAGCGGCTACTTGCCCCGCAACGTCATCCGGAGAATGGCTATCAGCTATTTTCAGATAACGACTTAGAACGGTTGCGGTTTATCCAGCGGGCGCGCAAATTAGGTTTTAGCGTGGCGGAGATTCGCGACATCCTCACTCATGCCGACCAGGGCGATTCCCCCTGCCCATTGGTACGCGACTTACTTGCCAGCCGCCTGCCGCAAATCCGCGCACGCATAGCCGAGCTGGAAGCGCTAGCCGAGCGTATGGAACAGGCGATGGAGAGCTGGCAGCAAATGCCCGACGGCTCCCCCGACGGCCACAGCGTGTGCCGCCTGATCGAGAGTTTTCCTGACGCCACGTCTACCAAGGAGACCCCATGAGCGACTCCTCTACCGAAGCCGCCTCAAGCGTAAGCCCTGCAAATGGAGCCACCACGCGAACAATTCCTGGCATGAATTGCCAGGGCTGCGTCAAGCGTATGCGCGAGGCGATTCAAAGTGGTGACCCTGAAGCAGACGTCACCGGCATGCCTAGCGAAAAACGCCTAGAGGTTGTTTCATCCCTAACCGACGCCGAGCTTGATCAACGCTTGACCGAGGCAGGCTACCCGCCAGGCGACACTGATAAGCAGCCAGATACTGCAGCACCCGCTGATGCCGAAGCTGAAAAAACTGCCAGTGCTCATTCCCATCCTCACGGGCAAGGCAAAAAGCAGCGCTTGGCGATTAGCGGGATGACCTGCGCCAGCTGCGTCAATAGCGTGCAGAAAGCACTAGAGCGCACCGAGGGAGTCGACACCGCCAGCGTCAATTTTGGTACCCACTCCGCCCAGGTGTTTGGCAGTGCCGAGGCCCAAGCGTTAATCGCCGCCGTTGAATCCGCCGGCTATGGCGCCGAACCGATTGTGGATATGCGGGAAGCCGAACGCACTCGTGCAGAGCAGGACGCCAAGACGTACCAAAAACGGCTGCGCGGCAGTGCGATCTCGCTGGCACTGGCGGTTCCGCTGATGATGAGCATGTTTTTTTTCCATCCCCACCCGATGGGCATGGGGCGTCTCTACTGGCTGGTGATCGGCTTGTTAACCTTGGGCATTTTGGCCTTCCCAGGACGCCACTTTTTCGTCAACGCCTGGAAGCAGTTTAAGCACCACCAGGCCAATATGGATACCTTGGTCGCCATGGGCACTGGCGCCGCCTGGCTATATTCCATGGCCGTGGTGCTGTTTGCGCCGTGGTTACCCGAGGTTGCCCAGGGTATCTACTTTGAAGCCTCAGCCATGGTGATCGGGCTGATTCTGCTTGGCAATGCCATGGAACTACGCGCCCGGGGCCGCACTAGCGACGCGCTAAAGCGCCTGCTCGATCTGCAGAGCCGCACGGCGCGGGTGATTCGTGACGGTCAAGAGCAGGAGATTGAGATTGACGCGGTGCGTGCTGGCGACCACGTACGGGTACGCCCCGGTGAGCGCTTACCGGTGGATGGTGACGTCGTTGAAGGCCAAAGCCATATCGATGAGTCGATGCTTACCGGCGAGCCACTCCCCATCGCCAAAAGCGCGGGGGATGAAGTCAGCGCTGGCACGGTGAATGGCAAAGGCGGCTTGATATATCGCGCCACGCGGGTGGGCACCGACACTCGCCTAGGGCAAATTACCGAACAGGTAGCGAGCGCTCAAAACTCGCGCCCACCGATTGGCGAGCTAGCCGACCAGGTCTCCAGCGTTTTTGTGCCTGCGGTAATGATCATTGCCATATTGACTGCCCTGGCGTGGTTCAACCTAGGGCCCGCTCCCCAGGTGATCCATATGCTGGTGACGGCGACTACCGTGCTGATTATTGCCTGCCCCTGTGCGCTGGGTCTGGCGACACCGATCTCGACCATGATCGGCGTCGGTAAAGCGGCGGAGCACGGGGTGCTGGTGCGCAGCGGCGAGGCGCTGCAAACCGCCAGCAAGCTGACCACGCTAGTCGTCGATAAGACCGGCACGCTCACCCAGGGCAAGCCCAGCGTCACCGATGCGCAGATGTTTGGCGTGGAGCAATCCACCGCGCTGGCGTTGGTGCACGCGCTGGAACGCAGCTCCGAGCACCCGTTGGCGGCGGCGTTAATGACCTACGCGGATGAACACGACGCTAGCCCTGCCGAGATTAAGGGTTTCGACAGCGTGACCGGAGGCGGGGTAAAAGCCCAAACCGCCGACGGCAAAGCGCTGCTGCTGGGCAATGCACGTCTATTGAGCGAGGCAGGGGTGGATCTCAAGGCGGGAGGAGAACAAGCACGCGCCCTAGAAGAGCAGGCCCGCACGCTGGTGTACTTGGCGATAGATGGCAAACTGGCCGCCCTATTTGGCATCAGCGACCCGCTTCGCCACGACACCGTGGCCGCAATCAAGCGCCTGCAAAAAGACGGCTTAACCATCGTTATGTTAACCGGGGATAACGAGCACACCGCCAAAGCCATTGCCCGGGAGGTGGGCATCGACGAGTTCCGCGCGGGCTTGTTGCCTGAAGACAAGCACGCCGAGATCGAGCGTCGTCAGAAGGCGGGGGAAATCGTTGGCATGGTGGGCGATGGCATCAATGATGCCCCAGCGCTGGCCCGAGCAAATGTGGGCTTTGCGATTGGCCAAGGCACCGATGTGGCGATTGAGAGTGCGGGCATCACGCTAATGCGCGGCTCGCTGCACGGGGTGGCGTCTGCGATCGAGATCAGCCGCGCCACGCTGCGCAATATCAAACAGAACCTGGTCGGCGCCTTTGGCTACAACCTGCTGTGTATTCCCATCGCAGCAGGGGTGTTCTACCCACTCACCGGCATGCTGCTCTCACCGATGATAGCGGGCGCTGCCATGTCACTCTCGTCCATCACCGTGGTGAGTAACGCCAACCGCTTGCGGCTATGGAAAGCCAGTCAGGAGGACGCCTCATGAGTATATTGATCAACTTGGCAGGCCTGGGGATCATCGCGTTAATAGCGTGGTGGTTCTGGCTTAACTAAAAGTCTTTAACTCACCCCAATATAGCGCCCTGGCTTATGGTTCAGGGCGATAATCAGGTTGAGCGTCAGCGCCCCTAGTACCGAATAACCCACGCGATCCAACGGCAGTTGGCTCAGGGCTATCAGCAAGATAACGCCATCGATGGCGAGTTGAACGTAGCCTGCGCGCAGGCCGTGTTTATCCTGCAAGTAGAGCGCGAGGATATTGATACCTCCAAGGCTGGTACGGTGGCGAAACAGCATCAGCATACCAATGCCCATTAGCGCGCCGCCCATTAAGGCGGCGTAGATCGAGGGCACGCTGGCAAACTGTACCCAACCTTGGGTTAGCTCTGAAAACAGCGATACCAAACCGATGGCGGCAAAGGTGCGCAGGGTAAAACTCCAGCCCATGCGCTTCACCGCCAAGTAGTAAAACGGTAGGTTAATGGCAAAAAAGTACACCCCAAAACCCCAACCGGTCACGCTGCTGATCATATAGCTGAGCAGCAGCGCCAAGCCTGCGGTACTGCCGGTTAGCAGTACCGCATGGGTGTAAAAGGTAACCCCCAGCGCGACGAAGAACGTCCCCAGCAGCATCGCCATGACATCTTCATAGGGACGATGCTGATCCGTTGGTAAATCTTCCACGCGCATGGGGCGTCCTTACTTAAATGGTTAGTAGATGATGCGATGTACCGCTTAAATTGGGCTGGCGTGCTCGACCATCAACTGCAGCGTCTCGCGGCCACGCCAGCGGTTGCGATTAAGTTTGTAAGCACAGTGCAGCGTATCTCCCACGTTAAACCCAGGCAGTTCTCCCGGCGTTAAGGCGCGAAACCAGATCGCTTTGCAGGTCACCGGGCCAGTGGAAAGCTCCAGCATCAGGTGCGCGCCGTCGGCACCCACCGGGCGCAGCGCCTCGACAATAAAGCGGCCTTCAAACAGCGGTGGGTCGAATTCACGCCCGTAGGGGCCGAGTGTTTCGATCTCCGTTAATGTCGTCAGCGAAAGCTGCGCCGTGGAGAGTTCACCATCCGTCCAAAGGCGCGGATAGAGCGTTCGTCCCTCTAACTGCTCGCCCACTGCCTGCAAGAAAGCCGTTTTAAAGGCCTCAAGCTGATCCCGTGGCACGCCCACCCCTGCCGCGCCACTATGACCACCAAAGCGTGGTAACGCCTGGGGCGCAAGCTCAAAGGTACGCTGAAGGGCATCGCGCAGGTGCAGCCCGTCAATCGAGCGGCCAGAGCCGGTTAGCATGCCCGGTGCCGACGCTTGGGTTAGCACCAGCGCCGGGCGACCGTAGGCCTGCACCAACCGTGAGGCGACGATACCCTGTACGCCGGGGTGCCCGTCTTCCAGCAGCACCACCACGGCGGGCTCGTCGGCACTCAGGGCGCTCGCCGCCAAGGTACGCGCCTCGGCAGCCATATCGGCCTCAATCGCTTTGCGGGACTGGTTATCCTGATCCAGCACGTCGAGCTGACGATTGGCGACACCATCGTTCTCGGCCAGCATAAAGTGCAGCGCCGCGTAGGGATCGTCCAGCCGCGAGCGGGCGTTGATGCGCGGCCCCATCTGAAACGCTAACGTCTCGGCGTTAAACGGCACGCTGTCGGCACCTAGCCGCGTGGCCATGGCGCGCCAGCACGCCGCATCCATCCGATTGATCAGCTTTAACCCTTGGTTGACCACCGCGCGGTTGGCCGGACTGCCACCCAATGACACACAGTCAGCCACAGTGCCCAAAGCTACATAGGAGAGCCAGGGCGACAGTTTGGGCGTCGACTCTGACAGCGCTCCCCACTCAATCAGCACACCGCGCGCCAGTGACATCAACAGCCACGCCACCATACAGCCAGCGATGGTTTTGTCAGGGTAGTCACAGTCCGAGCGGGTCGGATTTACGCAGGCATAAGCAGAAGATGGTGGCCCCTCGATAGGCAGCGCATGGTGGTCGCTGACCACCACATCGATACCCGCCGCTTTTAGGCGCGCGATCCGTGGCTCATCGGAGCTGCCACAGTCGGCGGTAATCACCAGAGTTGGAAACGGCTTTTGCGCAAGGGTGCGCTCTACCAGCGGTAGGCTAATCCCATAGCCGTCGTGAATACGATGGCCGATCAGACTGTGCAGCTTGCCTTCCGGCACCCCAAACAGCTCCACCAGCGTGCGCCGGATCACCACATGGGAGGTAATGCCGTCCACATCGTAGTCGGTGAGAATACCGATCGCCTCGCCCTCTGCCACCGCCTGAGCGATACGTTCGGCGGCACGCTTACCGTCCGCAAGCTTCTCGGGATGCGCTAGATAGCGCAGGCTAGGCGAGATTAACGGCAGCAGCTCGCCGCTGTAGCCGGGCAAACGAGACGCTAGCAGCCGTGCCTGCAGTTCGCTTAAGCCTTCGGCTTGGGCACGGGCATAAAGCGCCTCGTCCACCGGACGAGGCTCTAAACGCGGTTCGCTCTTGCTAGACGTCAGCGCGCTTTGGGGTAAATCGGTCACTGAGGTCATTGCTGTCTCAACGAACGAGCATTCAACGCCGGTTTTCCGCAACATACTGCTGCACAGCGGCAAGCTCTGCTGGCAGCACGGTGTAACGCTCTTCGCGCTCTAGCAGGTCTTCCATATGCGGCGGCAGCGGCACGCCTAAGAAGCCCGCTTTCACCACGGCTTCGGCAAACTTGGCCGGATGCGCAGTCGCCAGGGTAATCACCGGCGTTGACTGATCAGCCCGGGCGCGCTCAGCGGCAATATAACCGGTCGCGGTATGCGGATCGAGCATCTCACCGGTGCGCTTATGAGCGTCACGAATCACTTCCAAAATCGTTGCGTCGTCCACGCTATAGCTTGAGAACTTCTCGCGCAGCTTGGCCAGCGGCGCATCGGCCAGAGCCGAGGGCTCCTGCTGGAAGCGATCTAGCAGGGCTGCCACGGCCATACCGTCGCGGTCGTAAGCATCAAATAGCAGCCGCTCGAAGTTAGACGACACCACGATATCCATGGAAGGCGCCAACGTCGCCGCCAACTCCTTTTTGGAGAAGTCGTTAGCAGCCAGCGTACGGTGCAGAATATCGTTGGCGTTGGTGGCGATGATGAACTGCTTCACCGGCAGGCCCATTTTGTAGGCCATATAGCCCGCAAACACGTTGCCAAAGTTGGCGGAGGGTACGCAGAAGCTCACTTCTCGATGCGGCGCGCCTAGCGCGACGCCTGAAGCGATGTAGTAAACGATCTGGGCCATAATGCGCGCCCAGTTGATCGAATTCACCGCCACCAGGCGCGTGCCGTTTAGGAAGGTTTGATCGGCAAAGCTTGCTTTGACCATTGCCTGGGCGTCGTCAAAATTGCCTTCGATGGCAATATTGAAGACGTTATTGGCCAGTACCGAGGTCATTTGACGACGCTGAACTTCTGAGACCCGGTTGTGCGGGTGCAGAATAAAGATATCCAGGTTGTCGCAGTGGCGGCAGCCCTCAATCGCCGCGGAGCCGGTATCGCCCGAGGTCGCGCCCATGATCACTGCGCGCTCGCCGCGCTTTTTCAGGAAGTGATCCAGCAAGCGACCGAGCAACTGTAGCGCCACATCTTTGAACGCCAGCGTCGGGCCATGAAACTGCTCAAGCAGGAAGTGGTTGGCATCTAGCTGCTTAAGCGGCACGACCGCATCGTGATTAAACGTCGCGTAGGCTTCGGTCACAATGCTACGGAACGTTGTGTCGTCGATCTCACCGTTCACAAACGGCTTCATCACCCGGAAGGCGATCTCCGCATAGGAGAGCCCGGCCATCTCGACGAGCTCTTCGCGGGAGAATTCAGGCAGTGTTTCCGGCACATAGAGGCCGCCGTCGCTGGCCATGCCGGTAAGCACTACTTCTTCAAAAGAGAGCGCGGGCGCCTGCCCACGCGTGCTGATATAGCGCATCTGGGCTACTCCCCTTCGTCCAAGCTTTCCACGCGAATGCGTGTTAGCGGCCCGGCGATATCGGCCATCGACTCAATTTCACGAATCGCTTCGTTCATTTGCTTCTCTTTGGTGCGATGCGTCAGCAGAATGATCGGCACTAATTCACCCTCGGTCGCTTCTTTCTGAATCAGCGCTTCGATAGAGATGCCCTGCTCGGCCAGAATCGTTGCCACTCGCGCCAGCACACCGGGGCGATCTACCGCCAGCAGGCGCAGGTAATAGGCGGTGGTAATGTCTTCCATCGGCATGATGGGTAGCTGGCTTACATCTTCGTCAATGCCGCTGAACGCCAGGTAAGGCACTCGGTAGTGGTGATCGGTAGAGATATCCCGCGCGACGTCGAGCAAATCGGCCACGACCGCTGAAGCAGTCGGCTCTGCGCCCGCACCAGCACCGTAATAGAGCGTCGGGCCAACTGCGTCGCCCATGATCGCAATGGCATTTTTCACACCATGCACATTGGCCAGTAGGCGCTCTTTAGGAATCAGCGTGGGGTGCACGCGCAGCTCCAGGCCTTGGTCGGTGCGTTTGGATATCCCCAGATGCTTAATCACATAGCCAAGGTTATCGGCCTGCTCGACATCTTCCGCGGTAATCCGCGAAATGCCTTCGGTAAAGGCTTTCTCAAACTGCAGCGGCACGCCGTAAGCAATCGAGGCCAAAATCGTCAGCTTGTGCGCGGCGTCGATACCTTCCACATCAAAAGTGGGATCGGATTCGGCGTAGCCCAACGCTTGGGCTTCTGCGAGCACGTCTTCAAAGGCACGGCCTTCGTCGCGCATATGGGTAAGAATGTAGTTGCCGGTGCCGTTGATAATGCCCGCTACCCATTCGATACGGTTGGCACCCAAGCCTTCGCGCAACGACTTAATCACCGGAATACCACCCGCGACCGCGGCTTCAAACGCCACGATAACGCCCTTCTCATGAGCGGCCTTGAAGATTTCATTACCGTGCACGGCAATCAGCGCTTTGTTGGCGGTGACCACGTGCTTGCCGTTGGCGATCGCCGTCAGCACCAGTTCGCGAGCGATATCGTAACCGCCAATTAGCTCCACCAGAACATCGACATTGGGGTTGGTGGCAACTTCAAACACATCAGAGGTGGCATTGATGCCGGTAATATCGCAGTCAGGATGAATACTGCGGTGAGCAACCTGCTCAATCACAATAGGACGGCCAGCACGACGCGCAATATCGTCAGCGTTGCGGGTCAATACGTTAAAGGTGCCGCCACCGACAGTGCCTAAACCACAAATACCTACTCTTACCGGTTTCAAAATACTTCCCCTTTCGTGTCGTGCACCTGGTGGTGCTGGTCTTAAATTTAGTCTTAAAAGCGGTTTTATAAGCTCTTAACCACACGCGTTAAGACAGTATCTCAGCGTTGTATGCCGTCTAATCGTTGCGGCACTACTCCTCGTCATCCAAGCCTAACATGGCGGTGAGCCGCTCGGGTGGCACAAATCCAGGGACTAACTGCCCATCGGGCAAAATAATCGCCGGTGTACCCTGCACGCCCAAGGATTTGCCCAGATCATACTGACCTGCCACCGGGTTGTCGCAACTTGCTGAGCTGGAAATAGCCTGGCCCTCTTTGGCTTGGGTCATCGCTTCGCTGCGGTTGTCCGAACACCATACCTGCTGCAGCGTTGTAGCGGCTTGGCTTCCCATACCCGCGCGAGGAAACGCCAAATAGTGAACGGCAATGCCGCGCTCGTTCAATTCTGGAATAGTGTCGTGCAAACGTGCGCAGTAAGGGCAGCTAGGATCGGTAAACACCGTTATGGTAGCCTTCGGCTCGTCAGCTCCGCGGAAAATCACTCGCTCGCTTTCCGGCACGGCTGCTAACGCATCAGCACGCTCTTGATTCTGCTCTTGTTCGGTCAAATTCACCAAACCGTCATCGGCATTTTCATACAGATCGCCGACAAGAAAGTGGCTACCGTCCGCATTGGAGTAGAAGGATTCGCCGCTCTCCAGCCGCACATGGTAAACGCCATTCATGGGCGTCTCCGTCACCGTTTCCACCGGCATCGCCTGACCATTAACGCTAAGGGATTCTGAAAGGCGGTCTGTTATCGCATCAGCCTGAGCGGCAACAGGTAATAGACTACCCGCTATTAATAACGGAAATACTAAAAAACGGCGTTGACGCATCATCAATTCAACCTCGTGGGTGATGTTCTGCATGTAGGCTTTCCAAGCGCGCTTGGGCCACATGGGTATAAATTTGGGTCGTCGATAAATCGCTATGACCCAGCAGCAGCTGTACGACCCGCAAATTGGCCCCATGATTCAATAAATGGGTCGCAAATGCATGGCGAAGTGTGTGCGGTGACAGTGGCCGGGTAATCCCTGCTGTGATGGCATGTACCTTAATGCGATGCCAAAACGTTTGCCGAGTCATGGCTTTATCGCCCCGGCCTGGGAACAGCGCTGGGCGCGTTGGGTCACTCATCAGCGCCAGCCGCGCGGTCTCCATATAGTGCGCAATCCAATCCGCAGCCTCTTCCCCCATCGGCACCAGGCGGTCTTTATCACCCTTACCGCGCACCCGCACCACGTTTTGGCGAAGGTTGACTGCATCGCCGGTCAGCCCCACCAGTTCTGAGACCCGCAGGCCACAGGCGTAAAGCAACTCCAACATGGCACGATCGCGCACGCCTAAAGGCGTCTCCGTATCCGGCGCCATCAGCAGGCGCTCTACTTCGTCTTCTTCCAACGTATTAGGCAAGCCGGGAATGGCGCGCGGCAGCTTGATGTCAGTGAGCGGGTCACTCATCACCTGGTTATTTAAGCGCCCCCAGCGGTAGAAACTGCGCAGCGTCGACAGCAGCCGGGCATTGCTACGCAGTTGGTAGCCCTGCTCCCGGCGGCTGGCGAACCATTCGCTAATCCGTTCCGGCGGTGGCGCCAACAGCGCTTCGCCATGGCTCTCTAAATGACGTTGCCACGCGGTTAAATCACGCCGATAGGCAGCTAGCGTATGATCGCTGGCGCCCTGTTCAAGCCAGAGGGCATCCAGGAAAGCATCAATCACGCTCATACGGCAGCAGTCTCCGGCTGTTTGTTATCAAGCAGCTGTATAAACAAAACCCCGCCCCGCAAAGCGGTGACGGGGTCTTGGTATCTGGGCGCCACGCCTATAGAAGCACAGCGTACGCCCACGGAACAGTGGCGTTTAAGCCAGCTTTTCCTTGATACGTGCAGAACGACCGCTGCGCTCGCGCAGGTAGTAAAGCTTGGCTTGACGCACATCACCACGACGTTTGACTTCAATCGAGTCAACCAGCGGGCTGTAAGTCTGGAAGGTACGCTCAACGCCAACGCCGTGAGAAATTTTACGCACGGTGAACGCGGAGTTCAGGCCACGGTTACGCTTACCGATGACCACACCTTCAAACGCCTGCAGACGCTCGCGGGTGCCTTCTTTTACTTTTACCTGAACGACAATAGTGTCGCCGGGGGCAAAGGGAGGAATTTCCTTGCCCATTTGCTCAGATTCGATCGCCTGGATCACTTTGCTTTTGCTGCTCATCTTCATACTCCTGAATAACGTGTTGGCTTGACCGCTCAATCATGGGTGGCGGAAGCCGTGATCCCGGCGCTCGAAACGAGCTACGCGGGAGTCGTTATGGGTGACACAGGTGCGTTGGCTAGTTATTCAAACATAGACTTCTATGTAAGCTACTGCCGTATTCGCCCTGCACCGCCGCTCTGGTTCAAGCAGTTGAAAACAACCTAGTTAATAAAACTAGTTGAAAAACAAGCTACTTAGTGGACAGAGCGTGTTCCTCGATAAACTCATTTAGCAGCTTGCGCTGTTCGGCATCTAACGTTCGCCCTTCCAATAGGTCTGGACGGCGTTGCCATGTCCGGCCTAGCGACTGCTTTAATCGCCAACGCTTGATAGCTGCATGATTACCGCTTAGCAACACATCTGGCACTTGGCGCCCGTCAATTATTTCCGGACGGGTATAGTGCGGGCAGTCTAGCAGACCGTCATTAAACGAGTCTTCGACAGCGGAATCCTGATGGCCCAGCACGCCGGGTATCAGCCTTGCCGCTGCATCGATCAGCACCATCGCCGGCAGCTCACCGCCGCTCAGTACATAGTCACCAATCGACCACTCTTCATCAATGTCACTCTCCACCACGCGTTCATCAATGCCTTCATAGCGACCTGCCACGACCACTAAAGGCCCGGCGGAAGCCAGTGCTTGAACGCCCTGCTGATCCAGCTTGCGCCCTTGAGGCGATAGATAGATCACCGTCGGCACTAAACCGGTGGCTAGTTGCGCCCGCTCACGAGCCGCAAAGATCGCTGCGCGCAGAGTATCGACTTTCATCAACATCCCTGGACCACCGCCATAGGGGCGGTCATCTACGCTACGATGGCGGTCAGTGGCGTAATCCCGCGGGTTCCAAAACTCCAGTGCGACACGCTGTTTCTCTACCGCTCGCCCGACCACGCCCTGTTGCGTTAACGCGTCGAACATTTCGGGAAACAACGACACCACACCAATCCACATTGCAGGCGCTACTGCTTCACTCTCCGCTGCCGGAGCGTTGCCACTATCCAACTCAGTTGAGCCGGAAGATGTATCATTACTCAAACTGTTCATAAGTTTGGTCAAAACTCAGGGTCCCAATCGACGACCATGCGGCCCTCTTGGGAACTGATTTCAACAATGACATCATCTGGCAAAAATGGCAGCAGTCGCTCGCGCTTGTCGATTGCGTCTGAATCGCCGCGAACCACCATGACATCGTTGGCGCCGGTTTCAAACAGGTAGCTTACCCGCCCTAACCGCTCGCCGGCCTGAGTGAAGACCGTCATGCCTTCAAGCTCATGCCAATAGTATTCGCCGTCAGAAAGCTTAGGTAGTGTTTCTTTGGGCATCAGAATATCCGTTTGGGCTAAGGCTTCCGCCGCACTACGGTCATCGACCCCTTCAAGCTGCACTACAATTCCCTTGCCCTGTCGACGCCCCTGAACAATGCTCATGCGCTTAAGGGTTTCGCCTTGGCGCACCCACCATTCCGGGTATTCGAGAATGCTGTCCATCGGGCTAGTGTAGGAGTACACCTTGAGCCAACCTTTCACCCCATAAGGGCTAGTCAGCTTGCCTAGCACCACATGCGTGTCGTCAGTTTGGCTTATTTCAAAACGCGTCATTGACGACCTCAGCTAACCCAGCATTCATCTAATGTCACACTACAGAACCCACAATGCAGGCTTACGCCTGTTTGCGTGCTTCTTTAACCAGCTCAGCAACACGACCAGACAACTGGGCGCCTTGGCTCTGCCAGTGAACAACGCGATCTAGGTCAACGCGCAGACGCTCTTCCTGACCACGGGCAACCGGGTTGAAGAAGCCGATACGCTCGATGAAACGACCGTTGCGGGCGTTACGAGAGTCAGTAACGGTCAGGTGGTAAAAGGGACGCTTCTTGGCGCCACCACGGGCCAAACGAATGGTAACCATACGATAACTATCCTTCGGTTGAGGTTACGAGAGTGTGTTTATAGCGCAAACCGCTATCGGAACACTCTTCGTGCTGTTTTCTTGGCGCTAAGCCCACATAAGGCACGCTTAGTACCATTAAGGCCTTCACTGAGACTGTTACCGCTACGTTTTAACGTATTTTAGGCAACACCCACGCATGAAGAGGCCGCATTCTACGCAAATGCGCTCGGCTTGGAAAGCCTGACAGCCAGAAAACTCACAGGCCGTCAACCTCACCAAGCGCATCAGCACGTTACTGTTAGTGTTTTAACGCCGCGGCAATCCGCCTGGGCCACCCATACCGCCCATGCCGCCGGGTCCGCCCATTCCTCCTGGCCCGCCTGGGCCACCGCCGCCCATCATGCCGGACATGCCGCGCATCATTTTCTGCATGCCGCCCTTCTGACCTGCTTTCTTCATCATCTTCTGCATCTGCTTATGCTGCTTGAGCAGACGATTAAGATCAGGCACTTGCAGACCGGCACCCGAGGCAATGCGGCGCTTGCGCGAGCCATTGATAATATCGGGCTTGCGGCGCTCTTTAGGCGTCATTGAGTTAATTAGCGCTTCCAACTTGCCCAGTTCTTTCTCGGGACCGGGACCTTGAGCCATCTCAGCCATCTGCCCCATGCCCGGCAACTTGCCCATTAGGCCGCCCATGCCGCCCATCTTCTTGAGCTGCTGGAGCTGGTCACGAAAATCTTCCAGGTCAAAGCCATCACCCTTCTTGACCTTTTTGGCCAGCTTCTCGGCTTTGGACTTATCGACGGTGCGCTCGGCTTCCTCGATCAGCGACAGCATATCGCCCATGCCCAGGATGCGCGAGGCAACCCGGTCTGGGTGGAAAGGCTCTAGGGCATCGACTTTTTCACCGACCCCCATAAACTTAATGGGCTTGCCGGTAATGTGGCGTACCGACAGCGCCGCGCCACCACGAGCATCACCGTCCGCCTTGGTGAGGATCACCCCAGTTAGCGGCAGCGCTTCGCTAAACGCCTTGGCGGTATTGGCGGCATCCTGGCCGGTCATGGCGTCAACGACAAACAGCGTTTCCTGAGGCGAAACTGCTTTATGCAGCGCCTGGATCTCCGCCATCATGGCTTCATCAATCGCCAGACGGCCGGCGGTATCAATCAGCACGACATCGTGAAACTGGATTTTGGCGTGCTTGATGGCCGCTTCGGCAATCGCTACCGGCTGTTGGTCAGAGCGTGAGGGGAAGAAATCCACCTCGACTTCTTTTGCCAGGGTTTCGAGCTGGTCGATAGCCGCCGGGCGATAGACGTCGGCAGACACCACCAAGACTTTCTTCTTCTCCCGCTCGCGCAGGTAGCGGGCCAGCTTGGCGACAGAAGTGGTTTTACCCGCGCCCTGTAGACCGGCCATCAATACAACAGCGGGGGAGCCTTTAAGCACAAAGCCGTCATTGGCTTCGCCCATAATCGCTTCCAGCTCTTGCTGGACGATTTTGACGAACTGCTGGCCAGGCGACAGGCTTTTGGACACTTCCTGCCCTACCGCCCGCTCGCGAACGCGCTCGATAAACTCCTTGATGACCGGTAGTGCTACATCGGCCTCAAGCAGTGCGCGGCGCACTTCGCGCAGGGTGTCTTTTATATTGTCGTCAGTCAGGCGAGCCTGACCCTTAATCGACTTTAACGTCTGGGAAAGACGCTCACTTAGATTCTGGAACATGGGGCCTCTCTGCCTCCGTCACTGCCGTCGGCGCGCACGCCCTGGACTAATTAGTAAAAAGATTATACGCGCTCATGCTTTGAGTCTCCATGGGAGAGTGCTAGCGATCCTATTGCAAACGACCAGCGCAAGTCGCCATCTGACCGCCATGGATGGCGGAAATGCCGGAATGGTCGGGAACATTTTCCGGCCATCGCGAAAGACCCTTACTTACAGCCCTCCCTGGTATTCATAGATACTTACTCCGAGTCTTTACCTCTTTTCCTACGCTTGCCCTGCTGGGCGACGCCGCTTGGATTAGTTATAGTAGTTGGATAGATTCTCGTCGCAATCACACTTAATTCGTTTATTTATTCACAGCAACGCGCTGCAAGGCGCACGGATAGCATCATGCAGGCGCTCCCTTTCGCCACGATTGCTTTTGTTTTTTATGTTGCCGCTGCCATTTGGCAGGGCATGACGCTGTTCCGGCGCGTGCCGCCCCGCCAGGGCATGGTGCGCCTGCTCGCCGTGCTGGGCTTGCTGCTGCATATTCCTGTGGTGGTCAAATTAGTCGGCCAGTCCCCTGGGTTTCTGCCCGGCTTTACCACCAGCGCCACGCTACTGATGGCGGTGGCGGTTAATGTTGTGTTGGTAGCCAGCCTGTTTAAACCGGTGCTTAATGCGGGCATTGCGCTGTTTCCGCTAGCAGGTATTGCGCTCATTGCCGCCACTTGGCTACCGAATCAAGGCGGCCATACAGGGCTTACGCCCGGCATTTTGCTACATGCCGTGAGCTCTGCCCTAGCGTTTGCCGTATTGGCCATTGCCGCCGCACAAGCCGTGCTGGTCGGCCTGCAAAACCAGGCGTTACGCCATCATCATATTCGCGGCATTGTGCAGTCGTTACCGCCGCTGACCACCATGGAGCGGGTGCTTTTTGAACTGGTCTGGGCGGGCATCATTTTATTAACGCTCTCCATCGCGAGCGGCCTTATTTTTCTGGATAACTTTTTTGCCCAGCACTTGGCGCATAAAACCGTGCTTTCGCTGCTGGCTTGGGTAATCTTCACGACACTGCTAATTGGTCGTTATCGCTTTGGTTGGCGCGGCATGCGTGCCGTGCGTTGGACACTCGGTGGCTGCGGCCTCCTCGTACTGGCCTATTTTGGCAGTAAGTTCGTACTTGAGGTTTTACTCAATCGATAGCTACTCAACCGCTAACTAGGCGTCACCACGCCTTTGGTTGTCTTGACACACCACTCGCTACCTTCTACAAATCGAGCCTAATACGCCACAAAGGACTTTTCGACTTGAGCGACGACTTCCCCCTGGGGTTACTGTTCGGCCTGCTAGCCTTACTGATAGTGCTTTCTGCTTTTTTCTCCAGCTCTGAAACCGGCATGATGTCGATTAACCGCTACCGCCTGAGCCATCAGGCTAATAGCGGGGATCGCAGAGCCAAACGGGTCATGCGCCTGCTCACACGCCCAGACCGCCTGATCGGCGTTATCCTGATCGGCAATAATTTCGTCAATAACTTGGCAGCGTCGATCGCCACTATTATTGCCATTCACTTCTTTGGTGACGTATCAGGGCCTGCTATCTCCACCGCCCTGCTGACCATCACGATTTTGATTTTCGCCGAAGTGACGCCGAAGACCTACGCCGCGATTAAGCCCGAGCGGATTGCTTACCCGACGTCCTATGCCCTTGAGCCGCTGCTGAAACTGCTCTACCCGCTGGTATGGCTGGTTAACGTGATGTCTAACGGCCTGCTCCGACTAGTGGGCGTTAAAAGCGTCGATAACGGCGGTGACAGCCTAACGCGTGATGAACTGCGCACGGTGGTTCGCGAAGCCGGCACGTTGATTCCCTACCGTCACCGCGCCATGCTGCTGTCGATTCTTGACCTTGAGAACGTTACGGTTAATGACATTATGGTGCCTCGCCATGAAGTCCTGGGCATCGACCTGGATGACACGCTTGAGGATATTTTGACGCAGATTCGTACCAGCCAGCACACCCGGCTGCCGGTCTATAAAGGCGACATCAATAACATCATCGGCATGCTGCATTTGCGTAATGCGGCACGCTTTCTCTCTCGGGATGAAGTCACCAAGGCATCCATTGTTCAGGAAGCCCGCGAGCCCTATTTTATTCCCGAGTCGACACCTCTCCATACCCAGCTGCTCAACTTTCAAAAGCAGAAGCGGCGCATTGGCATCGTGGTAGATGAGTATGGCGATGTTGAGGGTTTGGTCACGCTGGAAGATATTCTGGAAGAGATCGTTGGTGAATTCACCACCGATGTCTCTGAAGATGAAGAGATTCACCAGCAGGACGACGGCAGCCATGTGATCGAAGGCACCGCCAATATTCGCGAAATTAATAAGATGCTCGGCTGGCAGCTTCCTACCGATGGCCCCAAGACGCTTAACGGGCTAATCCTTGAACACCTTGAAGCTTTTCCGGAAGGCCCTGCGTGCCTGCAGATCGACAATATGCGCATGGAGATTCTAGAGATCCGAGACAATCTCATCACCTCGGCACGCTGCTGGCAAAAAATACGCCTGCCACGCCGCTAGCCAGTTACAAGCAAGTGTTAATGACGGTTGGCCAGATCCTGGTCAGCTGCCGCTTTTAACGCCCTTACCCTTGCCTCTAGAAACCGCCGCAGCGCCATATCATCGGCATCCAGACGATTGAGCGGTGGGCCAAAGTGCAAGCTGACCGGCGCCCGGAAACGCTTGGGGTATTTCTTCAGCGCCTTACCACCATGGTGAGACGTCCAGGAACCCCATAGACCCGCCAATCCAGCAGGGATTACCGGCACATCGTCCCGCGCCAGGATTGTCTCCAAGCCACGGCGAAAAGCGTGAATCTCACCATCTGGGGTCAATCGACCTTCAGGAAATACCATCACGACCTGACCCTGACGAAGGGCTGCGCTCACGTCATCCAAAGCGCGCCTGAGCGCGCCGGGGCTGCGCCGCTCAGACTCGATAGGAATAGCGCCCACCAGTTGGAACCACCACTTCAGCCAAGGGGAATCAAAAATCGGCTGATCCATAACAAAGCGCAGTGGCCGAGGGCTAGCACCGCCGAGCACCAAGGCATCCATAAAGCTTACGTGGTTACACACCACCAGCGCCGCGCCGTGTTTGGGAATATGGTGGCGCCCATGAACCTGCAGCCGGTAGCACAGGCGCATGGAGATAAAAATCAGCCAGCGCAACACTTGTCGAGTCACATTGACCCACCCCGTCACGTTGCCGCCTCACGGTGGCGTAAGCCAGCCAGAATGGTGCTCATCAGTTGGTCGAGCAACTCGTCCACTTTTAACTGCTGCCCCTGCCAGTAGCCCAAGCGCTCATTAAGGCCAAGCTGAACGAGTCCGTGTACGCTGCCCCACAGAGTGCGCCCCAATCGACGCGCTTCAAGGTCATCCAACGCAGGCTGATAGGATTTGAGCGATGCTTCCACCTGCGTAAACAGCGCTTCAATCAAATCGCTCTGGCGCTGATCAAGCTCACCCTCTTTTGCTAACGGGTAATCGAAAAGTAATTGCCAGCGGTAGCAGTCTTGTTCAGCGAAAAGCCAGTAGGCACGGGCTAGCGAACGTAACCATGGCTCAGGATCATCATCCACTAAGCTAGTAATGGTGTGCTGCAAGCGCGCCAGCGTTTCCACATTGACGTGCTGCAATAAGTTATTGAAGCTGCCATATAGTTTGAGTAGCGTGCTGGGGGCGCAGCCGACTTCCCTGGCCAGGGCACGCAGTGAAAGACCATGGACTGGCTGCTCAGCCAACCACTCATCACAAGCGTGCATGACCTGCGAATGGAGGGCATCGGGCGCATGCTGTCTAGGACGGGCCATGGCGATCTCTTAAGGTCAACGGCAAACGAGGAGGAATGCCTCACTGCACTTTAGCGGGAGTAAGGGTTACTATAGGATACCTTACATCGAACACTGTTTTCGACACTAAAACACTACAATTCGTGCTTAATTGCGCGAAGTCCCTCACATCCAGGGCCACTTCCACGACGATTTTGCTTAAGGAGATAGGCATGACGGGACGACTGCATGTGCAAAACTTACCGCTAACCCGTTTATTGCCATCGCTTGGCCTCCAGGAACCGCTGATTGAATCCCCGAACCTCGCGCCTCGACGGCCCATTTCGGCGATTCGCCTTGAGCAGGGCCAGTATCGGCTCTCGTCGGTTTTCTGGGGCCTAACGCCGCCCTGGCTGGAAGTGCTGGATCACGCACCCCACTGCGCCCGGTCTGAAACCCTGGAATCTCGGGCGATGTTTCGCGATGCTTTCGGCGCACGCCGCTGCGTTATTCCGGTGAGCGGTTTCTATGTATGGAAAACCCAATCACGCAGCAAACAGCCTTTTCTAGTGACTCAGGTGTCCCGGGCACCGCTACTGCTGGGCGCTTTGTGGTGCCGCTATCACACCACCTTAACGGCGTTCACCGACTCCTCTGCCTTGATTACCGTGCCCGCTAATATTCTGCTATCACCACTAACGGATCGCCTGCCGGTGGTCATTCCCAATCATGCGCTATCCACCTGGCTCAACCCCGATACCGATACTGAAACGCTTAACTCACTACTAGCGCCCGCCCCTTTGGAACTATTGGGCGCTTTTCCGGTATCTAAATATGTCAATAATCCCGCCTATC
Organism: Vreelandella arctica; assembly: GCF_037070215.1. Lineage (NCBI taxonomy): Bacteria > Pseudomonadati > Pseudomonadota > Gammaproteobacteria > Oceanospirillales > Halomonadaceae > Vreelandella > Vreelandella arctica. The sequence continues at coordinate 59,544 of NZ_JBANSN010000003.1, read as the reverse complement.
AGTCATCGGCTTGTGCCCACCCCACCGGGTCGATGCTGCGCTGGGCTGTGTCTCAGGAGCTGTAATGTTGCGATCCCCTTGTTTCAAGCACTGGCATCACCTGCCTCAGCGTGCACTGCTCGCTGTCATCATAAGCCTTTGGGTAGCGCCGCTTGCGTTAGGCGCCGACAATGAGGCCCTTGCCGACACGGATGCAGTAGACGCTGTTAAAGAAACAGTCACCCCGATTACCAGTCCTTATGACAGCCGCGACTACCGCGTTTTGACGCTTGAAAATGGGCTTAATGTGCTACTGGTCAGCGACCCCGAGGCAGATAAAGCAGCAGTGTCAATGAACGTACGCGTGGGCAGCGCGCAAGATCCTGATGATCTCCAGGGCTTGGCCCACTTTCTGGAGCATATGCTGTTTTTAGGCACCGAACCGTATCCAGAATCCGACGGCTACCAGCGCTACATCTCCAATAACGCCGGTTCTCATAACGCCTTTACGGCGCAGCAGGACACCAACTACTTCTTTGATATTGAGCCATCGGCACTGCAGGGCGCGCTTGACCGCTTCAGCGAGTTTTTCCTTTCGCCGCTGTTCAATGCGGATCACCTGGAAAGCGAGCGCAATATTGTTCACTCGGAGTATATGGCGCGGATCCGTGACGAATCGCGGCGTGAAAACGATGTCCTGAATCAGCTACTCAACCCTGACAACCCCACCACCGGGTTTGCCGTCGGTAGCCGCGAGACATTAGCCAGCCCACCTGAAGGCGAAACACCTCTGCGCGAGCGAGTGATTGATTTTTATCACCGGCATTACGACGCCAATGTCATGAATCTGGCCATTGTCGCGCCCCAACCACTGGATCAGCTGGAAGAGTGGGTCGCCGAACGCTTTGCCGCTATTCCCGACAACGATTTGAACGTGCCGAGTATAGAAGCGCCGTTAGTGGAGTCGGATACCCTCCCCCGCTATATCGAACGCCAATCGCTGCAAAACCGGCGCCAGCTACGCTTCTACTTCCCAGTACCCGACCCCACTGACGACTACCGTACAAAACCAACACAACTGATCGCCCATTTACTCGGCGATGAAGGCGATGGCAGCCTGCTGGCGGTACTGCGCGATGCAGGGCTTGCCGACGGTCTTTCCGCTGGCGTTGGCCGGGGCGACGGAAACGAGGCACTGTTCACTGTTTCCATCAGTCTGACCCCGGCGGGCGCCGGGCGTCTGGACGATATTGAAGCCACCCTGTTGGCGGCCATTGAGCAGCTGCGTAACGACGGCCTCGCCGAGTGGCGCTACGAGGAACAGGCAGACCTTAACGAGCAGGGGTTCCGTTTCCAGCAGCATGGTGCACCTCAGCAGGAAGCGACGCGCCTCTCCATGAGCCTCTCGCGCTACCCGGTAGAAGATGTGCAGTACGCGGCTTACCGCATGGATGGCCCTGATGCCGAGCGTCAACAAGAGTACCTGGACGCACTAACGGCGGATAATATGCTGCGCTTCTACTCAGCGCCGGACGTGGAGAGCGATACCGTGTCCCCCTGGTTCAACACTGAGTGGCGCGAGCAAACGCCCGACCAGCCTGGTCAAGCCTTAAGCGGCTTAGCGCTGCCCGGCCCCAACCCGTTTATCGCCAATGACTTAACCTTGCTGGAAGGGCAGGATGAGCACCCCAGCCTGCTGGTCGATACGCCATCATTTACTACCTGGCATATGCAAGCTGCGCGCTTTAACACCCCCAGCGTCGAGTGGCGTGTCAGCTTGCAAAACCCAACCGCTAGCTACTCCGCCCAAGAGGCAGTGCTTACCCGGCTGCTCGCCAGTTGGCTTAACGACAGCCTGAATGAATCTCTCTACCCGGCGTGGCTGGCAGGCCAATCGTTTAGCGCTTACCCGCACTCCCGCGGCATGACGCTTTCGTTCTCAGGCTGGCGGGACGGGCAAACGCCCCTAATCGAGCAGGCGATTGAGCAGCTTAAAAACGCAGAGATTGACGACGGTGCTTTTGAGCGCGTGCGTTACCAGCTGCAGCGTGAATGGCGCAACGCGCCCCAGGCGTCGTTATATGGCCAAGCCAGCCGTACACTGGGCGAAGCCTTGCTTACACCTCAGTGGTCGACTGCGGATCTACTCGCCGCCAGTGAACGCTTTGACCGTCACCACCTAGAGAATTTCCGCCAACGTTTTCTGGATGATCTCTATGTCGATGCCATGGCAGTCGGCAATCTTGATGCCGAGCTGGCTCGCGAACAAGCAGAGCTGATACGCGCCGAACTACGTCCACGCTTAACCCGCGAGGAGATACCCAGCCTAACCCCGCTGGCGGTAAATAAAGAGCACACTGTGCTTCACCCTCATAGCTCGCGAGATGAATCGTTGGTGCTGCGCTATCTGCAAGCGCGTGATCACACCCCTGAAGAGCAAGCGACAACCAGCGTGATTGCCCAGTGGTTGGATACGCCGTTCTACCAGCAGCTGCGCACTGAACAGCAACTTGGCTACATCGTTAACGCTGGCTATTCGCCCCTTCTAGAAGCACCGGGCATTGCGTTAGTGGTGCAATCGCCAGATGCCGACAGCGATACGATCGCCGAGCGGATGGATGCGTTTCTTGAGGACGCTGGCCAGCGACTCGATCAGTTAAGCGACGAAGCGTTAGCGCCCCACCGCCAAGCAGTTCACGACCAGCTGCGCCAGCGCGACACGAGCTTATCGGGCATGGCCAACCGCTACTGGCAGGCCACGGCTCTGGAAGACGTGCGCTTTGACCGCCGTGAACAACTGGCGGAATTAGCCCTTAACGTTAGCCTTGATGACATCAAGGCCCTTTGGCCATCGCTACGTGAACACATGCTAGACGTGCGTTTCAATCCAGGCGATGAACCCAGCGATGTCGCCGATTATCGGGAGGCCCGCTCACCACTGCCCAGCGTGCATGAGCAGCAAGCCACCCCGTAACACTTAATTGTAACGACTCGTTATTGATAGCGGCTCAGGCGTCAAACGCCTGAGCTGGCATCATGGCTTCGACGAACATGACCAGCTCTTCCAGAATCTGCCGCTCGCGATCAGTAAGCGTTTGCTGATTGTACTGAGCGATCTCCCGCGCAAACGCCTTTAATGTAAAGCCCGCTAGCGCAGGGTCATTAATGCGCATCCAGCGATACGCCTCCCACTGCTCACGCTCTTCGCCTTCCAAGGTGTCGGGGTAGCTACGCGCACGAAAGCGAAACAACATCTCTTCCAAGCGTGGATCTTGGAACGCAAAACGCTGCCCCACTAAGTCCCACGGCTCCATTTCACGCACACGCTCCATCTGCTGGCGGTCGGCGGCGGAAAAGAAGCTGCCTGAATAGAGCATTAGATCTGGGTCTTGCGGTGCATCTTCATAGCCTGCGTTAAATACCTCTGCGACCTTCTCAGCCACACCGCTGGCATCACGCAGGGTTTTCCAATGCTGCCGACAGGCCGTCACATCCAAGCCTAAACGTTCAACGATAGAGCCATACTCCCCCTTTTGTGGCCCATCGACATCTTTTAAGGCACTGGCAGGAAAGACCACCGGGCAGCGGTTGATATGAATCACTTTCAGCGGAATGCGTACATCGCCTTCGGCCAAATCTTGCTGACTAACAAACACACGGTCACGAATCTGTTCCACCGACATACTAAGCATATCGCTGGGATCAATGCTTAAATCGTAAACGATGACCCCGTTGGGGTTGGTCGGGTGTTCAGCCAACGGCATCACCAGGGCGCTGCAGCCACGGCTAGCGGGATAACGGCGGGAAATATGCAATAGAGGTTTGGCATTGGCCAAGTCGAGCTGCTTAGCCACCGCACGCTTACCGCGCAGGCCGAGCAAGTAATCAAACAGCTTCGCATTGCGCTCCTTGAGAAGACGCGCCAAGGCGATTGTTGCGCGCACATCGGCCACTGCGTCATGAGCCCCCTCATGGGCAATACCGTTCGCTGCCGTTAAGTGCTCAAGCTTAAAACTGGGCGCACCATCTTCGCGCAGCGGCCACTCGATGCCCGTAGGGCGCAACGCATAAAAAGCGCGCACCACATCAATCAAATCCCAGCGGGAGTTGCCGTTTTGCCACTCGCGGGAATAGGGGTCGAGCAGATTTCGGTAAAATAGGTGGCGGGACACTTCGTCATCAAAGCGCAGGCTGTTGTAGCCGACTACGCAGGTGCCCGGTTCACTCATATGGCGCTGAATTTCGCCCGCGAACTCTGCTTCAGCCAAGCCATGGCGTTGCGCTTTTTGAGGGGTAATACCGGTGATCAAACAGGCGGCGGGGTGCGGTAAATAGTCATCGGCCGGTTTGCAGTAGAGCTCAATCGGCTCGCCGATCTCGTTCAATTCGGCATCAGTGCGCAGGGCTGCGAACTGGGCTGGACGATCGCGACGCGGGTCAGCCCCGAAGGTTTCATAGTCATGCCAGAGAAAACTGGCAGGGGCAGCATTGGGTGGCGCCATGAACAAACACTCCGCTGGGCAATGAAAAGCCCAAGCGTAGCACACCCGCTACCCCTTTCGCCGCGTCTTACGCTCTTAAGATCCGCTCTTGGGAAGCGTAACGTTTAGCTCCAGCACGGAGCAGTTGTCTTCGCTATCCAATGAAATCTGAATGGCATCGTCATCTACATGCACGTAACGGCGAATTACTTCAAGCAGTTCGCGCTCAAGCAGCGGCATATAGTCGGGCTGACCGCGCTGGCTACGCTGATGCGCCACAATAATTTGCAAACGTTCTTTGGCTACCGAGGCGGATTTCCTGCGCTCACGCTTCAAGAACTCCAGCAGTTTCATCGACGACCTCCCCCGAACATGCGGCTCAGCAGGCTTTTACGTTGCATTTCGTGGAAACGCAGCGGCATGTCTTCACCGAGCAGGCGAGATACGGTGTCGCTATAGGCTTGGCCCGCGTCACTCGCGATATCGTGAGTAACTGGTACGCCCTGGTTGGAAGCACGCAGTACGGCTTCTGACTCAGGAATCAAGCCCAACAGGTTGATCGCCAGTATTTCACGGATATCGTCCAGCGTCAGCATGTCGCCGGAGGTAACGCGTTCCGGGTTATAACGGGTAACCAGCAGGTGCTCCTTGATAGGGTCTTCGCCCTGCTCCGCACGCCGGGTTTTAGAGGCAAGCAGCCCTAAAATACGGTCAGAATCGCGCACTGACGATACTTCAGGGTTGGTAACCACGATGGCTTCATCGGCAAAATACATCGCCAACTGAGCACCACGCTCAATACCGGCGGGTGAATCGCAAAGAATGTAATCGAAGTCTTCTTTCAACTTCTCGAGAATTTCCGCGACGCCTTCCTGGGTCAGGGCATCTTTATCGCGGGTTTGAGAAGCCGGCAAAATAAACAAATTTTCGACGCGTTTATCACGAATCAGCGCTTGATTAAGCCCCGCTTCGCCTTGAATCACGTTGACTAAGTCATATACCACACGCCGTTCACAGCCCATGATGAGATCAAGATTACGCAGACCTACATCAAAATCGATGACGACGGTTTTTTTACCGCGCAGCGCAAGCCCTGTGGAAATTGCCGCCGCACTGGTGGTTTTGCCGACCCCTCCTTTACCAGAGGTCACTACAATTATCTTGGCCAAGAGTCACTTCCTTCTTGAAGTCGTTCTTCGCGAGCGCGAGTCATTATGCCGCTCTGCGCATAACGGGAACGTCAATGTCATCAACAAGCCATACTGTAACGGATAGCGTCTTCGGCGTCGCTAGTCATGAAACACCAACGCAGCCTCATACCAATACATTAGCCTAATGGCTTAATTTCAAGCTGTTCTTTTGTAAAGTGAACTTCTGTGGGGCGCCCCAGAAGCTGTGCATCAATATCTTCCGAACGTTTGTAATTGCCTGCCACTGACAGCAACTCGGCTTCCAGCTCACGGCAGTAAATACCCGCCTGGGTGTTGCCATGGATACCTGCGAGAGCACGGCCACGCAGCGCGCCGTAAACATGAATACTGCCTGCTGCAAGCACTTCTGCCCCCGCATTTACCGCCCCAATCACGACCAAATCCCCTTCAGAAGCACTAACCTGCTGCCCCGAGCGAACGGTACCACGGTATAGGCGAGTGGCAAGTGCCGGAGCGTCTACGTCGCTTATGGGAGCCTCTTCACGGCTGTCTTCCTGCACGGGAGAGCTATTAACGCTTTCGAGCACCCGCGGACGCCCCTCTTCGACCGGCGGGAACCAACCCAACCCCAGCGCCCAGGCCGACTGGCGCACAGGCTCAGCGCCACCGCGCACTGCTACCGGCAATAGCTTATGGTCGCGGCACACGGCACAAATACGCTCAAGGGCTAAGTGCGGTTCATCTAGCTTTTCCACGCTGAGCACAACCGGTGTATGCTGAAAGAAAGCAGGCGATTGGGAAAGTTTGCCAGCCAACTGCTGCCGGATTCGTTCCGGGTCAGCGCTACTTAGCTCCATGACGGTCATCGGCAGCATGCCGCCTTTGAAGGTAAAGGCCACTGCGGCACTATCCACGTTAAGGCTCATGGCCGAACTCCCTGTCATGTTCAGATAAGATAAAGGTAGCGTACTATCACGCATTGTGGTCTAGAAAATAGTCGCTTACCACACCATGCTTATTACAAGATAGTAAGGCCAAGCTAAGCGACAGCGCCGGCGACTGCAACCGCCGCATTGCTGACTAACGATTTTTTTCACGCTACGCACCAGCAGGATGATCCATGCACGGACTGTTAAGACGCCTGTTCGCACCTCGGTGGCAGCATCCCGACCCCGAAGTACGTCGTCAGGCCCTCCAGCGACTCGACCCTGAACAATCAGAACAGCGCCAGGCGCTGCAGTCGCTCTCTCAAGATCCCGATAGCCAGATACGCCTTGCTGCGCTGCTGGCGTTGGATGACTGCGCAGGCTTAGTCGATGCTTATCCGCATCATCAGCAAAATGAAGCCTGGTTCAATGCGGTTTGCCAACGGCTAAGCGGGCGTGAAGGCCATACCGACCTGCAGCAGCGTCAAGCGCTGGTTGAGCTTGTTGAAGAGCCGCGAGCGTTAAACGCGGTGGCCTTACAGGCCGACAATCTAACATTACGCTTAATGGCATTGAGCAAGCTTACTGATGAGAACGACCTGATACATCAGGCCTGCCATAACGGCGTGGCCGCGGTTCGTCACCAGGCTGCTGAGCGCATTGAGGATGAAGAGGGACTCAAACGCTTATTGAAAGAAGCACGCCGTGACCGCCAAGTGGTTCGTTTAGCGCGGGAACGCCTTAACCGCTTACGTAGCGATGCGCAGTGGCTAGAAGCTGAAGCACAGCAGCGTGAAACACTGCTTAGCCAACTGGAACAGCATGCCCGCGCACCGTGGGAGCCGCTTTACGGCGGCCGTTTCCGGCATCTTGAACGGCAATGGGAACAACTCACTCAACCACCAACCGTTGAGCAGGAGCAGCGTTTTCACCAAGCGCTGCTCAATTGCCGCAAAACACTGCACGATCATGAGACTCAAGAGCAGGCTCGCCAACAGAGCGCAGAGCGCCGCGACGAAGCCGAAAACACGCGCGAACAGTTACTTGAAGGGATTGAAGAAACCCTCGACGGCCTACGTCACGCCTCTGCCATGACCGTACAGGACATAGACAGCCTGCGCGCTCAGCGCCAGCTACTCGGCCAGCGCTGGCAAACGCTTTCCGATATGCATCCGCCGAGCGACACTATACGCCAGCGTTATACGGTAGCGATTCAACACTACGATCAATGCCTGGAAGCTTGGCAACGCTGGTGCGTGGTTAGCGCCAATATGGAAACAGCGCTGGCTAATGGTGACCACGCCACCTTGGCGGCACAGGTTAGCGAGTGCCAATGGCCCGACACGTTAACGCCCCCCGCGCTATTGGATCGGGCCCATGCGGTACTTAGCGACGAAACTACCGCCCCATCGCCTCCGGCGGAAGATCAAGCCACACTCACGACCTATGCGGGCGAACTCGATTCCTTTGAGCGCTTGCTAGAGCGTGGCGCCTTCAAAAGCGCCAGCCGCCTACACCAGCGGCTTAAACCTCGTATTGAAGAGCTAGAAAGCGCTGCCGCTCAACCGCTCAAAACTCGCTTGAAGCACTTAGCAGCACGGCTAGCGGAGTTACGCGATTGGCGTGGGTTTGTCGCCGGACCAAAGCGTGAGCAGCTATGTGCCAGCATTGAAGCGTTAGCCAACGACCTTCACATGGCAGAAGAAGCGCTTGACCGTCACCATCGTCAGTTGGTTAAAGAGTGGAAATCACTAGGTGATGCAGCGGCCAACCGCGAACAGTCCGCTCGTTTTCGCAGCGCCTCGGACCGTATTCATGAGCGTCTCGCTCCTTGGCGGGATCAGCTTAGCAAAGAGCGTGAGACCAACCTTCAAGCCCGCGAAGCGCTATGCGATCAACTTGAAAGCTTGCTGGCCCAGCCGGCTGAAAACGCCGACCCCGATGTCCTTCGGCAAATTCGCGACAAGGCACGCCACCAATGGCGTCACTACAGCCCGGTACCCCGTGACCGCTCAGAAGCCGTTGGTCGCCGCTTTGGCACTATTCGTCATCAGCTACAGGCGCTAATTGATCAGCGTGCCGACACGATCGCCTCACAGAAACGGGAGCTGATCAATCAGGTGTCCGCGCTGCGCAGTGATGACAGCCAGCCTTTGGCACAACGCATTCACCACACCAAACAGCTACAAGAGCAGTGGCGAGCGCTCGGGCGAGCCCCAAAAGGCGAAGAGCAAACGTTGTGGCAAACCTTTCGACATGAGTGTGACCAGCTTTTTGCCCAGCGCGATGCGCATAAAAATGAGCAAGCGGCACGCCAACAACAGCAGCTTGATGAGATGCAAGCGCTCATCAATCAAATGGATAGCTGGCAGCCCATTGAGGCCAGCGAAGCCGCCACATTGGATAACTTTCTAAACCAGGCCAACCAGCTCGAGCCGCTGCCACGCAATCGTCGCAGCGAAGGCATGCAGCGACGCATGAGCGGCATTGTGCGGGCGCGACGCGAACGCTTAAATCGTCTCGCCGTCGCCAGTACGATTCAGCAGTGGCACGCCATTATGCCGCTAGTGAATGCTCACTTGGCCGCCGACCAGAGCTACCTTGGCGAGGGAACACCCACCGAGGTGGACGCGCAAGCGGCACTCAGCTCCCCCCTTCCTCCCGCCTTTAAAGAAGCACACACCACCCGCAATCAGCAGCGCCATCGTGTAGCGGTGCCATTATCTGATAATGACTATGCCAAGCTGGCGGAGTCTCTCGCCCGATTGAGGGTACATCTCTCTATGTTGGCCATTGGTAGCGTCCGGCAAAGCGATGAGCCGCTGCGACTAGCCATCCAGGTAGAACGCTTGAACGAGGCTTTCAGCCAGGAGCGCAGTCGTGATGAAGAAGTCACCGACATTCTAGCCGCGCTTTTGGCACTGGGACCGATGCCTGCCGCACTATGGGATGAAGAAGTAGAAGAGTTGGATAACCTGCTAAGCCGCTTGGCAAGAGTTCCCCTGCCTTAACAAATGACGAACACATCAATAACAACGGGAGGCTGAGCGCCTCCCGTTTGCGTTCTCCTCTGAGTCAAGGAGCTAGTGTTTATCAGCCAGTGGCGAACCCCTAGCCCATAAACTGACCACCGTTGATATCAATGTTAGCACCGGTAATAAACCCTGATTCCTTGTCGGCTAAGAAAGTGACCAAGCGGCCAATCTCTTCTGGCGTGCCATAGCGCTTCACTGGGATTGTTTCCCGAATGGCTTCGCGCACTTTTTCGGGAATATTCATGATCATATCGGTAGCGATATAACCAGGCGATACCGTGTTAACCGTGATCCCTTTGGTCGCCGTTTCCTGCGCCAGCGACATGGTCAAGCCGTGCATACCGGCTTTCGCCGCCGCGTAGTTCACCTGACCAAACTGCCCCTTACGGCCATTGATGGATGAAATATTGATGATCCGGCCATAACCACTTTCAAGCATCATCTCAATGACACTACGGCAGGTATTAAAAACACTGTTGAGGTTGGTATCGAGCACTTCGTACCACTGCTCGTAAGACATTTTCTTCATGGTGCCATCACGGGTAATACCCGCACAGTTCACTAGCACACTGATGGGGCCGTACTTATCATGAATTTCACGGGCACCTTCCAGGCAAGCATTATGGTCAGAAAGGTCGACGCCGGACAATTCGATATTGTTATAGCCGTCAGCACGCTGCGTTTCTAGCCAGGTTTTGGCCTTATCGGGGTTGCGGTAACCCGCAACAACCAAATATCCCGCATCTGCCAACGAACGACAAATTGCCGTACCGATACCACCAGTTCCACCAGTTACCCAGGCGACGGGGGCTTGATTGGTCATTGACTACCTCCCTGAAATGACAAATGGCTTGGGTCTAAAAGTATATGGGTTGTGTCACAAGCCATTGTGAATAAGCGCGGTTGCGCCTGTATTACCCTAGTGCATTACTGGCTTGAGCAAGGCACCAACGTAAGCTTTTTGTTATGGCTATCTAAAGCATAGCTGCACTCCTCTCATGTTGCAGCAGGATGCTCGCTACTGCCATAAGCCGAACGTGTTAATCCCCTTATTGACTTCATGAGAAATCTCTGTAGAATACGCCACACGTTGATGCGGGGTGGAGCAGTCTGGTAGCTCGTCGGGCTCATAACCCGAAGGTCATCGGTTCAAATCCGGTCCCCGCTACCAATATTTTGAAAGGCAGATCAGTTACTTACTGATCTGCCTTTTTTGTTTTTATTTGCTGGCTAACTTCCTGTGACATATCTGTGACGTATATGTGACACATTGGCTTTTTTCTCTCCCTCAGAAATTTTTTCCTACGACCTTAAGGCAACCGACTGTCTTATCGCTTTGTGATTGTTTATTTTCCCCGATCGTCATCAAATTCGAGCAAATCCCCTACCCCACAGTTAAATAATTTGCATAACTTATCCAGCGCGTCCAACTCAATGCGCTGAGCTGTTTCTTTGTAAAGCAGCGTGATGGTGTTGCGGTTCAAACCTGTTTCACGCGCCACATCAACGATCTTCATTTTGTGCTCGCCCATCAAGCGCGCAAGATGACAACGAACCATCAAAACCTCCTGTAAATGCTTTTTGTCATCCTGAATGGCAAAAAACGCTTGCAAATGGTTTTTTGCTGCCTAAAATGCCATTCAGGGTGACATTCTGATATTTGGAATGCCTTTTAGTCACGCAGAATACCACTCCTTTTGGAGGCTTTCGATGGAATCATCTTATACCTATCTCACGACCGAAGAGCTTGCCCAGCGCATCAAGTACGACTGCCGTACTATCCGACAGCAGCTAAAAGACAGCGTCCTTATCGAGGGCACCCACTACATCAAGCCATTTGGCCGACGGAAAATTTTGTTCTTATGGGAAGCCGTTGAAAAAGAAATGCTGAAAGCCGCTCATGGCACTATTTCCATTCCGATGGCAAATGGAGGCTATAGCCATGGGTAAGGTTCGCCAACGAAAAGAGACGGGTAAGCTCTATCTGGATTTTTTCTACCAAGGCCTACGGTTGCGTGAACAAACCGCACTGAAAGACACGCCTACTAACAGAAAAAAGGTGGAGCAATTACTGGCAAAGGTAGAAGCAAAGATTTTGCTAGATGATCTCGACTATGCCGAGTTTTTCCCTGGCAGTAAAAATTTGCAGAAGTTGGGGTTAAATAACACCGCTAAAAACCAAACTCTTCAATCTGCCCAGATCGAGAACACTCTACCGGCTGTGGAGACACCACTCTTCAATGATTTTTCTGATCAGTGGTTCGACGAGAGCAAAATCCAGTGGCGTGCTTCCCACGTCCGCAATGTGAGTTCGATCTTGGATAGCTCGTTGAAGCCAGCGTTTGGGAAAAAACACATCGGAGATATCACCAAGGCGGACATCCTGGCGTTCCGCACCAAACTAGCCAAGCGCAAGGGCCGTGGGGCCACGGGGCTGGTATCGCCTAAAACGATCAACAGCCATATGTCCATTTTGCGTATGGTGCTCGATGAGGCGGCCGAGCGTTTCGATTTCGAGACGCCTTACAAAAACATCAAACCCTTAAAGCTACAGAAGACGCACATCGAGCCCTTCTCGCTCCATGAAGTCCACCGCATCATTGATAACGTGCGCCCCGACTATCGCAACTACTACACGGTGCGCTTTTTTACCGGTATGCGTACCGGTGAGATAGATGGATTGAAGTGGAAAAATGTCGATTTCGCTAAACGAGAAATCTTGGTGCGCGAAACATTGATCAATGGCGAAACGGAATACACCAAGACTGATGGCTCACAGCGTGAAATCCCCATGTTTGGGCAGGTATACGACGCTTTAAAAACGCAGTACGCCGCAACTGGGCGTATGAGCCAGTACGTGTTCTGCAATCAACTGGGGCAGCCGCTTGATCACAACAACGTGACGAAACGCGTGTGGTATCCCCTACTACGGTCACTGGGGATGACCAAACGCCGCCCGTACCAAACGCGCCATACTGCCGCGACGCTGTTTCTAGCCTCGGGTGAGAACCCAGAGTGGGTAGCGCGCATGTTAGGCCACAGTTCAACCGAGATGCTGTTTAAGGTCTATTCGCGCTATGTGCCTAATGCCACGCGTATGGACGGCTCAGCCTTCGAGCGTTTATTAGGCAATGCCACATCCACCAAGCCCGAGAAGGAGCACCGCCATGAAACTGCCTAATCAACAAGCTCCAGCACACCTGTCTCGCACTTTTACGGGCACTTATCGCCTTACGGGGCGCGTGGTGGAGTTCGACAATGCAAAAACGCCTTTTCTAAAGCTTCGGCTAAGCGACTGCGAAGGTGATCGTATCGCAATGCTGAATTTGGCCAAGACACACGTACCTGAGCGCATTGGCCATTTGGATTTTGTTACTGCATCAGGAGTAAAGTGCTTATCAGGCCAATTCCTACTTGATGAGTTCCGCAAGGCGACCCGTGAGGAAGTCCACTCACTGGACACGCTACAATCGCTACCACGTGTGTACGCCCCCGCACCAGCGGTGTTCGATCAATTAGTGAAGACCGTACAGTCGCTGCAATCGGAGCACTTACGCAGTTTTTTAACACGGGTATTGGAACGTAAGGACCGTATCGAGGCGTTTCTGAATGCACCCGCCAGCGTGACCTACCACCACGCCTATCCAGGTGGGCTGCTAGAGCATTCGCTGAACGTCGCGAATAATGCTGTTGCCATGCTGCGCTTAAATGAGCCAGCTATGCCGCGCCTGATGCAGGAAACGTGCTTTGTAGCGGGGCTGTTGCACGATATTGGTAAGACGTATACCTACGACTCGAAAGGCAAGCCTAACGCGGCGTGGAAGCTCTGTAGCCACGATGCGTTTACGCTAGAAGCGTGTGCCTATGGCCTTGCCTATTTAGACCAACATGAGCCTGATATTGCGATGACCTTACGCCATATCTGGACATGCGCTTCCCCGGGGGCGCGTTATGGCCAGCCAGCCGCCATGACACTGGCTCGCTACATTCGTGATGCAGATGGGCAAAGCGCCATGACAGATAACCAACAACGTGCGTTTCGTAGCAAAAGCCAGTGGGGCTTTAGCCGGATTGGGCAAAACGTTTTCTGGCGGCCAGAGACACCTATGTTGCAGGCACAATAGCGCTAGAGAGTAGAAGCATTAGCCTGCCGCCGACGCTAACGCGTGGCGGCTTTTATTTATCAGCAAAAGAAGTAGGCTCATATAGAGCGACATCAGTTGCACCGATCATCATTCTTTGAAGGCAGCATCCCTTTCAACTACACAGCATTTACCCACTCAGGCATCAAGCAGCCTGACTGAAACCCAAGCGCTTTAAACCTATGCGCCTACAGTTGAAATTACTAGTAACTCATACAGCTTTGCCAAACCCAACGCACAGTGGGGTTGGCAATGTACCCGACCTGAGCCCTTCTTGCTGTCGGGAAGCCTGCACCTATGGGCTGGCGTATTTGGATAAGCACGCGCCTGACCTTGCCATCATGCTGCGGCATGTTTGGACATGCGCCTCTCCGGGTGCGCGCTACGGTCAGAAAGCCGCCATAACACTCGCTCGCTATATCCGTGATGCCGACGGGCAAAGTGCAATGGCCGATAACCAAAAGCGGGCATTTCGTACCAAAAGCCACTGGGGCTTTAGCCGGCTTGGTCAGAACCTTTTTTTGGCAGCCTCAGCTAGCCCATTCGTTAACGCCGTAACGTCGGCACCTTGTAAAAACCGTCAGTTCACGATTCGGCATACTCTGCTGTTATGTGCGATCGACCCGTGTGCCGTTCAATCATGAAATTATCTATCAACTTCAGAATAATTGGCTATTTTAACAATAGAAGCTGTGGCTTTGACTCGGCAGCCGTTTTCCACTGGGCTAGAGTCCGCAGCAAAACGCTGAGGTTGACTGTCCTTGTGTCTTTTTTGTGGCTATTAAAGACCACTCCCTCTTCTAGCCATGAGCACGCTTCAGCATAAAAAGAGGTAAATAGCGCCATGCAAAGTCTAGATATCCGCCCCCCCTGCTCGTAGCTACCCTGCTGGTTAGCTCTGTCGCTTACAGTAACGAAAAACCGCAATCGTAATGAGGCATGTATGCAGCAAGCCTTTAGCACTCTCGATATGGTCACCTGCATATCAAACGAATATGAGCGTCAGGATCAGAGGCTCAATGAAAACGTGCTGGGGAGAACGCACATTTCTATGACCCGCAAGCACGGCAATTCAAGTGGATCTTAGCGCATTCGCTATCCTGAGGAGGTGATGCCTTCCCCTCAGGGGGTAGCTCGCCCCTTTTCTTTATCACGAAGGCGAGCATGATGACCCAACCCCGGCTCCGGCACTTCGAGGAGGCCGCGGGCCTATCGACAAATGCGGTTCGGCAGCCCGCTGAACCTCTGGCTGTCCAATCAGCGAAATCAGGAGCTCGGCCGGGGCAATCGACAGTGCTAGTGAACATTCCTAGCAACTGACGCTGAGTCTCAAGGGCCGGATATCAAAGATTATGGCCACTAAAGTGGCTTCAGCATATAGGTGTCTCGGAGCTACTGGCAGATTGCCGCGTCGTTGACCTCGACCAGCGAGATGCTAGTGATCTGCTGAGCCCCTTGATGGTTCAGATGCTTGGATTACGCACCTAATTGTACTGAATAGAATATTACCCGGCATGACAATGGGTAAGCCTATCGACCCGAACCATTAGCAAGGAGCTATGGGGCGGTCACAAATAGAAGTAGAAAAAATTAGTTCAAACAAATAATTGTTCGAAGAGATAGAAGTTCTATGTGTTGGTGTTTAGTAAGAATGCATGAAAAATAAATTCAAATTCCTATTTTCGTGCAATTCCCTCGAGAGGGTGCCATGGAGCTATCCTGCCAAGGCACCCGACAATAAACAGATGAATGCGAGGAGCTTACAATGTGGAGAGTAGGAATAGACGTAGGTGGTACGTTTACAGACTTGTTTGCATGGGAGGAAAGAACTGGTAAGCAAGTTTCCGCCAAAGTACTTACAACAAAGCAAGATCGTTCGATCGCCGTTCTGGAATCGATTGAAAAAGCTGGAATCGATATCTCTGATATCTCGTATCTCATGCATGGTACGACAACGGCAACCAACGCGTTGATCGAGCGCAGCTACCCGAATGCGGCCCTCATCACTACCGAAGGTTTTCGCGATACCATAGAAATCGGTCGACAGCATCGCCAGCACCTCTACGATCCTTACCAGACGAAACCCAAGCCGATAATCAACCGCCGGTATCGCTTTACTGTTCCCGAGCGAACCAATGTCCACGGTGAGAGTGAACGTCCCCTGGATGTTACCGCAGCACGTGAGGTGGCAGAAAAGGTCAAGGCCGCGAAGATCCAGTCTGTCGCCATCGGCTTCATCAACTCCTACGCAAGCGGAAAGCATGAAGAGCAGATGCGCGATATCTTACGCGAATGCTGCCCGGATATACATATTGTGCTGTCCTCCGAGACTCGACCTATATTCCGCGAGCATGGTCGTTTCGTCACCACTGCGGTGCGTGCTGCTTGCATGCCAGTGATGGTTAAGTACATGGACGACCTGGAGAACCGACTGAGCCAGAACGGTTTCTCCGGGAAACTTCTGATTCTGAAGAGCAGCGGTGGTGTGATGTCGGCGGATGCGGCGCGGCAACACCCAGAGGATATGCTGGAGTCCGGTCCGGCAGGAGGCGTGGCCTATGCAGGCTATCTGACTGAGAAAGTCGGGTTTGAGCGTATTCTGCACACCGATGTCGGTGGCACCAGCTTCGATGTCTCCATCGTAGAGCATGGCAAGGGACTAATCACTCGTGATCATGAGCTGGAGTGGGAAGTTCCAATTGTAGTTCCTATGCTGGATATCCATAGCGTTGGCTCGGGCGGCGGCTCGATCGGCTGGGTCGATGCGGGTGGCTCGCTCCGTGTCGGACCGAAAAGCGCCGGTTCGGAGCCGGGTCCCGTCTGCTATGGCAGGGGCGGGACTCAGCCCACCATCACCGATGCTAATTTGCTATTGGGGCGTCTGGATCCAACGTTGAATGGAAAGATAAATCTTGATGTAAAAGCCTCTCAAATGGCTATGGAGAAACTTGCCGGCGAGATCGGCTTGCCCACGCTAGCCACCGCTGAGGGTATGATCCGTATCGGTTGTGAATACATGGCTCAGGCGGTCAAAAAGGTGTTGGTAGCCCGCGGCCGAGATCCGCGTGATTTTGTCTATACCAGTTTCGGAGGTGCTGGTGCACTGGCGGCATGTTTTGTCGCCAAGTCGATGAATATTCCGAAGGTAATTGTGCCGCCTCATGCCGGTGTCGCCTCGGCCTTCGGGGCAACCGTTATGGATCTGAGGCAGGATGTTGAGCATTTCTATTATGCGCCAGTGAAGGATGCTGACTTAGAAAAAGTCAACACAATCCTGAATGAGCTTGAAACCAAGGCCCGGAAAGAGCTTATCCACCAGGGCTTCTCCAACGACGCTGAGATAGAAATTATCCGCAGTGCACAGATGCGCTATGTAGGTCAATCCTACGAGGTTGACACTCCACTGCCCAATGGGACGTTAAACGCAGATAACTTGCCTGATATCGAGAAGGCTTTCCATGGCGTCCACATGCAGGAGTTCGGCGTAAGTTCGGATGATTTCGCCCCAGCCTTTGTTTCTTTCAGCATCACCGCGATCGGTCAAATGGACAATCCTCCTCCGGTCGAAATGCAATGCTCAGAAGATGACCAGTCGGCCATCAAGGGACAACGCGATGTCTATTTCGATGGGGCATGGATCAACTGCAACGTCTATAAAGGTGAGTCGTTGACTACTCATCATCGCATCGAAGGTCCAGCAATCATCGAATACGATCATGCCTGCACGGTCCTACCGCCTCATACACATGCCCGTGTCAACACCATGGGTGCGTTGGTCATCGACATCCAAATCTAAAAGGGGACGAAAAGATATGAGTCAATACAATGATATCAACATTGACCCGATCACGTTTGAGGTGATGCGCAGCGTCTTTGAGTTTGCCTCCGATCGGATGGCGACAGTACTTCAGCGGTCGTCTTTCTCTCCGATTTTGGCGGACATGCTGGATTTTTCAAACGCAATCTATGACGCCGATCTACAACTGCTCAGCCAGGCTGCCAACTGCCCGGTCCACCTTGCTGCAATGAAATTCTCGGCCGAGGAGGCATTGAAAGGAATCGGGCAGGAAAATGTGTATGAGGGTGACGTATTGGTGCTGAACGATCCCTATCGGGGCGGCACCCATATCAACGACATCACCTTCATCAAGCCAATCTTCTACAAGAAGCAACTGATCGGCTATGGCGTAAGTCGCGGCCACTGGATGGATTTGGGTGGCGGTGGTGCTGGTGGTCAGGCCTTTAGCACCCATATAGCGGCAGAGGGGCTTCGCTTGCCGCCGTTGAAAATCTATACCGGCGGTAAGTTGAATGAGGATCTTCTCGCTATCATCCTCAACAATTCACGCACGCCACATTTCATCAAGGGTGATGTGCAGGCCCATCTCGGCGCATTGTTGGCAGCCGAGCATGAGCTGCAACGCGCCTGCAATCGCTATGGTGTCGATATCGTCAGCGCTGCGATGAAGAAGATCCAGTCTTATACGGACAAGATGGTGCGAGATAGTATCCGCACTATCCCGAACGGAGTCTATGAGGCCGAGGACTACGCTGATACCGATGGCATTACCCAGAATCGGGTCAAAGTCAAGGTAAGGCTGGAGATTGAGGATACTTCGATCAAGGTCGACTTTACTGGCACTGATCCAATCTGCCAAGGCGCGATCAACTCTCCTAAGGCCAACACCATATCGGCAGCGCTCTATTCGTTGCAGTTTTTCCTGGCACCGGATGCACCTCAGAACCAAGGCTTGTTCAACCCAATCGAGGTGATCTTGCCTGAAGGCTGCTGGCTGAACGCGACATGGCCTGCGCCAACCATCGGCTGCACGACGCTAACGGCAGGCAAGGTCACCAGCGCGATTTGGCAGGCCCTGGCCAAAGCTATCCCAGAACGGGTCACAGGGTCGACCGGCGCTGATGCCAACTGGTTTGTCGCTAGTTGCGTGGATGCCGGAGGCAGGACTGACGTGTTCTCGGACCTGCCGGCCGGTGGCTGGGGTGGTACACCCTATTCAGATGGCATGAACGTTACCATGGACCCATTGGGGAACTGTATGAATATGGCGGCGGAAACCGCCGAGCTGTTCTTCCCAATTGCATATGAAGCTTTCGAGTTGCGTCAAGATTCGGCCGGCGCTGGTCAGTATCGTGGTGGCCTCGGCTCTGTCTTCAAAGTGCGATTCTTAGGCGGCGGTGAGCTTGGCATGGAGACCTCACGCACTCTGGCAGGTAGCCCTGGTGCAGCAGGTGGCCTTGCCAGCGCCGTACAAAGGTCCAGCCATATCCGCAGTGACGGTACAACAGAAGTAATCGGTGGCATCGACGATGACGGCAACTGGCATAACCCTTTGCTTGCCTCGCACAAGTTCGGCCCCGGTGAGACCTTTATGTTCGAAAGCACCGGTGGTGGAGGTTGGGGGAACCCCAATAGGCGCTTGGTTGAGGACGTGTTGGAAGATGTCATCGACGAGTACATCAGTATCGATGCAGCCAAGCAGCTTTACGGCGTAGTTATTGATCCCTCCACTCTGAAGGTCGACGAGGCTGCGACTGCCGCGCTACGTGGCTGAGGCCTCTTCACGACAATGATCAGTGGCGCGGCAATAACCGTCGCGCCACTTGCAGATGCTTTGTGTTATGGCCGAAGTCACCGGCTTGCACGAACGACAGGGAAGAATCATGAAATTCCGTACTTCAAAGCCTCTCAAGCGCAGCTACTGGCAGGAATCTGTGGCGCCTTCTGATTTGTGTCCACCATTAACTGGCGAAAAATACGCAGATGTTGCCATCATTGGCGGCGGCTATGTAGGGTTGTGGACTGCGATAACCATCAAGCAGCACGAGCCTGATTGCCGAGTAGTGATCCTCGAGCAGGACATCTGCGGCGGCGGAGCGTCGGGCCGTAATGGCGGCTTCGTCATGACCTGGTGGCCGAAGATCGCCTCTATATTGTCCTTCTGCAGCAGTGAGGAAGCACTGTTCCTGGGGCGCCGCACGGAACAATCTATTGCTGAGCTTGGAGAGTTCTGCCGAGAGCATGCAATCGATGCGCATTTCGAGCAGAAGGGCTGGCTGTGGACCGCCACCACCCCTGCTCATCTAGATTCATGGAACAGCACATTACATGCTTGCGAAAAGCTGGGTGTTCAGCCGTTCCAGCGGCTTTCCACTGGCGAGGTGCGTCGCCGTACAGGATCGCCCGTGCATTTGGGGGGGGTCTTTGAAGCTTCTGGTGCCACCGTACAGCCTTATGCATTAATTCAAGGCATGCGTCGCGTGGCAATGGAGGCAGGCGTTATCATCCACGAACATTCAGCCGTGGAGCGCATACAGTCTGATCAACACTCTCAACTCATTACCCCAAACGGCACGCTGACGGCGAATAAAGTGGTGCTCGCGACCAACGCATGGTCGGCGTCAGTTCCCGAGCTTGCGTGCTTGTTCACTCCGGTCAACAGTTCAATGGTAGTTACGCGGCCGCTTGGCTCGCAGTTCCAAGACATCGGCTGGACGGGCGGCGAATCAATCACTGATTCACAGTTGCTGGTCGACTACTACCGCACCACACATGACGGGCGCATTGCCTTTGGCAAGGGGACGGGGGCTATCGCATATCGTTCGGAAATCAACGGCACTTTCAGCGAGGATGCAGATAGCATCGCGCAAACCTGCTCAGATTTATTCGCGACATATCCGATGCTCGCGCGGGATGCTATCTCTCATAACTGGTCAGGGCCTATCGATCGTACTTATGACAGTTTGCCCGTGTTTGGCTCACTGCGCCGCCAGCCCAACATTTTTTATGGAATAGGCTGGAGCGGCAATGGTGTTGGCCCCAGTCGTTTGGGCGGGCACATCCTTGCCAGTCTGGCACTCGGTCGTGACGATGAATGGAGCCGTTCTTCTCTTATCAGAAGGAAGTGCAAAGCTTTCCCACCCGAGCCCTTCCGTTATTTGGGTGGAAAAATGGTACGCGGTGCCGTCATTCGCAAGGAAAAGGCAGAATTGCAGGGACAGACAGCTGCTGTATTCGACCGACTGCTTGCACAGCTAGCCCCGTCCGGCCTCGAAGATAAACCTTGAGAGAACAACTATGACCCCGATGCTGATTCATCTTGAAGACAACAGTGCCTTTACCGCTTCCTCTGCAGTGGGCGCACCCACCAGTGCGCAAATTGCAATGACTCGGTCCGCTGGCCACACTGATACGCCCGTTGGCGGTGCTGGTATCTGGGAATGCACTCCTGGGCGATTTCGCCGCCAGATTGCCCAGTCAGAATACAGTTATTTCATCGAGGGTGAGGGTAGTTTCACTCCAGATGATGGCGAGCCCGTTGAGTTTTATGCTGGGGATATAATCTTCTTTACCTCTAATTCGAAAGGGGAGTGGAATATTCGGAAGACTGTCCGGAAGGCCTATCTAATTCTGAGCTGACTATGAGATAAAGTCGCGTTAGCCGGATATCGTCTCCTCTTACTCCCCAGCTATCGTGGCATACTCTCTTACGTGCCACCGTAACCTTATACAGAGGCCCCAATGCCCCTTCGGATCATAGACATCATCAAGATGCCTGAACTGCGCACTCGCCTGCTTAGTGGTAGTGAAGGGACGGGGCAGTTGGTTCGTTGGGCACATGTCTGCGAATTGCCCGAGCCAACCGAATGGCTGGGAGAGGATGATTTACTGATGACGACCGGCATCGGTATCCCATCTGAATCTTGTGCGCAAGGTCGATATGTGGAAGCTCTATCATGTGCTGGGCTGGCGGGCATGATGATCGGCGAGAATATGCAGGCACCTGATAATTTGCAGGCTCTTCTGGACACTGCTGAACGCCTGAGCTTTCCTGTATTGATGACGCAGTATGGTGTGCCTTTTGCCAGTGTGACCCGTGCGGTGGCTGATGCACAACGTAATGAAGAGTTCGAGCGGCGCAATGCCATTGCTCGGATATATGTTAGTGCCCGTATGGCTATCGAGGGTGTCGACCTTGAAACCCTGTTATACCGTCTAGAGAAGGACGTGCAGGCTTGGCTGCTGCTCTGGGATCCGCAGACGCAACAGCTCTGGCTGCCCAAGGGGCGCGAACTGCCAGAGAGTTTGCGAGAGGATCTGCTGCAAAAGCGGAATTTTTCTCATCCCCAGCCGGTGGTTCGCCACTATCCGCTGGAGGATGGCGAGGTTCTTGGCATCTCGATTCCCTCTCGCCGGACATGTGATCTGTTGGTACACCACACAGATCAAGATGTCCTTGATTACAGCTTGCTCAACCACCTATCTGCAGTGCTTGGTATCGCGCTGGAACGGCTGCATGTAGAAAACGAGCGAGCCATTCGGTTGGGCTCGGAGCTGCTCGAGGATCTGATGAACCACCGCCTAACCCGCCAGCAGGCGGACAAGCGCCTATTGCAATTTGGTATCTCATTGGACACGGCGCATCTGGCAGTAGCGCGGAGAGGCGGGCTGTCTCTGCCCGAGTGGGCAGCGTTATTCGAGCGTTCGGATATACAGCTCTTACTTTGCCCGCAGGACGAAGAGCTTTTGTTGCTCCTGCCCGGAGATTCTGCTCCTGCCGTGCAAAACATCCTTGAGTCCGGTATGGGGGTGAGTAATCAAGTTAGCTATTTCGAGCGTCTAGACGAAGCCTCTCGCGAGGCTCGACTTGCCGTGACCCATGCTAATTCCGACCAGCCAGTAGTGTTCTACGCGCTGGTCGCCGAAAAATTGCCATGGCTGCCTCAAAACCTTGAAGAGGCGCGGGAAACTTTTCGCAGTGTACTCGGGAGCGTAGCCGAACATGACAAGACATCCCGCACCTCGTTGCTTTATACGCTGAAGGTCTTCCTCGAACAGAATCGCTCCTGGCAGTCCACTGCCGAAAAGCTATATATCCATAAGTCCAGCTTGACCTATCGCATCCGTCGTATCGAGGAGTTGACTGGTCGCTCACTTGGTAATACGGGAGATGTGGTCGCCCTTTGGTTGGCTTTGCAGGCCGCTGAAATTCTGGGGTTGCCCCAAGTATTGGGCAGAAAACGCTGACCAATAGTATTGTCACAACCAAATGGTATTCAAATAATGAGCCAACTTGCCTTGCTTCGACAACAAGCTTTTATCGATGGTTGTTGGATTGGTGCCTTAGACGCTCGAGTTCAGTCGATTCACAATCCTGCAAATGGAACTCTGGTCGGCACGGTTCCTGTAATGGGAAGACAAGAAACCCGGAAGGCTATCGAGGCTGCTGACCGGGCGCTTCGTCCTTGGCGTGCTCTGCCAGCCAAGGAACGGGCTGCACTGCTGCGAAACTGGTTCGACTTGATCCTCGAGCACTTGGATGAACTCGCGCATCTTATGGTATTGGAGCAAGGCAAGCCGATGACCGAGGCGCGGGGCGAAATCCAATATGCCGCCTCCTTTGTCGAATGGTTCGCTGAAGAGGCCAAGCGAGTTTATGGTGACATCATTCCGTCGCCGAAGCCGGATAAGCGCATCTTTGTGCTTAAGCAGTCGATTGGTGTAACAGCGGCAATTACACCATGGAATTTTCCCTCGGCAATGGTCACACGCAAGGTCGCACCGGCGCTTGCTGCAGGTTGTACGATAGTGTTGAAACCAGCTCCGCAGACGCCCTTTTCTGCTCTCGCGCTTGCATATCTTGCTGAATGTGCGGGGATTCCTGCAGGAGTCTTCAACGTGGTCACGGGGACGGCGGCCGAGATCGGTGATGAACTCACAGGCAACCCTACAGTACGCAAGCTGACTTTCACCGGCTCTACCACTACCGGCCGATTGCTGATGTCGAAATGTGCCCACGACATAAAAAAGCTGTCGTTGGAGCTTGGTGGTAATGCGCCTTTCATTGTCTTTGAAGATGCCAATCTCGATGCTGCTGTCGAAGGGTTGTTGATTTCCAAATACCGTAATAATGGACAGACTTGCGTCTGTGCAAATCGAATCTATATTCATGAAAAAGTTTATGACGCTTTTTCTGAAAAACTGATGGCAGCAGTAAAAGAGTTCAAAGTCGATGATGGACTTAAAGACGGTGTCACCATGGGGCCCTTGATCGACAATGCAGCTGTAGGGAAAATCCAATTACACATTGAAGATGCCGTGACAAAAGGTGCAAAAGTTATCACGGGTGGTAAGCGTCACGAATTGGGCGAAAATTTTTTCGAACCGACTATCCTGACAGATGTTCCTGTACATGCCTTAGTAGCAAAAGAGGAAACTTTCGGCCCTTTGGCACCGCTATTCAGGTTCTCTGGTGAGGCGGAAGTCGTCGGTTATGCCAATGATACGGAATTTGGTCTGGCTGCCTATTTCTACACGCGTGATATGGACCGGGTTTTTCGTTTGGCTGAGGCGCTGGAGTATGGAATGGTCGGGATTAATTCTGGGGATATTTCAAATGAAGTTGCGCCTTTCGGTGGTGTGAAAGCTTCGGGCCTTGGGCGCGAAGGATCTAAGTACGGTATTGAGGAGTATCTTGAAATAAAGTATCTAAATGTTGGGTTATAGGCCTAATGCCAGTCAGTTAAGAGTTTCATCAATGAGCTGACAATCCGATATTCCGGTATCAGTGACGCTCTGATACCGGATTTTTATGCATTTTAGTCAAGCCATTGATGCCATCGCTCGCGTTTCGCCTGAACACTTCTCCAGCCTCGCGGATGTTCTCTCCACCGAGTTGATTGACAAATGCCTAGAACACTCCGGTGTAGCCACCTTGCGTAAACGTCGTTTACCGCTTGAGATGGTGGCCCGGTCGATTGTCGGCATGGCATTATTTCGGCACATCCCGATGGGGCAAGTCGTTAATCAGCTCGATATTGTCTTACCCGGCCAACGTCCTTTCGTGGCACCCAGCGCCGTTGCCCAAGCACGTCAACGCCTCGGGGTGGAGGCTGTCAAACGCGTTTTCGAACAAACGCAGGGCCTGTGGCACGAACACCCCCCTCACCCTCATTGGTGTGGTCTCAGGCTGCTAAGTGCCTATACAAAAATAATCAGGTATTCGCTGCCGTAGCCTGACAACACCTTATGGACATAGCCTTTCAAGGCCGAGAAGCTTTCATAAGCCGTCATCGGCAGCCACTCATACTTGACCTTGCGCCAAAGAATCTCGATGAAATTTAGCTCCGGCGAATAAGCAGATAAATAGCCTAGGTAGACACGATGCGACATCCATTCCAACTCCTTACGTCGGAAAGCCTTGGAGCGATGAACACTGGCATTGTCCAGCACCACGATCGCAAAAGTGTCCGGCGACTTCTGTGCAACCAGGCGGTCAAAAGCCTCGATGACCACCTCGGTGGTGATGGTTGCCATTGTCGAGTGGTAGATCAGCTTGCCCTGACGACTCAAGAAGCCCAGCACGTTCAGGCGCTGGCTATGTGAGTAGGCTGGTATTTCCCGAGGATGGCCGATAGCGATAGGGCTCCAGGCGTAAGGCAAGACGGAGAACTGGGCAAAGCCTGACTCATCGAAATAGTACAGTTTCGTCTCGCCCCGATCTTCCCAGCGCTGAAGCTCGGCCAGTGGGCTTTGTGTATGGCGGAAGTTAGTCTCGTTACGCTGGCTTCTCAGGGATCGCCGAGCACGCTTGAAACTATACCCCAGATTTTTTTAATGCTCGCTTGATCGTCATGGTACTGGCGTATTTCCCTGTTTCCTGCTGGAATCGTGCTTGGACGGCCTTCAGCTGATGAGGTTGCTCTTGTACGAGTTCAAGTAACCGCTCCCGCTCCGAATCACTATAGATGGTAGGCCGCCCGGCGCGTGGCTTATCCTGGAGCCCATCGAGGCCCTGTGCCTCCCAGGCATCGAACCAGAGCGAGGCCGTTTCGCGGGTAACGGACAGAATCTTGCAGATCTGATCGATGGTATGACTTTGGTGACTCAGCACGATGGCGTGAGCCCGACGACGCAAGGCTGGTTTCTCACCATAGGTATACGTCTGGATATCTGTGTCGGATAGGGAAGGCACAAAGCGGAATGTCATGCACATCGTCCTGAGTCAACGGATTAGGTTTATGAGCATAGCGGAAAATATGTGTTTTGATACTTAGCACTACTTAATCAGGGGGATGACGTCGCGCCCATAGCATGTACACTTATGAACACTAGATACTATTCATGCAATAACTAGCTGCATTGGTTGATGAAATACGTATTTGGCAGCAACTAAACAAAGAGAATAGGAACTGAAAAATGTCACAAAGTGAAGTAGTGGGTATTATTGGCGGACACGGTTGGATGGGGCGAGCACTCGGGCTCTCCCTGTTAGAACGGCGCATCATATCTGCCGACCAGTTAGTCGTTTCATCACGTTCCGAAAACAACAACGCATACCAAGACTGGCCAGACGTCCGTCGTGTTAAGAGCAACAGTGAGCTGGTCGAGTTGGCAGATGTTATTGTGCTTTCTATCCGCCCCGACGATCTCGTTAGTCTTAATATTAATGCAAATGGAAAATTAGTTATTTCTCTGTTAGCGATGGCTTCCTCGGAGAAGATTGTTAGCCAAGTAGGAAGCAGTCGAGTTATCCGAGCAATGCCAAATGCAGCAGCTGAAATCCAGCGTGCATACTTTCCATGGTATGCATCTGAGCAGGTTACTGAGGAGGATAAACAGCTCGTTCAAACGCTGCTAGAGAGCTGCGGTAAGGCGCGAGAGCTTCCCGAGGAAAGTAATCTCGACTACTTAACTGCCTTAAGCGGTGCAGGGCCCGCCTATCCGGCCTTGCTGGCTCAATCAATGTTGGAACACGCCAAACAAATGGACATAGCCGACGATATAGCGCAGGAAGCGGTCATGCAAACGTTGGTAGGTGGTAGCTTACTACTTGAACAGCTAGGAGCAGATCCGAAAGAAATGGTTGAGCGGCTGATTGCTTATAATGGCACCACAGCCAAAGGGCTAAGCTCGATGATCGAGCAGGGTTTTCATGAAGCTGTTCACCATGGTCTTACGAATGCTTACCGAGCAGCCTCCGGCCAACAATAAGGCTTCCCTGCCTCGCTGTTCCTAGATAACACTGTTGTAAGTCATAATCATCTAAACTCAAAAAAAGCCTCCGGCCTAAAGGCCGGAGATAAAATTAAACAAGCCCAAGCAATTTTGGGATAAAAAGTGCAAGCTCAGGAATAAAAGTAGTCACTAGCATTACAGGTATGCCCGCAAAGGCAATAAATATTAATGCCGGCACTATCATCTTATGAACTGAGACCTGTCCAATATTTGAAGCCATGTATAAAATTGGTGCCACAGGCGGGCTATTAGCACCTATCACAACAGAACATGCAACGATTGCGCCATAGTGGATAGGATCAACTCCCTGCTGTACCATAAGAGGTAGGAAAAGCGGTGCAATTACTACCGTTACGGTTACATCGTCTAGAATAGCGCCTGCTACAATTAGAAAGACATTGACGAGTAATAAAATCATTATGGGATTAGAAACCAAAGAACTCATAAATTGTGTAAGCTCTTGTGGAATTCGCTCCATCGATAAAATTCTGCCAATCATAAATGAAAATAGCAAAATCATAATAATTGAACCAGTCGTCTGAGATGCATCAACCAAACTACTTGTGAACTTAGCAAAGGTCATTTCTTTATAAAAAAACACGCCTATCATCAATGCTGCTACGGCTGCTACGGCCGCTGCTTCAGTGGGTGTAAAAACCCCACCATAAATTCCGCCCAAAATTAAAACAGGGAGAAATAAGGCCGGCAGTGCTCGTTTAGTCGCTTTGCCACGAGAAATATTTAGCGATTTATCAAAAGACTCGGTAACTTCTGTAAAAACCTTAGTGCAAAATACACGATTAATCACTGACAAAAGCACAATCAGTAAAATAGCCGGACCAATTGAAGCTGCGAATAGCGCCGCTACAGATTGCTGTGTTACAACACCAAAAAGAATCATTATAATCGAAGGCGGTATTAATATACCTAGCAGTGAAGATATCCCCAAAAGAGCAGACGAATAGCCCCTGGGATAACCGCGTTCTTCAAGTGCGGGAATCATGGTCTTACCAACAGATGCAACGGCAGCGGTAGACGTACCAGCAATGGCACCAAAAACACCGGAGGCAAGAATCATTGCGGTTCCCATCCCGCCTTTTCGCTTACCTACCAATACCTCCATAAAGTGTATTAGTCGCGTGGCTATGCCCCCAGTCTGCATTAAATAACCGGTTATCACAAATATAGGCAATGCAATTAAAACGACCGAGTTTATTGATCTAAAGCCTTGTAGCATCAACGTGTTTAAGCTTGCATCATAGGTAAATGCAAAATAACCCAGCGCCCCTGCAAATGCCCAGGCAATAGGAATACCGGTAATTAAGAGAAAAATCAACAAACACAAACCAATTAATGCTTCCATACTCACAACCTCTCAGGATCTAGTTCTTGAAATTATGGAAAAATACAGATCGCGTAGAGCAAAAGCCAAGCAGGCTAATGCTGCAACTAAAATAGCTGAACTAGGTAATGTAAGCGGGATTGAGAGCGCCGGAGTTGACTGAGGAAGATTTATCCCCCACATAATCATTTTATATGCCAAATATGAAAAGAGAGAAGTGACAGCTACAGTCACTAAGCTCACATAAATCTTATGATAAGCAAGCGCTTTTGTACCTTTTAGGCTTAAAGCTAAAAGATCAACTTCAAGATGTGTGTTATTTTTGCTTGCCAGAATTGCTCCTAACATATACAGCCATATTGCAAAAACCATTACAATCTCGAGTATTCCCATTAAAGACACACCCACATAACGCGAAGCAACTAAAAGAACCATCAACCCTACAATGCATATACTGCAAAGAACGATTAATGCCTCCAGCACTTTAGTAATGACGCTATTTTTAGACATTGACCTCGTTACTCCCTGAATGCCCCACCTTCTCGGCAGGGCAACTGACTATCTATTAAAATTCTCTCGCATTTTCCTCAATGACATCCATTAAGTCATCGCCAAGCTGAGATCTCATTTCAGGCCAAATAGCCTCACGCACAATGTCAGCATTTTGTTGCAGTTCCTCATCGGAAAGCTCAGCATATTTCATTCCTCCTTCAACTGCCTTCTCCACATAGAGCTCATCTGTTGCTTTACCATCTTCAAATTGTTTTTGAACCGCATCTTCAGATGCTCTATAAACAGCTTGTTGATGTTCCTCTGACAGTCCATTAAACGAATCATTGTGTATCAAGAACATAGCCGTCATGAACATATGTTTTGTTCTAACATAACAATCTAAAATATCATTAAAATATTCATAATCATGATAGATCACATTTCCTGCATCACCATCAACTACTCCAGTTTGCAGAGCAGTATAGAGTTCAGTCCAGTCAATGGCTGCAGTTTTATAGCCAAGTGCCTGTATAACTTGTGGAAATGGATAGACTGGGATAGTTCTAAGGTTTACACTATTTTTATCCTCTAGCTCAGTAACACACTCACCAATAGTGGCGATCCCATTAAAACCTTCCGGCCAAGGCCCAAGAAACTTAAGGCCATTGTCATTCATAACATCATTGACTGCTGAGTAAAGCCAACCATCAGGAGAATAAGCCTCAAGAGCGTCTTCCCAACCAGTCAACATATAGGGAGTATATACAACTCCAATACGACGATCATAGTTAGTCATAGGCCATGTTAGCATTCCATCAATGGCTCCCCCCATCAACAGATCAAACACCTCTTGCTGCGTGCCTAGTTCATTTTGAAAAAACAACTCTACTTCAATTTCGTTATTTGAATACTCTTCTATTTTTTCTCCCCAGTAAACTAACGACTCACCTGTCGGTGAATCTCTATTTGCTGAGTCTGAGGCCAATTTCAGAGTAGTAGCATACGAAGCATTACTGACACCAACGACTAATGCTGTGGCCACAAGTATTTTTGAAATTTGCTGGGACTTGTTTTTAGTAATCATCAGAGATTCCTTTTATAACTATTATAGTTAACAACGCAGATCATAAATTAAAAAACCATTAAACCATCCCCTACCCCCCTTAACTTAAAAATGTTAAAAAATTATTTAAAAGTCAAAAAATACTTGGAATTTTCTTCAAGATACCCTTTAACTTCAAGTTGCCTCCTTTGCTCTGACCAAGCCAGTGTTTTTGCGGCAATCTGTGATATGTCTTCTAATCGCCCTATACCTAAATCCTTACTCCATCCATAAGGCAGACGTCGACGCACAAGATCGCCTAAAGTTACGACGTATTCATTCTTAACGATATCCTCTATGCCATCTTTACTTAGAGATGACAAATCCGGCTTCTTAATTAAACGTTTTTTATTAATTGTCACGCTACCCTTTTTTCCCAGCTTCTTTTCTACAAGCTTTGCAGTTATACGTGCAGCATGCCGATGAAGCATAATCATAACGCCTGTTACAGATACAAAATTAGGCATATCTAAGCTTTCGTTTAGCTGGATGACTCCACTTAATGTTTTACCATCACGTGTTGAACCTGGTCGAACGCCACACCATGCGTGCAGCACATCTTCTTTATTTAAATTCAATGCAGGAAATAAGTTGTTTGCTTCATTTAGCAAGTAACTTACTTCGCTTTCCAGCACTCGCTGCCCTTCTGGCTCACTATCAACTCTATCCTCTGTAGGTCCGATAAAATGCATATCGCCCCAAGGAAAGATATAAAAAGGCTCACCACGACTTGAGAAACTTTCCAGACCTTGCCCACGAAACTCTTCAGGGAGCTTGACCATTACATTCACTCCCTTGACACCTAAAACTTGTCGACGAAGGTCTTTCGGTGCAGAACACTTCAAGACGTTGTCAATCCATGGTCCCGCGGCATTTACCACCATACGTGCGCGTATTACTTCTTCTCCATGGCACTCTGGTGCCTTCTCCTTGACCGTTACTTGCCAAAGTGAGTCCACGTACTCTAAGGATGTTACTTCGGTGTAATTTCGAACAGTAACCCCAAGTCTTCCAGCCTCTAATGCCGTATCAACACAGATTCTTTCTGGCCATGAGTATTGGTACTCATAAAAGCTCCCCACTGACTTAAGGTCAGAGCTCAAGCCCCGTACAAGCCCACTTAACTTACGTGCCTCTTGAGCGTTGTGCCGTTTATAGCCAAGAGGTACGTCCTTGGAGCCAAAGGTAGATAGCAGTCTGTATCCAAAATCAATAACCGCATCAGGATATTTTCTTCCGCCATGCCCAGCGTACGGAAAATAGAATGTCCGGCGTGTCAGGTGTTCGGGCATCTCTCGCACTAGTTCCGTGCGACACTGCATTGTTAACCAAGCACGATATATTCGGCCTATCATGTCCAGCGGATGAAATGGGATTTTCCAAAGCGGATAATCTGGTTTCATGTAGCCAAGCCCACAGTAAAGTAATCGGCTTGATCTAGATGATGTTCCAGCACCAATATCACCGCGGTCCAGTAGCAGCACTGAGAATCCCCTGAGAGATAACTCCCTAGCAGTTGCACACCCAGTGGCACCTGCGCCTACCACGACCACATCATATTCCGTAGCTATTTTATTTATCGCAGGCCGACCCATATCTCTCACCTGAATTTTTGTTAGTCACTAATTTCACAAATGATGCCAAGACACCCAACACCGCACCGTCATGTTCACCAGTGTCAGCTTAGAGTTCACCTGTGTCAAGAAGAGGCAAGCTTCATTGCCAGTAAGCTATTATTGGAGTAAGAATGGATATATAAGCCTTTATTTTCAAAGCTCTTAAGCCGAAGATTGTGCGCAGAAATCCTTCGGATCAACGGCAGATTTAATACTAAAAGGTAATACCACCTTTAGTATTAAACGCTTTGATCTCGATCAGCGAGTGTCGATAGAGTATTAAAAGCGACAGATAGGCGGATACTCGGCACCTGCTGTCCTCTCTTGGAGTATGAACAGGCGCATTAATTACAGTAGCTAGCCAAGATTAGGCACCAATCAGTGCCGGTCAACACGAATGCGCAACAGCAGTGTCGGCTGTTGCCATGACATATTTATCATTTAAATTCAATGCATTGTATGCATTCAACACTCAGCGTGGCACACCTCTTCCTCACGCGCATCATAAGCTTTCATCCACGCGGCAAGTCGAGGTGTATGTCGTGAAGCAAATCTTTCCATATCCTCCCTTCGGTGGGGCTGACCAGTAAATATCTCGATATAATCGGCCATTCGTCCCATACGCTCCTCTTTTGTTTCCTGGGTTCGCATAGATATATACCCGATCTGAGTCAGATAAACAGTACGAGCACGAACATTGGCGTTATGCGCTGAATAGTTAAAACGTACAAACATTGAAGTCAGCGCATCAAGCCTGACTTGATCGGCAGACGCGACCTCGTGGGCAATTTTTGGAGACTGCATGGCCCAATTACGCACAGCGAATTCGAACTCAGAGTTAAAAATTGTTTCATCTAACCAGCAATCAAATACGTTTAGCATGGCCTCAACGACGGTGTCAGCATAACGCTTTGTCTGCGAAACCAATCCTTGAGTATTCTTGGCTTTCCAGCGTTCTATCAAAGCCTCAAGCAGCGCATCTCTATCTTTAAAACACCAATAGAAACTTGTACGGGATGTCTTCAGCGACTTAGCCAATGGTAAAATCTTGACTGATTCAACCCCCGATGTAACAAGCGTATTGTAGGCGGCATCCAGCCAATCTTCTCTTCGCCCCTTCTCGACTTCCGCCCTCATAACTTACCTCTCTCCGTTGTCCGCTACCCTATCCAGTCGGCAGCACCTATGCTTATCCATATTCACTCATGACCAGCATGCTGACAAGAATGGACATTTCTTGTCAGTTTTACAGGAGGATCTCCTCTAAGCATACCAGCCATGGGTTTATCAACCGCCATTATACAGCCCGACTCTTCCCGAGGATGGTTCATTACGATTCAACTCTGCGCAACTCACCCAATAATGCCTGAAGTGGATGAGGTAAAATCGTGCCGGAGATCCGCCGGGCCTGACTGCGACAGGAATAACCGGTGGCTAGCAAGCGACCCGTGTTGGCCAAGTTCTCTACTATCGGTTGCCAAGACTGGGAGTAAATTACTTTTGAGGTATTCAGGTTACGCGTCTCGTGACCATAGGTGCCGGACATGCCGCAGCAGCCGCTGGCCACCACTTCGAGTTCGAGGCCAAAGGCGGCGAACACCCGCTGCCAAGCCTTAGGTGTGCCCGGGGCATTAGTCTTCTCGGTGCAGTGGGCAAGCAAGCGATAGCCGGGGGCGTCGAGAGCGAGGCCAGCCGGCGCCCGCTCGTCCAGCCACTCAGTCAGCCATTCCGGTAGCAGCCGCACCTCGGGCACGGCGGCCTCGCCCAGCGCCTTCACGTACTCCTGGCGGTAAGCCAGAGTCATCGCCGGGTCGATGCCGACCAGCGGCACCCCGGCATCGGCCAGTGTCCTGAGCCGCTCGGCCTGCTTCGCCGCAGTACGTTCGAAGGCGCCAAGGAAGCCCTGGACGTGCAGCGGCTTGCCATTAGGCGCGTAGGGGGCCATAAACACCCGGATATCGAGGCGCTCGAGCAACTCGATGACATCCATCACCAGTGTCGATTCGAAGTAGCTGGTGAAGGCATCCTGCACCAGTATCACGCTACGGATTTTTTCCGCTTCGGTGAGTCGACCCAGGCTGGTGGGGGTGGCCTCGCTGACACCCCGGGTCGCTAAATGCTTCTTGAGGCTGATCCGGGACAACCGTGGGCTATCAACCATGCCGATGGGGCCGGCCAGCAGTCGGTCTACTAGACGGTTGCCCAGGGCGGCGTTGTAGAGCGGAGCGAGCCGCGCGAGGGTCGGCACTATAAATTCCAGCCCGCCGATCAGGTAGTCGCGCAGCGGGCGCAGGTAGCGGCCGTGGTAGAGCTCCAGGAACTGGCTGCGGAAGGTCGGCACGTTGACCTTCACCGGGCACTGGCCGGCGCAGGACTTGCACGCCAGGCAGCCGGCCATGGCCTCATACACCTCGTGGGAGAAGTCCGCCTCACCGCGCCGCCGGGCCAGAGTGTTCTTGAGCCGCAAGGGGAAGCTCTTGATGCAGCCCCAGGCCCCCTCGGCCTGCTGCCCGCGGGACTCCTCGAGGACGTCGACGCCGGCGTGGCCCTGCAGGCGCAGCCATTCGCGCATCAGGCTGGCGCGGCCCTTGGGCGAGTGGACGCGCTGGCGGGTGGCCTTCCAGGACGGGCACATGGCGTCATCGGGGTCGTAGTTGTAGCAGGCACCGTTGCCATTGCAGTAGACGGCGTCGCCGTGGGCTTGCCAGACCCGCTCGTCGATCTGGCGGTCGTACTGGCCTCGGGTCGGCACGCCATCGATGGTCAGCAGCCCCGGATCGCTCCACTTTACTGCCTGCTCCTCGGTGGCGTCAGGCGAGGGGGAAGTAAGCAGCGGAGTCGCGATCTTGCCCGGATTCAGCTGGTTGTGCGGGTCGAAGGCGGCCTTGAGGCGGCGCAGGCTGGGGTAGAGCGGGCCGAAGAAGGCCGGTGCGTACTCGGAGCGCACGCCCTTACCGTGCTCGCCCCACAGCAGGCCGCCGTACTTCTGCGTCAGCGCGGCGACCTCGTCGGAGATCTCGCGGATCAGCCGCTCGTCGGCCGGGTCCTTCATGTCCAGCGCCGGTCGCACGTGGAGTACCCCAGCGTCGACATGGCCGAACATGCCGTAGGCGAGGCCGCGGGCGTCGAGCAGGGCACGGAACTCGGCGATATAGTCGGCCAAGTGCTCCGGTGGCACCGCGGTGTCCTCGACGAAGGGCAGCGGCCGCCGCTCGCCCTGGACGTTACCAAGCAGGCCCACGGCGCGCTTACGCATGCTATAGACCCGGGCGATCTGGGCGCGGCCTTCCGCCAAGGTATAGCCCAGGCGCTCGACGCCGGCGTCCTGTTCGAGATGGCGACAGAAGACGGCGACCCGCTCGGCGAGGCGCTCGGGGTCGTCGTCGTTGAATTCCACCAGGTTGATGCCGTGTGCCGGGGTATTCCCTGCGGCTGGGAAGAACTCGGCGACGTCGTCCCAGATAAAGTCCTGCATGGCCAGCCCCAGCACCTTGTCGTCCACCGTTTCGATGGAGGTAGGGCGCGCCTGCGGCTGGGTTTGTGAAGAGCTGTCGCTGGACATCAGTGCCTTGGCGTCGCGCAGGGCGTCCATAAAGCCCGCATAGCGCACGTTGACCAGGGTCGAGTGCTTGGGGATCGGCAGCACGTTAAGTACCGCCTCACTTGTGAAGGCCAGTGAGCCTTCTGCGCCGCATAGCACACTGTTGAGATCAAAGCGGCCATCCTCGGTGCGCAGGTGCGCTAGGTCGTAGCCGGTCAGGCAGCGGTTGAGCGGCGGGAAAGTGTCGCGAATGCGCTGGCGCTCACTGTCGATGATCTCGCAGGCGACCCGATGCACCCGGCCCACGGCATCGTCGCGGGCGCACAGGGCGTCGAGCTCAGCCTCGCTCACCGGCCGGGTGGTGAGGCACTCGCCACCGAGTAGCACGCTGTCGAGTTCGAGGACGTGATCGCGGGTCTTGCCGTACTCGCAGCTGCCCTGGCCGCTGGCGTCAGTGGCGATCATGCCACCGATGGTGGCGCGATTGGAGGTCGAGAGCTCCGGTGCGAAAAACAACCCATGGGGCTTCAGGGCGGCGTTAAGCTGGTCCTTGACCACTCCGGCCTGGACACGCACTCGGCGGGCCTCGACGTTGATATCGAGGATGGCATTCATGTGTTTGGAGACATCGACCACTAGGCCATCGGTGAGCGACTGACCATTGGTGCCGGTGCCTCCACCGCGTGGGGTGAGCACCACCTGCCGGTGGGCCGCCTCGCCAGCCAGTCGGGCGATTCGCGCCAAGTCGGCCGCGTTGCGCGGATAGAGCACCGCCTGGGGTAGGCGCTGGTAGAGGGAGTTGTCAGTAGCCAGCACCGTGCGGCTGGCGTAGTCCGGGGCGATCTCGCCTTTGAAGCCAGCATCCGCCAGGGCTTCGAGGAAGCTCAGGTAAGGTGCGTCCTGGCCAGGAAGAAGCGACGACTCGTTGGTATCCAGTCGTGTAATCATGACTTTGTATACTCTCTCGGGCTATCAGCGACCATGACCTTGTATACCACTTGAGGGAAAATGGATGTCACCTGGACAAGAAGAAATTGAACCATGCACAAAGAAACCGTGGAGTTTACCTTTCCGGCCCCGCCCGCCACTGGTTGTACATCAGGGTGGCGGCCACCCCGATATCCAGCAATGGCCTCGGTGGATTCTTGGCAGGACGTGGTTGCGCCAACATATATCTCAATAGATCAGAATCCTTGTTTGCCAGGTGATCGGCGATAAGCTTGCCGGTGATCGTTCCCTTGGTAACTCCAATGCCATTATGGCCGCCGGCACCAAACACATTCTTTCCCAGCTCGCCGAAGTAGGGCGCATGATTACGGCTCATGCACATTACCCCGCCCCAGGAATAATCCATTTCCACATTATCCAGCATCGGGAAACGCGCATTGTAGCCATTGACGATATGCTTTTTGGCATTTTCAAGATCAGTGGGCGAGCTCTTGCCGCCAGGGTTGAAACTGAAGCTGTTGCGCACCAGGATTCGCTGATCCAGCGTGCGACGGACGGTACTGCCAAAAGGGTCCGCGGGGATCACCCCCCAGCAAGCATCGCCACCCAGTCGCTGTTGCTCGGCTTCTGTCAGCGGTCGAGTCAGCCCCGCATAAGTGAAGATGGGAAGCAGAGTCCCAGAGAGGTAACCAAATTCCTGGGCGAAGACATTATTCGTCAATATCAGCTTACGAGTCTTGATCATTCCAGCGGGGGTATGCAACTGGATACGACTACCATGCTCAATTTGCGTCACCGGCGTCAGCTCACATAACTTGACATTCGCGGGCAGGGTGCGTGCCAAGCCACGAGCCAGGGCTGCGGGCTGCACTAGTACCGTGCCTGGGGTGTAGAGCCCCTGCTTATAGTAACTGGTACCCAGCTTCGCCTGCATGTCGGAGGTATTAATCATGTGGCACTCGGCGCCGAGCCTCTCTAGCCCCGAACGATAGGCTTCCAGGACCTTGATGCCCTTGTCATTGACAGCGGCTTGCACCTTGCCGCAGGCACGCCAATCGCAATCGATACCCTCTTCCTCAACGATCTCTCGAAGATAGCTAATAGCGGCACGATTAAGTGACAGATCCATGCCTGCGACGTTGAGATCCCCGATATAATCCGGAGCTGAAAGGTCGTGAGGCAAGTCGATCAAAAAACCAGAATTACGGCCAGAAGCACCGTCGGCAACACACTGGGCGTCCACCAGCAAGATGGTGTCATCTGGATGGTGAACCGCCAACTGTCGGGCTGCCGCAAGGCCGGTAAAGCCAGCGCCTATAATCACCCAATCGGCTTCGGCCGGCCCTTCGAGTCGCCGAGGCTCATGTTTCGGGAGAATACCAGTCCAGCCACAACTATCATCATCGGCAGGTAGGTTGTTTATCTTCATTGTTGAACACCTCTTAAGTGGGCACAAACACCCAACTACCCCAAATCACCTAAAACCCTTGCTGTTTTAATATCCGATTCCACCGTCGATAACGAAGAGGAGGCGTCGATGTAAAATCAGGTGGACTATCAGGAAGGCCCTCCTGCCTTGCTATTGCTGAGCGCGTCAGGGGATTCTATTTTCCGCACTGATCAAACGTCCCGCCGTTTCCCGATACACAGCAATGCTGTAGGTTCCAAGCCAGCGGGTAACCTCAATGTTTTCTTTACCTTTAAATCGTCGAATCCTGCCACTAGAACAAACCCTACTCCGAGAGCAACGCTCTGAAGATGGACGTTTTGTGCTAAAGCACCAGTTTCCATATATACATAGCGAGCACCGCGCGCTCCCTCGGGTGGCTGACATTCGAAGTGCCGAACTGCATCTTCGAGTCTTGCTGAAACCACAATGACGATGGCCGCCTCTTTTAACCACGGTTGATCGCCAATTCCTAGCTCTAGCATGGTCTCCTCTGGAACCTGATCACCGGCCAGCTCCAACGAATGGCTAGCAGCCTTATACTCATAGGTGCCGGGCTCAAGTTTTGATACATGCTTCACCAAAATGTGTAGATGTAGCGGGTATAACCCACCCGCCGATGGAGTTGCTATTTTTTGGTCTGGCCCAGTTACTCCTTGGGCCGACCAAAGCAGTTGAGACAAAACATTGATAGTTAGCGGTACCTTTGTGTACTCCCTTACGCTGCGCCTGGCCTCAATACAGCCAGCCAATGGCATAGAGTCTTGAAACTTCGGTGCAGGTAGCTCGAAGACCATGGATTAACTCCCTTTGCCAAAGTACCTTCGCTCAAGCCTCGCGCACCAAGGCCAAGTAAAATCAATGAATCAAGATGACTTCATTCACGTTTCTCCTGAGCAGGCACTTAACAAGCCACGTTGTAAATGACGTAATACTTGGTGACAGGCTCGATTACTTCCCAACTGCCCTTGAAACCGACAGGAATCACAAAGGCATCCCCTGCTTTGAAAGTGCTTTCTTCGCCATCTTCATCAGCCAAGACAATATGCCCTTCGACCAAGTAACAAAACTCGTGGCGTTGGCTGTAGTCGACGGACCACTTGCCAATCTCCGAACTCCAAATGCCCGAGAGCAACTCTTTGGCGGCAGAGGCGTACATGTTTTGCAGACTCTGCTCGGGAGCGCCACTAAGGCGACGCTCTGGCTCCATCACGGATGTGCTATTGGGTGCCGTACTATTTTGGAAGTCGATGATTTTCACTGATGGCATCGTTAGGCTCCTTTGGTGAGAGGGACTAGTTGGCGTACTGATAGGCAGTTTTTACCCGGGTATAAAACTCTGCGGCATAGCTACCCTGTTCGCGTGGGCCATAGCTTGAACCTTTAGTACCGCCGAACGGAACATGGTAATCGACCCCTGCAGTGGGCATATTCACCATGACCATGCCGGCTTTAGCGTGACGTTTATAGTGCTCAGCGTATTTCAGGGAGGTCGTGCAAATTCCGGAAGATAGGCCGAAAGGCGTATCATTGGCCTCTGCTAGAGCGGCTGCATAGTCAGCCACCCGAGAGACGGTGACCACCGGCCCGAACACCTCTTCCTGGCAAATGCGCATCGCGTTATTCACGTCCGCGAAGATGGTCGGCTGCAGGTAGTAACCATCGGTAGTCGCCTCAACCCGGTTGCCACCCGCCAACAGCGTGGCGCCCTCTTGCTTGGCGATGTCGATATACTCCAGGTCTTGTCGCAGTTGACTCTCACTGGCGACGGGGCCAATCTGGGTCGCTTCATCGAGTGCCGGGCCAACACACAACGCTTGCGTCTTCTCGACAAACCGCTTGATAAAATCATCATAGATACCATCTGTCACGATGACGCGCGAACTGGCCGTACAGCGCTGCCCGGTGGAGTAAAAGCCTCCCTGGACGGCAATATCAACAGCTTGTTCCAGGTTGGCATCATCAAGCACGACAAGCGGATTCTTGCCACCAAGCTCAAGCTGTGCTTTTACCATGCGTGCAGCACAGCGCTGGGCAATCATGGAGCCAGTGTTAACCGAGCCAGTAAATGTCACTGCCTGAACAGCATCGCTGCCGATAATGGCATCACCCACCTCCGAACCTGGACCAATCACCATATTGAACACTCCGTCGGGAAGACCGGAGCGAGAAATAATCTCAGCCAATGCCCAGGCTGAAGAAGGCACTAATTCAGCGGGCTTGAAGACAACGCAGTTGCCGTAACATAACGCTGGGGCAATCTTCCATGACGGAATAGCAATCGGGAAATTCCAAGGTGTAATAATACCCACCACGCCAACGGGCTCCCGAGTAACATCAACGGTTGCGCCTTTACGCACGGACTCCAGGCGCTCACCACCGATACGCACCGCCTCACCAGCAAAGAACTTGAATAGATAGCCGGCTCGGGTAACCTCGCCAATGCCTTCCGGAAGGGTTTTACCTTCCTCGCGTGACAGCAGAGCACCCAGTTCTTCGCGTCGGCTTAGGATCTCGCTACCAATGAAATCCAGAGCATCAAAACGTTCTTGAGGGTTAGAGTTCCCCCACTCGGGAGCGGCTGCCGACGCGGCTGCTAGCGCTTGCTCGGTTTCCATTCGTCCGGCTCGGCTGAAGCGATCGACTACATCGGAGACATCAGACGGGTTCTTGTTTTCAAGCACGTTATCCCCAGCGGAAATAAAAGCGCCATTGATGTAACTGGTTTTCATGACAGTTTTCCTAGTTGGAGAATTAGACTAAATTAGTGGGTGTACCTTTATTCCACTGGTTGATGTTCCCAATGGCTCGGTTCATTAACCCCTGCATCGCTTGCTGGCTACTCCAGGCAATATGCGGTGTCATGATGAAGTTAGGTAGATCCATCAATTGCAGTAGCGGCTCGTCTGGCCGGATAGGTTCGTGCTCAACAGCGTCGAGCGCAGCGCCTGCCAGAAGACCAGAACGCAGTGCTTCGGCGAGATCACTCTCATTGATGATGCCCCCACGGGCGGCATTGATGATCACCGCGCCCTTCTTCATGCGTTTGAATTCGGCCAGCGTGAACATATTCTGAGTCGAACTGAGCAACGGACAGTGCAAGCTGATAGCATCGCAGGTTTCCAGCAGCTCATCGAACGACACAAGCGGCAGATCATTAGCCGTCTCGACGTCGTTGTGATAGACCACATCCATACCCAGGCCCGTCGCGAGCCGTCCCATGGCCCGCCCGATCATACCGCTACCCACGATGCCGATACGGCTGGTATGAATATCGTTGACTTCGTAATCGAGAAAGACATTGGTCTGCCAATCATCCCCATACCACTTGTTGCTTTTCAGCAGTGAGTGATACGCGAGGATCTGCCGCCGTAGGGCCAACAGTAACCCCAAGGCGTGCTCGGCAACGGTGGCCGGAGAGTAAGCAGGTACATTGCATACCTGAATCCCATGTTCATGGCAGTAGTCCACATCGACATGATCGGTGCCAGTCATGGCGATGCAGACCATTTTCAAGTTCGGTAGTTGTGCAAGCTCAGCGGCAGGCACCGGTGCGCCGCAGGTTACGATGATGGTTGCATCCTCGGCGCGCTCAACCAACTGCTCACTTTCCGTGTAGTCATACTCAACCCACTGATGCGGGAAGTCAGGTTTGGGTAAGTGAATCTGCGGCGCCACAGCACTTTTATCTAGAAATACGATGTTATGCATAACCTCTCCATCAGCTCTTTTTTGTGGGCACATAACCAGCAGGTGCAAGCGATGCCAGCTTGCGCGTTACCCAGCCAGCTGTCTTATTTTGGTCTTCCAGCGCTTCCTTACGTACAAGTGCATCACGCACCATATACCCGCCGATATAGCGGAAGGGCTCTATCGGGAAGCGTTTGATTTTCGTATCGACAAGACCACAGCGACTCCACTCATCATTCTTCTCCAGCGTGAGAGAGGCGACAATTCGGCTTGCAAACACGGTCGTTGCAACTCCATTACCTGAGAAACCTATCGCGTAGACGATATTTTCATGACCACCAAGATGCCCAAAGGTGGGCAGCCCATTCATCGCTCGATCAAGAGGTCCCGTCCAACTACTAACAATGGGCACATCAGATAAATTGGGGTAAATATTGTGAAACGCCTCAGTCACCTTTTTTGCAGCAGGGGAAGGCCCTTCGTACATATCGCCAACACGACCACCGAAGCCAAATTTTCCTAAGGGCTTGCCGAAAATCACCCGCCCTTCCTGCGTATTGCGATAGTAGTTAAGCACTACCCGAGAATCGGTCATGCCTTCACCACCGGTAAAACCGATCTCATTGAGGCGCTCAGGCGCTTTAGCCGTTGCCACCATATCACTAGAGACCAGTGCAATATCGCGGCGAAGTTCCGGGAAGATAGCCCCCCAGGCATTCATGGCAACCACTACTTTTTCCGCCTTTACGCGGCCCCTCTCTGTATGGACGATGGGTGTCTTGCTGCGTTCCAGACGCTTCATCGGTGTCTGTTCGTAGATTTCAACACCTAATTCCAAGGCATGACGCCGCAGACCACGAGCAAGCATCGCTGGCTGTACGGTGGCCGCATTAGGATCAAAGACCGCTTCGATGTTGTTCGGACTTCCGGTTCTTGCTTGTGCTTCGCCAGGCGCTAAGGCGATAAAGGGATTCACACCATACTCATTGAGGGAATCCACCAGCGTGTTCCAGGAGCCTTTTTGCATTTCGGAACTGGCCGACCATATCCACCCCTCCTTGCGATACTCCGCATCGATGCCGTTCTCTTGGCAAAATTCACCTATTTCATCAATCGCGGATTCAGCTGCTCTGCAAATACGCAGGGCTTCTTCATGACCACAGAGCTTGCGAACCGACAGAAATTTCCCCCACCAGTTAGTCGCAACGCCGCCATTACGGCCACTGGCGCCCCCACCACACAGGTCGCGCTCAACGATGACAACCTTAAGGTTCGCCTTTTCCCGCTTGAGCCGAATAGCTGTCCAGAGACCAAGGTATCCTCCACCGATAATACAAACATCGGCATTAACATCAGTCTCAAGCGAAGGAGCCACGTGACTGTCATAGTCCAACGCCTGCGCATACCAAAAGCCTCTGTACTTATGCATATCTTGCATCTATCGTCACCCTATTTACTCTTGAGTTGGAAGGAGAGACCTCTGTCCCGCCAAACATGCAGTGGCATGCGCAATAAATATCGAACTATTGAGGTCTTACCCAGTGATTTCATATGGTTTAGTGCGAAACAGAAGGCGGCTGAGAGAACCTCTCAGCTAACTTAAATGCCTTTCACTTCCCAACCGTAATCTGCCGCTTAATTACCAATCTGTTCCTGAGAATCAAATCGAACTGACGTTGCACAGAGGCTTTCAGTGGCGGAGTAGTCACGCTAGCCATTTTTCACCTTATTTATTTGAAATTGTTGGAATATAAGAGTCGTCAATCAACTCTAACGATTGTTATCAACACACGGCGCCTACGGCCTTTGCCAGTAAACAACATTGTCCATAATGGTTTAGAGGCAATGTTGTCGGGCGACATGCGTTTTCTTACGCGTATAAAACGATAATGAGTTCATGCACTGTTCACCTGACAATAAAAGCAATGTACACATATGTCATGTAAAATGACAAGCATGTACATTTAAATTACAACCAAAGTCTCAGCAGAGATTCTAAGAACGCTAGCGCTCACTGATCATAAGTCTGCATAAATGGACACGGCATATTCGATATAAAGGTTAAAAAACAAAAAGATATTGAAAGGCATCAGCCATCTCTTCTGAAATCGGTAGGACATGCCACCTCTCACCATACGCTATGTACTGAAGATGACGACGCGGTTTAAAAGGTGTCGGGAAGGGGGGAGCCCATCAAAGAATCAAGTGATCTGACACTCATATAGTGTCAGATCAGGCTCAAATACACTCGAAACGGTCTGCTCGGAAAGGAGTCAGATTAATGACGGAGGGGCGCCCCATCAGATGATCGGCGATCAGCTCAGCGGTAATCGCCGCCTGAGTCAATCCTAGGTGCTGATGACCAAACGCAAACTGTACCTGCGGGTATTTAGGGTGTTGACCGATCACTGGCAAAGAGTCTGGCAATGTCGGGCGCGCCCCCATCCAGTCGCTGGCTTGCTCGACGCCACGGGCATCGCTCAAAAGTGCTGAGGCATGATACTTGAGCGTTTGTGAT
This sequence comes from Vreelandella arctica, assembly GCF_037070215.1. NCBI lineage: Bacteria > Pseudomonadati > Pseudomonadota > Gammaproteobacteria > Oceanospirillales > Halomonadaceae > Vreelandella > Vreelandella arctica. The sequence goes on along the minus strand of NZ_JBANSN010000003.1, from coordinate 16,098 downwards.
CGTTTAGGGTTGGGCTTTAGCGCCAGCCCGCCCAGCTCAGAGAAGCCAACCACCCTAAGACCGCACTGCATGGGCGTCATAACGATATTACGCTCTGCCGAACCAATTGGCTGGCGTAACGCATTCACGCGGTTGGTAATAGTGAGGCTGTGGCCACTTTCGCCCTCCAGCGGCATATTCAGGCCCAACTGTTTCGCTAGCTTAGCGCTCCAGGCACCAGTGGCGATGACCACTCGCGGCGCTTCAATAGTGCGCTGATCTGATCGAATGGAGACACTTTCCGCAGTCGCACTGATCTGCTCGGCACTTTCGCGCACGATTTCCCCGCCCGTGTTTTCAAACGCCTCGACCAAGCGCTGCATGACACGGTAAGGATCGCTCACCTGATGAGCGTTGGGGAAAAGTAGAGCATGATGAATATTCGGGTTCAGGCCGTTATCCCGCTCCTGTACCGCGTCGGCGTCTAACAGCGTGGCTTCGATACCGTACTTCCCAAGCTTGTCACGATGCCGACGCGCCTGCTCCAGAGCGCGCACGTTTTCCCAGACCATCAAATATCCCGAAGCAATCAGCTCGTCCTGGGCACCGATTCCTGCCAAGCAGCGCTTCCAGGCCGCCAAGGAGTGGCTATTGAGGGCGGCCAATGCTTGGCGTCCCTTGCTAACGCTAGGCTTCCTAGCCGCTATGGCAAAACGTAACAGCCACGGAAGCAAGTGTGGCAAGTGACGTGGCGGCAGCGCCAGAGGCCCATGCGGATTAAGCAGTAACTCTGGGGCTTTACGCAGTGTCTCGGGGGTGGATAGAGGATCAACCAGTTCAGTGGCAAGATAACCGGCGTTGCCAAAAGAGGCGCCCTTGCCCGGTTCATCGCGATCCATAACCAGCACTCGAAGCCCCTCCTGCTGGAGCTTCAGCGCCGCTGTCATGCCGATCAGACCTGCCCCGACAACGACCACATCGGGGTGACGTGGGGAAGTTTCAAAACTCATGAAACCCTCGAATTGTTAAGCACTAAGCTTTCGTCTTGTATCGGTGCAGATTCATCGTCCTGGGACGTGATCTTAGCAGGCTGGTCACTGTTGGGGCGCTTCTTAGGGTCGGCTTTATAGGAGAACCAACCGAACTGGGCGTAGATGATGCTCAACAGCGGCGATAGCCAGCAGGCAAATGCTAGAGGTATATAGAGCAAGGCGCTAAAATCACCATCGCCCACAGTTAGCCCCAGAGTGGTGATAACGAAAGCGCCACCTACGTTCCAAGGAATCAGCGGAGACATCAGAGTGCCGCCCTCTTCGATCGCACGTGCGAGGTTGAGTCGCGAGTAACCGAGTCGGTCATAAGCACTAACGTACATACGCCCGGGTAACGCAATAGATAGATAGACATCACCAGAGATAGCGTTGACAAAAATAGGCGTTAACACCGCGCTCGTTTGCAGTGCCCTAAAGCTACGCGCTTTTTCGGTAATCGTGGTGACCACTTTTTCTAAGCAACGAGTCTTCTCCAAAATACCGCCAAAGATCAATGCAAAGATGATTAGCGTCACCACCCAGGTCATGGACGTGACACCACCACGGTTAAGTAGGGTATCTAGCGGCCCGACTCCTGTTTCGACCGAATAGCCACTATGAGCATAGGTCAAAACATCGTGAAAGGAAGCGCCCTGGGTCAGTATAGCGATGAGACCACCTAAACAAGTTGCGGTGAACAGGGCAGGAATAGGCGCGACTTTCAGAAAGGCTAACGATAAAATCACTAGCAACGGAAGCAACTGCCAGGCCCCCAGTTGGAAAGCGTCAGACAGGCCTTCACGAATATCAACAATGCGAGCCAGCGTTGATGTGCCTTCCTGATCTCCCCCCCCCACCCAAGCATAAATCACCAAAGCAATGAGCATAGCTGGCACTGTGGTGGGCAGCATGTTTTTAATATGATCGAAAATATTGGTTTCGGTGACGGCCGGAGAAAGGTTGGTCGTATCAGATAACGGAGACATCTTGTCACCAAAAAAAGCACCTGAGACGATTGCCCCTGATGTCCAGTAAACCGGCACTTCGAGAGCAACACCGATCCCCATCAATGCAAGCCCAACAGTACCGACCGTGGTCCAAGAAGAGCCTACCACCAGTGACACAATGGCGCACATCAGCATAGTGGCCGCTAGGAACCACTGAGGGCTGAGGAGCTCTAGGCCATAGTAAATCAGCGTGGGAACAGTACCGCTGGCAATCAACACGCCGATCAACATGCCCACCACAATCAAGGTGGCAACAGCTGGCATAGCGACGTGGAGCAGCTTAAAGCCTCCGGCTTGCATTTCATCCCAGCGGTAGCCACGACTCCAGCCAAAGATTGCGGCAATACCCGCACCGAGCGCCAGCGGTATATGAGGCGTGAAGTCGCCGTAATAGAAAAGCTGAATCGCCAACAAACCGATAGTAAGTATGATGGGCAGAAGCGCCATACTTAGCGACGGTAGTCCAATGGCTTTACTTTTATTTTTCAAGCTGGTTATTCCTCTTATTCAGCATTAAATTGTCAGTAGCCTCTGATTAATTGCAGCTCCTTTCATAAGCGGTGATCGCAGCAGCCAGGTCTTCAGAAGATGCCCCTACTGCTTTAAACACCGTCACAGCTTCATTGGGGTTGTTTAGTTCGCTCCGTCCCAAATGCCGCATGCCACAAAGTTCATAAAAATCTGCTAATACGTCCGACTCACTTATGACACCGGACTTAATAGGATCAATTAAATCTCCACTCTCGGCTAAGGCACCCGCTCTAGTGTCAACGAACACATGGCCCCTGCGCATAACTTCATCGTCTGCTTCACGCATATAAGGCGTAAAACTACCTACTAAGTCGACATGCGTTCCTGGCGTGAGCCATTCGCCACGAATCAGCGGCTCTTGGCTAAGTGTGGCGCAACTGATGATGTCGGCTTCGCTAACGGCCTGCTGAAGACCATCCGCGGCAACCAGCTCTGCTTGATAGCCTTGCTCAATGAGCTCTTCGACCAGGGCGGCGGCTGATTTGGGATAAAGATCCCAAACGCGGACTCGTTTAATCGGACGTACCGATGCATGGGCGGGCACTAGGCGACGTGCCATGCGTCCAGCACCTACCATTAGCAGCTCTGCCGAATTTTCGTGGGAGAGGTATCGAGAGGCCAGCGCTGACGCAGCCGCTGTTCTGCGTGATGTCAACTCATTAGCTTCGAACTGAGCCAAATGTTTTCCAGTGCGTGCACAGCTAAGCAGGTAGTGGCCGGTAAGCCCAGGCTCACGACGCGCTGTATTGCCAGGAAAAACATTAACTTGCTTAACCCCTAGGTAGCGATTCTCTATCCATGCTGGCATCAACAATAACGTTGCATCTGGATCGCCACTGACTTTCAAGTGATGATGGTGGCGAATAGGTGACTGTACGTCGCGAGTAAAAATCACGTCGAGGGCATCGATTAGAGCCTTCCAGGGTAACGCATCGGTAACTTGTTCAGCGTTGAAATACATGACAGCCTCCCTTTATAGAATTCATCGATACAGACTAAGATGTAGGAGGTTGCAAAGTCTTGGCATGAACTCCGTAATAGTTGTCATGCATTCCGTTTGAAGGTTAGCCTTTAAGGTAGTTGCGTATACCTATACCTAACAAAAAGTGGGTCGGAGCCCGCAGCTATTCTGTGTCTCCCTACACTGAGCAACATCGCCAGCTTGCCTACAGATTGTACGGATTGAGTGATATCAGGATAACGACCATGCAACAAACTCAAGCAAGGTGTAACCGTATTGCCCGTAGTTCGGGCGAGCATTGCCATGATTTCCCCCAGCTATTGCTAGGGTGGCGTGGAGAGATGAATTGTGAGCTTGAGAAAGAGGCAGGAAGCCTGAATGCCACGACAGCCGCTATTATACCTGCCAATGAAAGACACATTTATGCTGGCCGTAATGATTGCAGTGAGCTACTGGTTATTGATTTAAGCAGCTACGATAGTTGTTTATCCATGCTTGAAAAAGACGCCAATATCGACGTGACGGAGCAGCTTTTTTCCAGACCACTGTTATTTGATATGCCACCGATTCTAGTGTCGACAGTTAGTCTTGCAGTTGAGCAGCTCCGTTTTTTTGGCCCCAGGGACTCGCGTTATCTACTGCGTCGACAGCTGGCAATGATGTTTGTTACTCAAATTTATGAGCTGATGGCTGTGGGCAGCCTGGAAGTACTGCCAAAAAATTGCCGTATTTCAGCTAGTGACATCAATTCCTTTATTGATGCATCGTTGGAAATACCACCTTCTAATTCGGCACTTTCAGATTTTCTGCACTTAGGGCAAAGCCAAATGCATCTACTGTTTGTGCGCCATTTTGGTAAATCTCCACAGCAATATGTATTAGAGCGGCGGTTATCGTGGGCGATGAAATGGCTGCAAACCACTCGGTTGCCGCTAGGTAGAATTGCCATGGACTTGGGTTTCTCAGACAGCTCTTCCTTCTCCCGTGCTTTTCGCAAACAGTTTGGTCATGCACCCTCTGCAATTCGGAGCCAGAGTGCTGCACGGACGTTAAGCAGTTAGTTTAATTCAGGAATTGCAGTCTCCTGCTTTTAACGTATCAAGTGTGAGACAACAGCGTTAACAAATACCGATAGCTGGCTTGTACAGCGCGATGTTCATTATCGACCTACTACCTGACGAAGTGCTATAGAAGCTTTCTAACAGCTTGTAAAGAATGACTTCTATAGCTCAAACGATTGCCAGAAATCATACACCCAGGCGTATACAAATAGATTTTACCCGACTTAACTGCACCTATCATAACCTCAGGTATTGCTTTGCACGCAAGAAAAGTAGTTTCCATTACTTTCTCCATAGTAATAGCTTGGATAAATGCTTGGCCGAGCCCAAGCAACAGGTAAGCACTAACTACAATGGCTCGTCGGGAGAAAAATTATGAATCTAAAAAAATCCGTAAAAATCAGCTCAATCACAGCTGCCGCTTCGATTATCGCTACTATGAGTTTCTCATCGTCAACATGGGCTAGCGACGAAGACTTAAGATTCACCATGGCAACAGAAGCAGGAGATCGAGAATCGCCCCAAGGACAGGCCGTAAAAAGGATAGCGGACCTAGTCGAAGAACAAACTGATGGTAGAATCAGGATTAACGTATTTTATCAAGATGAGATTGGTGGACCTCAAGAGCTCTTCGATCAGCTAGTTCGTGGCAACATCGACCTCTTTTTAGGTTGGCCCCAGACCTCCTACGATGAACGCCTTGGCGTCCTACAGTTGCCCTACCTCACATTGGGCTGGGAGGACGCTCTTAAGGCTTACAGTAAAGATGGTTGGGTATCGGAAATTATTGACCCAGTCCTTGCCGATATAGGACTCGAATACCTAGGCCCATTCCCCGAAGGCTTTGGTGGTATCGCCACCTCGGATAGCTACGCGACTAACTATGACGATGCCAGGGGCATTAAACTTCGTTCACAGCCAATATTCCCGCTGCCCCAGACAATTCAGGCCATGGGCTTCCAAGCAGTCCCAATCGATTGGTCCGAGGTTTACACGTCTATCCAAACGGGGGTAGTTGACGGCGACTCAAGCAACGTCATTTATTGGGATTATATCTACTTTAATGACCTGCTCGATTACTTTGTTCACTCTAAACATAACTTTTCTTTCTATACTTTTCTCATGAATCAAGACTCCTGGGAAGGAATGGATGATGAAGATCGCGGGATTATCGCAGGCGCTGTTGACCAAGTAATCAACAAACAATTCGAAGACGCCCAAGCAGAGGATGAAAAGTGGATTCAAACGGCTCAGAACGATGGTATGGAATACATCGTACCGTCTGATGAAGAGATGGCAGCATGGATTGAGCGTGTTCGAGAGGACGTTTGGGCCGAAGCTGAAAATTCTTTGGGCGAAGAAATCATGCAAGAGGTTCGCAATCTCGCCTCTGAGCCTAACTAAATAATACCTGCCAAGTGACATAGGATGTGCCTCTAGCAGGTGCATCCTACGCTCATTATCTACTAGGTAATATCATGAAGGTCATTATGAATTTTTTCGTCGTCTTAGATAACGCGATTGTGATTCTTATGAAAGCTGCCGTTACGCTATTAGGTGCTTTCGTCGCCTTCGCCATGGTGATTGGCATTGCTTCAAGAGCGGTATTAGACACACCTTTTTTTGGTCTTGAAGAATTGGTGCTTATGGCTGCCATGTGGCTTTATATGCTGGGTGCAGCTCTAGCTTCAAGGGATAGGTCCCACCTCAGTGCGGATTTCATCCAAGCCTTTTCCAAAAACGAGATGCTTAATAACGTTACGCGACTTATCGCCACTACCATATCTCTGATTATAGCCGCCTTATTCGTTACCTGGAGCTACAGTCTGTTTGCCTGGGGCTTTGAAAAAGGCCAAGTTACGCCGGTGTTCCGTATACCGCATTATTTTTCACAAGGAAGTCTCTTCGTTGCCAGTATTCTGCTGTTAATTTATACACTTAGAGACTTCATTAATGACACCCGCCTTTTATTCCACAAATCATAGCTCGCTAACAATAGTGTGCAATCAGACGTCTTTCATTAAAAGAACTTCTGACAATAACTGGAGAAACTCATGGGTGCCTTATTAGCCATAGGTGCAGTCATACTACTAATGATGATAGGCGTGCCTGTTGTCTTTTCATTCGCCGCCATGACGCTGGTTCTATCACTCGCTTATGACGTCGATATCTCTTCGCTGATGACAACCGGATTCTGGTCCATCAATTCGCTTATCCTATTGGCATTGCCGCTGTTTATCATGACAGGGTATTTGATGCAGTCGGGAGGGATTGCTGCCAGGCTTATACGCTTTGCCGAAGCAATTGTTGGTAAGTCACGCAGCGGCATGGGAACGACGATGGTCGTGTCCTGTGGTGTATTCGGTGCCATTTCAGGCACGGCGTCTGCTGCCGTAGCTTCTATCGGTACTATTATGATCGGCCCGATGGAGAAGCACGGCTATAGCCGCCCCTACTCCACTGCACTGGTAGGCATTTCGTCGCTACTGGGCCTGCTGATACCACCTAGCATCACCATGATCCTATACGCAGTGGTTACCCGACAATCAGTGGCAGCCGTATTCCTGGCGACCATTGGGCCTGGCATTCTGTTGATGATTTTGCTGTGCATTATCAATGCCATTAAAACACGCAAATACCCCGGCCCCACCACCGAGACGCTGACGCTGAGTAACCGATTTAAGCATATTGGCAGCACCGGTTGGAAAGCGATGCCTGCCTTGATGCTGCCGGTTATTATTTTAGGCGGGATTTATGGGGGGATTTTCACCCCGACTGAAGCGGCCGCGATTGCCGTTGTCTATGCCATTCCCGTCGGCCTGTTCGTTTATCGCGACCTTAACCTGAAGGCATTGGCTCACTGTTTCATTCAAGCCGCCACGACGACTGGCGTCATTATGATCATTTTGCTTTTTTCCTTCGTGGCCAGCCGCATCTTCACGTTTGAGCGAGTCCCCCAACAGCTAACAGAACTGCTGCTGGATTTATTCCAGAACAAGCTGCTAATCCTGCTGATGGTCAATATTTTCTTAATCTTGATGGGCATGATTATGGATGACGTTAGTGTTGTAGCTATCCTTAGTCCACTGCTGCTACCTGTTATGGAGAGCATCGGTGTGCACCCAGTGCATTTTGCGGCCATAGTGGGTACGAGTGTGGTTATCGGCTGTAATAGCCCCCCGATGGCGCCCATTTTGTTTATGAGTTGCCGAATAGGGAAGGTGGGCATGTCGCAAGTGATTCGACCAGCATTTAGCTTTATGTTGCTCGCTGCACTCCCTGTAATGCTAGTGACTACCTACTGGCCAGCGCTGTCGCTCTTTTTGCCAAAACTGTTTGGCTATGTAAGCTAAGCACTTCGAGGATACAGCGTTGTGTGGGCCGCTCTGCTCCCTTCCTGAGAAGTCTAAGGAAGGGAGAGTTTTAATAAAAGCGAGCTACAAGCAGAAAGCACTACCAGAACTACCAAATTCGTCGCTTACAAAAAGCGGCGAATTTTTTCCAGAACAGCGCTATCAATGGCAATAAAATCATCGTAGGAAACATCGCGGCGAATCGGTCGGCGGCCAGGTATATAGGCACCCAGCTCGGTGATTCGATCAAGCTGTTGAGTCAGGCGATTTGAGAAGTGTTCATCGATAACCGTGGGTGCGATCGTGATGATCGTTATGCTAGCACCGACCCTCTCCCCCCGCTTCTGATGATCAGCCATATCAAGCGACCACGAAGCACCCGATAAACCAGCAGATAGGCATTCAATCATCAATGCCACATTCGCCCCTTTGGCTCCTCCAAACGCTAACAATGCACCGCGCAGGCCAGCGGCTGCATCGGTGGTCGCACTGCCTTTCTCATCAATTGCCCAACCTTCAGGAATGGCTCTACCCTCTTCCGCGGCATTCACCAGGTTGATAAAGGCCGTTGCGCTAGAAGCCTGATCAATCACCAAAGGCGCAGTCGCATCGGCCAGCGGCACAGCAAACGCCATAGGGTTCGTGCCAAACGTGATCTTGCTACCTGGGGAGCCTGCCACCGCCGCTGGGCTATTAGAAACAGCAAAGGCAATGACACCCTCAAGCGCAAGACAGCGGACATAGTAGCCAAGCTCACCCGTGGTATAGCTATTAGCTTGGGCAAAAAGCGTGACACCCAGGGCACGAGTGTTTTCCACCAGTGCTGGCAAGGCCAGGTCGAACCCCAACTGGGCAATACCGCCATCCGCATCCGAATGCATAATAGCGGGCAGCGGCGCAGTGAGTGTCGGCTTAGCGTTGCCATTAATACTTCCCGTATTAAAATTGGCAAGATAATCCAGCAGGTGGGGAAAGCCGACGCTAGCGTGCCCGTAAAGCGCCGCAGATACAGTTGCTGCTGCCAGAGCACGGGCAGTGGCGTGATTGGCGCCAGCGGCGAGACACGCTTGTTCGGCCAATACTTCTGCATCGCAGGCAGAAAGTGTTTCCTGTTTCAAAAACGATACCTCTCGATAGTGTTGACCACCTAACAAGAAACGCCCCAATACGGGGCGCCTCTAAGATGCAAGATAACAAGACTCATTACACCGGCTTTATGCCCAGATGTCTTTCACGCAGAACCCTTCGGTAAAGGGATCATCATGATCCAGCACATAGGTATTGATACCGTAGATCCAGCTCGTGCCTTTAATCGTGGGTACCACCGCCTTTTTGTCACCCACGGCGGCTTCTTCAACCAGCCTGCCGGTAAACACATTGCCAAGGATGCCTTGATGCCGAAAATCTTGATTTAACGCAAGCTCACCCTTGGCGTGCAGAACCGCCATTTTAGCGCACGTGCCCGTACCACAAGGGCAGCGGTCGATCGCGCCAGTCCACGTACTTGGCTTGTCCCAATCAAACTCACCGGATGCGACGGTAACGACATTTTTCCAATCAGCATCCGGGCTGTCAGCAGGACCAGAAAGTTGCGAAATGGTAATGCCGACACCTGGGTAATGCGGGTGTGCAACAGGTAATTGTTCGATAGCGGCTTGTCTTATCATGGCAGAGATCCGCGCTATCTCGGCGCCATGTTCGGGGATTAACTCGATGCCAGGAAATTGACGCACATCGGCAATGACATAGAACATGCCTCCCCAACCCACGTCCACAGTGACTTTACCTAGATGCGGCACCTCTATTTCTGCATCAAGATACGCGGCAAAAGCCGGCACATTCTGGAACGTGACGTTTTTTACCTTACCGTGCTGGCACTCAGCTCTGACGTGAATCAATCCTGCTGGCGCTTCTACGGTAAGCTCCGTGACTGGCTCCTTCATTGGCAGCATGCCCATTTCCAGCAGAACAGTGACTACCGAAATAGTGTTACCTCCCGACATAACGGGATACTCAATCTGTTCCATAATGATATTCCCTACATCCGCATCTGGATGGCAGGGAGGAACAATAATATTGCAACACAGCGGCGGATAGCCACGCGGCTCTCGCAGCATTAACTTACGTAGCTGATCGTCATTCTCCCGCAGCCAAACCATTTTCTCATGGACGGTATTTCCAGGGATGTTAGGCACACCGCCTGTAATAACGCGCATAGGCTCGCCAGCGTGTGTGTCTACAGCATGGATTGTTCTTTTAAATGCCATATTTCACTTTCCATTAAGTATTTTCGTTAACTATTAGAAAATATTGTTAACTAAAGTCAGGTTATTAATTAAGCTTAAAAGGCCGGTTAAACATCGTTAACCGGCATTAATCAACCTTACCCAAGTTGAATCCAGGTCGTTTTAAGCTCACAGTACTGATCATGGGCATGGAGCGATTTGTCTCGACCACTGAAACCCGACTGCTTGTAACCACCAAAGGGCGTGGTAATGTCACCTTCCGAGAAACAATTGACGGAGATGGTGCCTGCACGAATCGCCGCTGACATTCGATAGACCGTGTTCAGGTTTTCGCTCCACAGCGATGCTGCTAGCCCATAGCAGGTGTCGTTGGCGATACGGATGGCCTCCTCTTCCGTATCAAAGGGAATCACCGCCAGCACCGGCCCAAAGATTTCATCAATTGCAACCGAGGCATTGGCGGGCACATCGTCAAAAATAGTTGGCGCCACGAAATAGCCGCCCATTGCTTCGTTCAAGCGCTGGCCACCCACAATCGGTTGAAGCCCATCGGCTTTGGCTTGCTCGATAAAGCCCATCACCTTTTGCATGTGTGCTTCTTCGATCAACGCGCCGAGCTGTACGGAGGGATCTAATGGATCGCCAGTGATCCACTCGTCACTGAGTTGACGGAGCATTTCTTCCAGCAGCGACTCTTTCACTGAGCGGTGCACAATCAAGCGAGAACCTGCCGAGCAATTTTCACCCATGTTCCAGAACGCAGCAGCCAGGACATTGCTGGCTATTTCCTTGATATCCCCACTATCCGACATGACGATCTGAGGATTTTTCCCGCCACACTCCAGCACGATACGCTTAAGGTTACTGGCGGCGGAATACTCAAGGAAACGTCGGCCGGTAGCCGTAGAGCCGGTGAAAGCGACCAGATCAATGTCCGGATGCAGACCAATCGCCTTGCCCGCCGTATGACCCAAGCCAGGCACAATATTGAGCACCCCAGCCGGAATACCCGCTTCCAACGCCAGTTCGGCTAATCTAAGCGTGCTGAGTGAGGTCAATTCAGAAGGCTTTAAGATAACGCTATTGCCTGTTGCAAGCGCTGGTCCTAACTTCCATCCCGCCATCATGGCAGGGAAATTCCAGGGCAGCACGGCAGCCACAACGCCGATCGGTTCACGGGTAATCGTCGCCACACAATCTTTTGCCGTTGGCGCTACCTCGTCATAGAGCTTATCAATCGCTTCGGCATGCCAACGTATCGTGTTCGCGGTATCGGGTATATCTACATTGAAGCATTCACTAATGGGCTTACCCGCCTCAAGTGATTCCAACACTGCCAGCTCGAAACTGTTCGCTTCAATGGCATCTGCGAAGCGTATCAATATAACTTTGCGTTCAGCCGGAGACAGCAGCGACCAATCGCCCTGCTCAAACACGCGACGTGCAGCCTGGACAGCTACGTCAACATCGTCTGCATCACAGGCGGCCACCTGAGTGAGCAATTCGCCTGTGGCCGGGTTCAAGGTTTCAAACTGCTCACCAGAGCGCGCAGGCACAAACTGGCCATCAATAAACGCTAAATTACGATACTTCAGCTGGCTGATTTGCTGTCGGATCGTTTCCTGGGTCAGGGCATTAGACATTGTTCTGCTCCTATTGACGCATGAGTTAAAGCTCTATTCCGGCTTGCCACTCTTTCCAGGCAAGGGTCGAGCGAACCCCTATGCTTAGCAGAGGTTCTGGAGGGTTTGCGGTTGGCTTAGGCTGAAGTAATGCATAATCAAGCAAGTCACTTTTAATCCCGAGCGCATATTCGGCTATCAGCTTTCCCGAAATAGTGCCGCGGGTTAATCCCAATCCATTTTGGCAAACGGCGCTGAAAACACCTGGATTGATTTCCCCAAAGGGGGCTCCTCCATTACGCGACACACACAGTGCTCCTCCCCAGGTATATTCCATCGCTACCTTGGGCAACATCGGGAAGCGTTTGTTAAAGGAGCGCTGGTGCGCGGCAAGCACAAGTTTAAGCTGCTGTGCACTTGCCCTTACGTTCGGGTTGTACGTGAAAGAGTTGCGAATACAGATGCGTCCGTTGGCTAGGCGTCTTACCGTTGACCCCATTGGATCCGCTGGTAGCAGCCCCCAGCTCTCCTCCCCGCCCAGAGTTTGCTGCTCAGAAGCAGTCAAGGGGCGGGTCAAGCTGCCGTAGGTGTACATAGGCAGTATGCGGCCCTTCAAGCCAAGCTGGCTAAACTGGGCAGCGTAAGCGTTATTGGCCAATACTATCTTTGGAGCCTGCAGATGGCCTAGATCCGTCACCAAGGTATGCGGATTACCAATGATAATGTTGCGTACCGGGCTGTCTTCATAGAGGGTGACGTTGCTAGGCAACGTAGCACCCAAGCCTCTTACCAATGCTGCGGGTTGAACCTGTACCGCGCCGGGGGCATGCAAACCAGCCCGGTAAAAATCAGTCCCGGTAATTCGCTTCATGGCATGGGCATCAAGCTCTTCATAAGGCTCGCCTAATTGGCTCAACCCTTTGGCAAACGCTTCCAATGCACGTATGCCGTGAGGCTCGACGGCGCCGTGGAACTTGCCCCTTTCTTGCCAATCGCACTCAATAGCGTAACGCTTGACAATATCGCGCATATAATCGATCGCCCCGCGATTGAGGCGGATCTGTCTGAGATCAGAGTCCTGGGCACCGGTGTAGCTATGTGAGGACAGATCATGAGGTAAGTCAATCATGAAGCCAGAGTTACGCCCGGCAGCCCCAAACCCCACACGACGGGCATCAATGAGCGCAATTTTCTTCTCTGGCTGCAACTCCCCCAGCCGGCGCGCCGCTGCCAAACCGGCAAATCCAGCACCTAACACTACCCAGTCAGCCTTAACCTCGCCCCTAAGCGGCGTGGCAACTGGTGGTTCAGGCAGCATTTCATACCAGCCACAGCGACCATCTTCCTGGGGAAGGAAATTACAGGGGAGCTGCATTTTGATAGCCTCCACCAACATTCATTCAGCTACGGTGGGCAACTAGCGTGTCATAAACACGCTTGAAATCAGCCTTTTCTTCATCAGTCAGCGGCAGCAAGGGGCGGCGCGCGGGGCCAACGGGCATACCGGCCAGTTCGCAGCCATGCTTAATGTATTGGCAGAACTTACCACCTTGCTCTAGGAGGTTAAGCATCGGTAACAGACGAGAAGCCAGTTCACGACCAGCCACAAAATCTTGCTCAATGACACATGCTTGATAAAGAGCAACGTGTTCTGGCGCGAGGAAATTTGATGCTCCTCCTACCCAACTACGCGCCCCCCAGGTGAAAAACTCCAGGATTTGGTCATCCATACCACAACTGAGTTGGATCTGGTCTTGAAAATCATTGGCAAGCGAATGCATACGCTCTATCGATCCAGTACTTTCCTTAATCGCCTGGATATTAGGGCGATCGCTTAAGGCCTTGATAAACTCTAGGCTCATCGGCGTTCCGGTGCGATCAGGAAAGTTGTAAAGCATGGTCGGCATATCGAGTTCGCTATCAAGACAGCGAACGTGCGCTAGCAACTCATCTTGAGTCGGCTGACAGTAGTAAGGAGCAGCCACCAAAATCGCATTGTAGTCAGCCGCTTTAGCATAACGGCCAAGCTCCAAACACTCGTCAGTCGTCGTTGCATTGATTCCGGCCATGATCGGAAGGCGACCTTTAACGTGCTCAGAGACAAACGTAAGCGTTTGTTTGCGTTCATCTTTACTCAAAGCATAGTATTCGGCCGTTGTGCCACCGATAATTAAACCGCTCACTTGCTGATCGATCAGGGTATCAACGACTTTACCCAGTGCATCAAAATCTACGGTTCCATCTGCAGCGAAAGGAGTCACGACAGGTGTCCAGATACCATCAAATTTCATATTATTGCCCTTGTTGTAGCAGTACTGTGAGTAGCCATATGGCCATGTCCACAGCATAAACACGCAGGCATAGTAATAAAAAGAAACCTTTTCTACTGCTTATCAGTTACCACAGGTTATTAATTCCCAATAGACGTTTGTCTAACGACTAATAGACACGCTACTAATATATAAATTAACTAATCGTAAATACTGAAACCTCTCATTAATTTCATCCACTAACCTCTCTCGACAAAACAAAACTTTAGACAACCCGCTTCCTACTTCGGTGAACGTTAGGCTTATACACATGTCTTTAAAACAGGAACTTTCACGCACAGAAAGCCTCTCTTATGAAAAGAGAAAACAACTTAGTCTCATCAGACTTAAGAAAGAAGTTTCCTGTATAATCAAAATACTACATATCTAACATTCTATTGCATTAACGGCTAAGCCACCTTGGGATGTTTCCTTGTATTTATCAAGCATATCCTTTCCTGTATCGCGCATGGTTCGGATCACTTTATCCAGTGAGATAAAGTGGTTACCATCCCCCCGCAACGCCATTTGCGCGGCATTAATTGCTTTTACTGTGGCAATAGCATTGCGCTCAATACAAGGCACTTGAACCAAGCCACCGACTGGGTCGCATGTCAGCCCTAAATTGTGCTCTAGACCGATTTCCGCCGCGTGCTCTACCTGTTCAGGCGAACCTCCCATGACGGCGGCTAGCCCTGCCGCTGCCATCGCACACGCAGAGCCGACTTCGCCTTGGCAGCCGACTTCCGCCCCCGAAATAGAGGCATTCTTTTTACAAAGGATGCCAATAGCGCCTGCAACAAGCAGAAAGTCGACCACATCCTTTTCGCTGGCATTGGCCTGAAACTTCATAAAGTAATGCAAGACAGCAGGAATAATGCCTGCGGCACCATTGGTCGGGGCCGTTACCATACGCCCACCCGCAGCGTTCTCCTCGTTCACCGCTAACGCAAAAATATTGACCCACTCCATCGCCGAAAACGTTGACGCGATCAGGCAAGCGTTTTGCTCTGCTGTTTGAAGTCGTTGATGCAGTTGTTTAGCGCGTCGTTTGACGTTGAGCCCACCAGGCAATACGCCTTCGTTATTTAACCCGTTATCGATACATTCACACATTACCTGCCAGATACGCCAAAGCCCATCGCGCACTTCTTGTTCACTTCGCCATATTTTTTCGTTTTCAAGCATAAGGCGAGCGATACTCATCTCTTCTGTCTTGCAGTAGGCAAGCAGCTCGGCAGCACTGTTGAAATTGTAGGGAATGTCAGCAACATCTGAATCGACCTCGCCCGCATCGACTTGCTCTTGGTCGACAACAAACCCACCGCCGATCGAATAGAAGGTTTTTTTGCATAACTCGTCACCGGTGTCGGTATAGGCAGTCAGGATCATCGCATTGGGGTGGTAAGGCAAACTCTCTTCGTGAAAATAAATATCCTGCTCCCATTGGAAAGGAACGCTGATCTGTCCTCCTAATGAGAAGTTATGTTCAGTTTTTAGCCTTTCAATACAGGGTGCAATAATACGTGGATCAATCGTATCAGGGCGCTCCCCCATTAACCCCATCATAACAGCATGGTCTGTACTATGGCCCACTCCTGTCGCTGAAAGCGATCCATAAAAGTGCACTTCCAAGCGTGACACTTTATCCATCAAATCACTTTCTTGTAATAAATTCGCGTATTTAAAAGCAGCCATCATAGGGCCGACGGTGTGTGAACTGGAAGGACCCACACCCACTTTAAAAAGATTAAAAACGCTAATTGGCATTGTAGACCCCATAACTAAATTTCTTTTGAGCACGTGTAATAGAAAACCACCTTGTGGTTTATTAGCAGTACACGAACGAAGAGCACTGTGATAACCACCAGCACTCTTAAGTGCTTATTCAAAATTAATCGCGTGATCAGCTTCATAGCTACCCAATAGCCGGTGTACCTCTTCACAGAGGTGATCAAACGAAAGGTAAGCACTCAACGGCAGCCATGCGTACTTCAT
>NZ_JBANSN010000039.1:0-28355 GCF_037070215.1 Vreelandella arctica | reverse complement strand
AAAACGGAATCGGTTGACCCATCGTGACCGCTCAGCGTACAAAACTCTCTCCAGCGTGAAGGCCGTGTGCAAATCGGTCACGATCACCGGAATGACCGGTCACGTTCGCCGGAATACGCAAGTTCACCGGTTTGACCGGCGATGAAGAGGCTTTACAGGCTCTGACGCGCCGCTACCGCGTGACGTACGGTTATGGTGAGAAAGACGATGCTGGCAATTACGATGTATCGCACTCCAACGCTGTCTTCGCTTTCGGCCGTGATGGCGACGCTCAGCTACTGATTCGCGAAGATGACCCTAAAGAGGCTGTGATGGCCGACCTGAGCCGCCTTCTGGCGCATTGAACGGCGTTGCAGTAGCCAGCCGGGTACTCCATCATTGACTCGGCTGGCAGAAAAAAACCCCAGCATTATAGCTGGGGAATGGGCTTTGCTCTGATGGGAGAAAGAGCAAATAAAGCTATGTCTCAAAAGCTATGTTTCAAAAACCATGCCTCAAAAGCTAGGCCTTAGCAAAGGCTAGGTCTTAGCGCGCAAATCGTCATCCTTATCACGCTCTAAAAATTGCTGAGTAGTATCGTCCAAGTGCTTACTCAGCCAATCGGCCATGGCTATTTCTTCCTGAAGGATCTCTTTACAGACTTGGGAGACCTCAGGTTGTGACGCCATATCAGCCGCTTTGATAATGGCTTTATAACTCGCTATCTCAAAATTTTCGAATGCGAAACTCGCAATGCCGCCTTTGACCACCTCATCTTCAGCCATCATGCCGCCGACAGCCTGACCAAATGCGGTTAACTCAGCGCCCATATCTTTAAAAGATGACGTATTAGCGCCCAAGAGCGTTAAACAGTGTTCCAGCTTTTTCGATTGATTCACTGTCTCTTCAATATGTTCTTCAATGCGCTGCTGCAACTGTGGGTAATGCTCTAAACGATGCGCTTGAGATTGAAGCATTTTCTCCGCTTGCTTCTCCATAGCGTGCGCATCTCGCAGCCAATCTACTAAGTGCTTGCTTTCCATTGCAGACTCTCCTTATGACACCAACGTTAGCATACGATTCCTAAACTCAAAGTTGCTCTTTTTGAGCACCTGAGCCCGGCTTTGCTTTACCTAAAGTTGGTTCCTGACCTTCAGGCGCAGGTTGATTAACTACTGAATACTCACTCTTACCATCCAACGAAGGTCCTTCAGCCCACCGACCTTTCGGCGCTTCTTTGTCGAGCAGAGTATTAAGGTAGTAGTAGGAGTGTTGCATATTCTCATGATCTTCAGGCGTCGAGTTGGGAATAGGCAACTGCGACTTCATACCGCCCATCTCTTCGATGACCGCTAACCACTGCTGCTGGTGATACGTATCACGGGCAATCAGGAAAGATAGGAAATCCTTCATGCCATGATCGTCCGTCCAGTTATATAAACGTGAAGCAAGTACTCGGCCACCCGCTTCTGCTGTGGCGTTGGCTAGCATATCTGCCCCAATATTACCGGTCGCGTATACGTGGCTCATATCAAACGGCACACCATTGGAGTTGACCGGCATCGCGGACAGGCCAGAAGATAACAAATGGCGTGGATTGGCACCGCCTAGAATGGCATTCATGACAGGGTCTTTAGCAGTGGCTTCCTGATAAGAAACAGGTGCCCCCTCTAAATTAAGCGCAACCGCGTGCCCCAACATCTCGATATGCGATAACTCTTCTGTCGCCGTTGACATCAGCATATCGCGAATGCGGTCATCACCGCGCGCGCCCATCGCTTGGAAGAAATACTGCATCGCAACGCGTATTTCGCCTTCGATACCACCAATGGCCTGCTGAAGCAGCATCGCAAACTCAGGGTTTGGCTTATCGACTTTCACCGGATACTGCAATTTTGCGGAATGATGAAACATAGGTTGCACTCCTTGTAGGTAAACTGTCAGGAACTCCTTCCCCTGACAGTGTGCTTAAGGCTCTTCCTTAAGTAGCTGGGTAGCTTCCAATGCGATTACCATTCAGGGTTCCTTCCCTTGTTGGTAAACTTCCGCTCATCCTTGAGCACTTTCATTGCGTCCTTTGCCTGGGCTGCTAGGAAACGCCATCCTTGGCTTTCAACTTACAGCTTGTCTTTAAGCAACTTTTTTGCTTCCTGAGCAATGTCATCGTATTGGCGTGCTACTCGATCAAAAAACGCCTTAGCTTCTTGATCCGAACTGCTATCGGCATCGCGAGAAAACTGTGAACAAAGATTAGCGCCTTGCGAAGCGTGATATAGCGTACTGACCATATCAAAATCTTTATCCTTAATCGGATTACCCATAGCGATCTCATGCGACAGTCGCGAACTTAACGCGAACTTAACTAAGTCACTCCATTAAAGGAAAGTGGTTAGCTTTGCCCATTACCGCTATGGCTGTTCTTCCCGCCTTTCTTGCCAGCTTCTGAAGCACGTTCCGGGTCATTAGCGAAGTTACCTCCGCTTTCTTGGCCACCTTTATGACCAATATCCTCATAAAATTCTTGGCTATGGGAGTCAGCAGTCGCATCCCCGCCCTTTTTACCGGCATCAGAAGCGCGCTCAGGGTCATTGGCAAAATTGCCGCCGCTTACTTGACCACCTTTGTGGCCTGCTTCCTCACGTGACATTCCTTGGTCTTTGCGTTTATCAACCATGATAAAACTCCTTTAGTGGAACAATTAAAACCTTTCGTCTTAATCACTCGCCTTTTCTAACCGAGCACTATGGAGAATAGTCACCAAGCTGAACACTTCAAGCCACCTGAACTTTAAATAGTGCTTTTTAATTTTTATCAAAAAGACCGTTTAATATAAGTCAAACACAAGTGCCGATCAACCACTTTCAAAACAATGGCTTAAAGATAGAAAATATTTAATAACATACGTTATAAACCCACTATTTAGCAGCAAAACTAATTAGTTATTGTTTTTTAGCTTTATAATAGCGTTACTGAAAGGGTGACTGCTCACCCACTGGACCACTAACTGAAAACCCCACTGCTTTTGTCAGCTCACCGATGTAGAAATTTAAGCGCTTCCCTTGAGGGAGCATGGCAGGAAGTAGCGGGTAGCAATAAAACCGTAAAAAAGCTTCTACTTATGTTAAAAATATTTTTTACTTATCCGGCAGCTGGACGCCACACCCACCTAATGCCTACAGTATTTTAGGTATGCTTACATGCTTACAACTAGCATGTAACATCTCTTAAATATTTGTAATTATTAATTTATAGGTTTGAACAGTAACTTATATTGCTTTAGCTGATATTGTTGGCTAACAAATTACATTCACCACTATATTGGCTATTTAGCTTGCGCCAGTTTATAGAGAGAGTTTTGACGTTTATGTAAAGCCGTAGGTAGCAGCACCGTCTCCTTTCTGCCTGTTACCACCATCAAAGAAGGCCCCTTAATTTCAAACATTTTTTTATAACGGTTCCCTAAACTAACCACCACGGTATGAGATAGGAGGTCAGGGATGACACAAGAAGTCAGCGACTTCATCATTGATAGGCTGAAACAGTGGAAGGTATCGCACATTTTCGGTTATTCCGGGGACGGTAATAATGGATTGATGGGCGCGCTCAATCGCGCCGACGACTCGATTACCTTTGTACAGCCACGGCATGAGGAAATGGCGGCGTTCATGGCTTGTGGCTATGCAAAATATACCGGCGAGGTGGGCGTTTGCATGGCGACCTCCGGGCCGGGCGCGATCCATCTACTTAACGGCCTTTACGACGCTAAAAAAGATCACGTACCGGTCGTCGCTATCGTAGGCCAGCAGGCTCGTACAGCGTTAGGTGGTGAATACCAGCAAGAAGTGGACTTGGTCTCTTTATTTAAGGATGTGGCAGGTGATTTTGTACACCTGGCGATTAGCCCTGGGCAAGTTCGACATCTAATTGATCGTGCCATGCGCATCGCCGCCGGTGAACGCACCGTTACCGCTATTGTGGTGCCTAACGATTTACAGTCCCAAAAAGCGGTTGAGACGCCTGCACACGCCCATGGCACTGTTCACTCTGGCGTTGGTTATACGTCAGCAACTGTCATGCCTGATGAACAGTCCCTTGCCCATGCCGCTGACGTATTAAACGCTGGCAAGCGGGTCGCCATTTTGATCGGTGCAGGGGCCAGAGGCGCTGAAAGAGAAGTAGAAGAAGTGGCGAACCTTCTTGGCGCGGGTGTTGCTAAAGCCCTGCTTGGGCGGGATGTACTACCCGATGACCTCCCTTACGTCACGGGGTCGATTGGACTGTTAGGCACCAACCCCAGTTGGACCCTAATGTCTGAGTGCGACACCTTATTAATGATTGGTTCAAGCTTTCCCTATTCGGAGTTTTTACCCCAAGAGGGGCAAGCAAGCGGTGTACAGATAGATATTGAACCCCGCATGCTTAGCATGCGTTACCCAATGGACGTTAACCTCACCGGTGATACCCGCAGTACGCTTCAGGCGCTCATACCGCTGCTGAAGCATAAAAGTGATCGAGATTGGCGGCAGGCTATTGAATCAGCCGTCGCTGAATGGTGGGAGTTATTGCGTGAACGCGCCATGAGCGACGCAAACCCGATCAATCCTCAACGCGTATTTTGGGAAGCGTCCCCGCGCTTGCCAGACCGCTGCTTACTCAGTTGTGACTCCGGCTCGGCAACCAACTGGTACGCTCGCGACCTTAAGTTTCGCGCGGGTATGCGCGGCTCGGTTTCAGGCGGCCTGGCAACCATGGGAAACGCAGTACCCTACGCCATAGCAGCCAAATTTGCTTATCCTGAGCGTGTTTCGATCGCTTTTGTGGGCGACGGTGCCATGCAAATGAGCGGCAATGCTGAACTGCTCACTATTGGTAAATACTGGAGACGCTGGGAAGATCCACGGCTCATTGTGATCGTCCTTAATAACCGCGATCTTAACCAGGTCACCTGGGAGATGCGTGTCCAGGATGGCGACCCTAAATATGAAGCATCGCAGGACTTACCTGCCTTTTCCTACGCGCAGTATGCCGAACTGGTTGGCTTGAAAGGCATTGAAGTAACCGATCCAGAGCAGATTGGTAGCGCCTGGGATCAGGCCATTGCCAATAACTGCCCCACCGTTATTGATTTTCATACAGATCCCGACATTCCCCCTATCCCACCTCATATTTCCAAGCAGCAGGCAAAGGCCTATATGTCAGCAATGCTGCATGGGGACCCTGATGCTTTAGAAACCGTTAAAGCGTCCTTAAAGCAGTTTTCCAAAAGCTTTATTGCTAAAGCGCCTCGCCTCGGGAGGCATTAATGGTCCGCAATGATGAGCCGCCGCTGGCGAGCTGGGAGTGTACGTATCCATTAGCACGCAGTGGTTATCCTTATATTTCGGCTCAGTGTGAGCGGTTAGGAACAAACCTTTTCCGCTCTCGATTAATGTTTAAAAAAACACTATTTATGAGGGGCGAAGAAGCCGCCGAGCTTTTTTACGATGATGCACGTTTCAGCCGTGAGAATGCGGCGCCCACACGGTTGAAAAAGACGCTGTTTGGTGAAGGGGGAGTCCAAGGGCTGAATCGCCCCGGGTTTCGTAGATACCTCTAGGCCTTATACTAAAGGTACCTAGGAGGATCCATGAGCCGTCCCCGTTACACTGAAGAATTCAAAATCGAAGCGGTTAAACAGGTGGTAGAGCGCGGTCATCGCGTTGCCGAGGTCGCTGAGCGTTTAGGCGTGTCAGGTCACAGCTTGTACCACTGGATCAAGCGCTACGATAAGCCGGTAGAACAACGGCAAGAAGATGATAATCTCCAAGCTGAAAACCGTCGTTTGAAGGCTGAACTAAAACGCGTGTCAGAAGAGCGAGATATATTAAAAAAGGCCACCGCGTACTTCGCCAGAGAGTCCGACTGAGGTACGCGTTTATTCAAAAGCATGCGAGCCAATATCCGGTACGGCGCTTGTGCCGCATGATGGCCGTGCATCCTAGTGGCTACTATGCATGGTGTAAAAAAGCACTGTCTAATCGAGACCGGGATGATCAGCGTCTATTGGGATTGATCAAGCATGCGTGGCTTGAAAGTGGCGGTGTATATGGCTATCGCAAGGTCTATCAGGATTTGCGTGAGGCTGGCGAAGCCTGCGGTAAGCACCGAGTGGCCCGCCTGATGCGTAGGGAAGGTTTACGCTCTCAGACGGGCTATCGACGACGCCCTGGCAGCTATGGCGGTGGAAAACCGGCTGTTGTATCACCCAACCATTTAGACCGTCAGTTTGAAGTGACAGCGCCAAATGTTGCTTGGGTGACGGACATCACTTACATCCGAACGTACGAAGGCTGGCTTTACTTAGCGGTGGTTATCGACCTGTTTTCTCGTCAAGTGGTTGGTTGGTCGATGAAGTCTCGTATGACCACGGAATTAGTGCTGGATGCTCTGTTATCGGCAGTCTGGCGACGCAAGCCACAAGGAACGGTGATGGTGCATTCGGATCAAGGAAGCCAGTTCAGCAGTGGAGACTGGCAAAGCTTTCTGAAAGCTAATCACCTGGTGGGCAGCATGAGCCGACGTGGTAACTGTCATGACAACGCCGTTGCTGAAAGCTTCTTTCAACTCCTCAAGCGAGAGCGAATCAAGCGGCAGATTTATTCGACACGCGAAGCGGCTAGACGCGACGTGTTCAATTATATTGAAATGTTCTACAACCCAAAGCGCCGACACGGGACAAGTGATAACTTGTCACCGGTTGAGTATGAAAGGCGTTACTTTAAGAGCCTAACGGGTGTCTAGAATACTCGGGGCGATTCAGGCTGGAAGGAGAGGCGCATCATCAACGCAAAGCACTGTTTCTTTCATTAATGTCCCAGTCGCGCATTGATGAACTCATGCAACTGGTCGAGCAACATTGGCAATTGCGCCTCAATTATTGGGAGTCGCAAGCCTCGATCACCCTCCTTGATGAACTTCATCACATTTTATGCCGGGCAGCCTGCGCTTGGTGCGGTATTCCGCTACACAATGTCGATGCTCCAGAGATGGCCGAGCAATTAGTACTCATGATTGAAGGCGGCGCTGCTATCGGGCCCAAGCATTGGGCAAGCCGCCGAGCACGGCGTCAAACTGAAAATGCACTACTAGACTTAATCAAGCAGTACCAACAAGGGCTGCATGAAGTCGACCCCGCATTACCATTCGCTACGTTTGTTGATTTTCGTGATGCGCAGGGCAAGCCTCTGCCCAATCGCATTGTTGCCGTGGAGTTGATTAATGTAATCCGACCCATCGTGGCAGTGGCAAGGTACATGGTGTTTGCCGTCTTGGCGATGCATGAACACCCTGACTGTTATGAAAAGCTTAAACACCAAGGGTCAAGCCGTTATCGTCGGCACTTCATCCAAGAGGTCAGGCGTTATTACCCTTTCTTTCCATTTCTAGCCGCTCGCGTTAACACTGACTTTACTTGGCAAGGCTATCGCTTTAAGCGCGGTCGGCAAGCGATTCTTGATCTCTACGGTACCAATCATGACGCCCATCGCTGGGAAGCACCCGACCAGTTCTATCCTGAACGTTTCGAGCAGGAAGAGGTTGATTTTCATCGTTTTGCAATGATTCCTCAAGGCGGTAGCGATCATGCTACTCAGCATCGCTGCCCCGGTGAGTGGATCACACTGGCACTGATCGACTTGGCAATTGAGAAATTCATTCACCAGCTTCGCTATGACGTACCGTGGCAAGACCTTACGGTCGATCTCAATGTAATACCGGCTCGCCCACGAAGCGGCTTTATCATTTCTAATATTCACTCTATTAACTCTTCTCAGCCCAGCGCTGAGAAAGAGCGATTTTAAGCCATTGTTCTTTTTAATAACGCAGGAGAAAAGCCATGAATCATCAATCAACTGACAACAAGCGTAACGAAACCAAAAAAGCAGAACAGCTCATCGACAAGGACATGCCCAATGTCGATGAAAATACTGACCATAAGGGTGCTCACCATCAAGAGCCCAAACCCTTTCGGCCAGACGAGAATGTGGATAATCAGAAAGCGGAGGAGTCTCCATCATCACCAGCTCATAACACTTCTAGTAAAGAAACACCTATCCCGGGCGCCCAACTGGCTAAGGAGAAAAAAATGCACAAAGATAATATTGATCAAAAATCAGCCAAGGCCGATCCCAAGGGCAGTGAATAGCGCAAATGATAGCGTGCTATTGATGCGTTTAGACCGCCATTATTAAGCTTATTTTTACGAGGAAGTTACCGTGAAAGATTCAGTTTACGATGATAAACAGCAGCTTATAGGGCACTTTGTTAAAGATAAATACCTAGAACGGGTAGCGCTTGAAGCAAGCGATGGGAATACGTACAGCATTCCCACCCAGGAATTAACCCGCCAAGATGAGCACTGGATACTGGCCAAGCCGTTGAGTGAGTATATAAAGCTGTCTACTTATCGAAAACAACAGGAGCATGTCGATGAGATGAGCGATGAAAGCTTTCCTGCAAGCGATCCACCGGATTTCACATTAGGAAAAAATGAACCTAATCAATAGGCAGGGAATACTAGTTGAAATTGACTGCTAGAAGGCATTTTGAGCTGATTCAATTAAATAAAAATTAAATACAATGAAGCCAATTGCTTAGTCTAGCAGTTATCTTTAGCTAATGTGATTAGTTAACAACCGGACTCACATGCCACCTCTTATCACAAGCTACTGCTTTGCTAGTTAATAAATGCTAGCCAACTTCGTCATTACCAGGGAGCACGCAAATGCATACCAAAAAAGATCAGAACTCTTTTTGGTCTAAGCGCGCACTCTTATTCATTGTATTAGGGATATTACCAGCGTTGGCCTTGCTAGGATGCCGCTATCCTACCGATATAGAACATACGATGGAAAGAATTCAAAATGGTGTGCTGGAGGTTGGGCTAACTGAGAATTCGCCTTGGGTGATACGTACCAACGATGGCCCTGCTGGACTCGAACCGGAAATCATTCGCTCACTGGCTGAACAGTTGAATTCGAAAATCCGCTGGCACTGGGATAGTGAAGATGATTTGCTAGCCGCTCTGCAGCATCACCAACTTGACTTGGTGATAGGAGGATTAACTAATCGCTCTCGCCTGAGCCAGCAGGCGGCGCTGACACGCCCTTATTATCAAAGCCGCTATACTGTCGGCTTTCCCTCAGGGGTGCCATTGCCCACCTCGTTAAATGGGTTGGAAGTCGCTATTCCTCCCGTAAACCATATGCATGCAGCGCTCAAAGAAAAAAATGCCAAGCCGGTCAAAGTTACCGATATTACTCGTACTGAAAGCCCCATCGCCGCGCCTACATGGTGGTTATCGGCCCATGGGTTGATGGCCGGTCCGTGGGAGATAATTATCGATAAGCATGTGATGGCGCTGCCCAAAGGTGAGAACGCTTGGATGCTGGCATTGCAACGCCACCTTAATGGCTACTCCAATATTGAGCAGCGACTACAGCAACTGGAGGCGGCGCAATGAAAATAAGGCAAGTGTATCAACTGCCCCCTGATAAACAGAAAGACCTTGATTACCTGGTACGGCTTGAATGGTGGAACCTGGGGTTTCGCATTTCAATCGTCGGTGTATTGGCATTAGTGTTAGGTAGTAGTCAGGCCATGAGAGTGGCTTGGTTTGAAGATATGCTCTCTTTAATCCCTCCTATCGCCTTTCTGATCGCAATGCGTTATCGCAACCGAGCCCCTAATGCGATCTTTCCATATGGGTATCAACGTGCCACGAGTATCGCCTTCCTCTGTGCAGCCACCGCCCTGGCGCTACTCGGCGGTATTCTGTTGCTTGATTCGTTGCTTAAGCTTGCCAAGATGGAACATCCCAGCATTGGCGCCGTCGAGCTCTTCGGCACCACTTTCTGGATGGGGTGGTTAATGATTGGTGCGCTGATTTATAGCGTCATACCTCCCGTCATCATCGGTCATCTACAGATGAAAGCCGCCAAAAAAGTGCATGAAAAAACGGTATTTGTTGATGGCAAGATGAGCAAGGCGGACTGGATGACTGGGCTTGCCGCTATCGCCGGAATAGTCGGCGTTGGCGCTGGCCTATGGTGGGCGGACGCGTTGGCGGGCGCGCTTATCGCGCTTGATGTCACCAAGGATGGCGTGACTAATGTGAAGGAGGCGGTGGGTGACCTTCTCGACCGAAGACCCCGTTTTACATCTAAAGCGGAGCCGGAACACCTTGCTGATGAGCTGGAAGAACAATTATGTGCCATGGGGTGGGTCGCCAGTGCCGCCGTGCGCTTACGTGAGGAAGGGCACATCTTTAGCGGAGAAGCATTTGTGGTGCCCCATAGCGATGAGAATTTGGCTCAACGCTTACGCGACGCTACTCAGTTTTTAAACCATTACGATTGGCGTATTTATGAAGTAGTGGTGACGGCTTGGCCCAGTGAAAACTGAATCGAATCGCCGATATTGTAAAGCTATTCACCATTATCGAAATCCCGAGATGAGATACCCTGACCGGGTTCATTTATGCTCACATTACTTAGTGATATGTCGCTAACCGCCGCTTTTGCACTGTTCAGCGTTTGCGCAGTCGTTATTGGCATCATTGGCACCCGGCTTGCGCGGATTGTTGACGACCTCGCTGACCGTACCGGATTAGGTGAGGCGATAGCTGGTGCTGTCTTACTTGGGATGGCTACCTCACTATCAGGCATTGTGGTATCGGTCTCTTCCGCCTGGACCGACAAACCTGAACTGGCAATGAGTAATGCGCTGGGTGGTATCGCTGTTCAAACGCTATTTTTAACAATCGCTGATATGGTATATCGGCGCGCTAATCTCGAACACGCCGCTGCCTCCCTTGGCAACCTGATTCAAGGCGCCCTACTGCTGTGCTTACTCAGTCTGTTGCTGTTAGGTCGCTTTACGCCCGAATGGACTTTCTGGCAGGTACACCCCATCACACCGCTGTTATTTATTGCTTACCTGTTTGGGCTCAAGCTGGTTAAAAATGCCCAAACCCGCCCGATGTGGTCCCCGACTCGTACGCGTGAGACACGTGAAGACCAGCCCGATGAGTCGCCTGGAAAGCTAACGCTGGTGCGGTTATGGCTGCTGTTTTTGGGTCTCGCGCTTATGATCGGCATTACCGGCTGGCTACTGGAACGAAGCGCTACGGTGATTGCGGCAGAAACCGGCCTTAGCCAGGCGGCTGTCGGTGTCCTGCTGACTTCGATAGTGACATCACTACCTGAGCTGGTAACGACGGTCGCGGCAGTGCGCCGTGGGGCGCTAACACTCGCGGTGGCAGGGATTATCGGCGGCAATGCGTTTGATACCCTGTTTGCCGCCGCATCAGATGTGGCTTACCGAGGCGGCTCGATTTACCACGTTATTCCCGATCAGGTAATGTTATGGGTTGCTCTCTCGGTGTTAATGACAGGGGTATTAATGCTTGGCCTGCTGCATCGCCAAGAGCAAGGACCTGGCCGTATTGGCTTTGAAAGCATGGTCATCATCGGCCTCTACTTGGCGGGAATAGCCACATTAATGGTGAACTAGCCGCCGCAAGGTAGCGGCACATTTATATCTAAGGAGCATTGGTAGTGATTGGAAGCACGTTAATGGGGGTCATAGGCACCTTACTTATTTTGCTGGTGGTTTACGACGCTATTCGCACCACATTATCGGTATCCAGTTCCGGCCCACTGACTAACCGGTTGGTCAGTGGACTATGGTTTATGCTACTAGGTATTCATCGTCGGTGAAAAAGCCATACCATGTTGTCCTCTACGGGCCCATGGATAACAATGGCACTACTGCTGACATGGTTTCTAGTCGCTTGGCTGGGTTGGTTTTTACTGTTTTGTAGTTCACCGCAGGCCGTGGTGCTGTCTTCTTCAAACGCCACCGCCAGCTTAGTTGAGCGCGCCTACTATACGGGCTATACCCTCACAACGTTGGGCTATGGTGACTTTGTTGCCGGTAATGATAATTGGCGTCTTCCACCTGTTTTGGCTGCGGCTAACGGTTTTTTCCTTTTTACGATATCGATTACTTATATTTTGAATATCATCACTAATGTTATTCAAAAGCGCCAAACATCCCTCACCATCAGTGCGCTGGGCGAAAATCCACGGCAAATACTCGCGTCTACGAACGGCGACGGAAAATTTGCAACACTGATCAGCCAACTTCAGCCGTTACAACACTCCATCAGTACCTTAGGCCAGCAGCATTTAGCCTATCCAATCCTGCACTATTATCACAGTGAGAGCAGCAGCAAAGCGCTTTCGCTAGCCATAGCACGCTTATACCAAGCTATTGCCATTGCCTGCTTTGCCAGCACCAGGCTAGATCCCACTTCGCGTGAGCAGTTATTGATCACACGAAAAGCAATTGAGCAATTTCTGGATACGCTCGGTAGTGCTTTCATTCATCCTAGCCAACATATCCCTGATATTCCTGCGTTTAATGGCTATGCCGACTTACCAGGCGTTGAGACATCGAACACCGAGATCCAGGACTATTTATCCTCACTGCCCTACCAGAAAATCTTGGTGGCATTTGTTCATAAGGACGGCTGGCAGTGGCAGGATGTATGGCAAACAGAGAATGGAAGGGGTGCTTAGCGCATGCAGCGACTGAAATGAAATCGATGATTCAGAGGGTGGACAGCCCAATAGGTTATCCACCTAATCAAGCGAAACCCAAATACACCGCCACCTGAATAAGGAGTAATGCGTTGATTCGGCAGCTGACGCTTTGCGTATTGATCAGTATTCTCTTTGTCGCCGCTGGCTGCTCATCGACGACATTCGGTAACCACGAGACAATGGAGCACCCGGATGAATCGTTAATCAATACGTATTGGAAGCTGGTGAGGCTTGATGGCGTGCCGGTCATCGCCCAAGAGAACTTTCGAGAAGCCCACATGGTGCTGCACCAAGATGCTTCGCGCTTAGCAGGTGCCACCGGCTGTAATACGCTAATGGGCAGCTATCAAGTAGAGAACGAACACATTGCGTTCAACCAAGTCGCCACCACCAAAAGAGCCTGCCCGGCGCCTCAAATGGAAACTGAACGCAATTTCCTAGCCGCCCTCAAACAGGCAACCGCATGGCGTGTGGAGGGCGCAAGGCTTGTACTATCGGGTGATAACAATGAACAGTTGGCTAGCTTTGAAGCGGTGCATCTTTATTAAATCAATGAACGGTATATCTAATCGTTAGTATTAAAGCTATAAACCGCACGACTGTTAAGACACAGCCCCGGGCAGAAACACACCGTTGTATAGCCCTTTATCCACACCCTGATAAAAACAGAGGTGTGGATAACCTACGTGTAGATACTTTTTAGGCACATACGAAAAAGCCGCCCTTTCGGACGGCTTAATCTAATTCTCTGACGCTTAACTTTTAACCACTTTTCAGTGGTGCCGACACCAGGAGTCGAACCCGGGACCTACTGATTACAAGTCAGTTGCTCTACCAACTGAGCTATGTCGGCGCTTCACGTTTTCTTGAGAACATGATTGCTTTGCTGTTAGGCTTTGCAATCAACAAGAAATTTTGTTGGCAATGGCTGGGGTACCAGGATTCGAACCTGGGAATGCCGCTACCAAAAAGCGGTGCCTTACCACTTGGCGATACCCCAGCAGTGTGGTGGCCAGAGACGGAATCGAACCGCCGACACGGGGATTTTCAATCCCCTGCTCTACCAACTGAGCTATCTGGCCGCTGCCAACGGTGCGTATTAAACTAAAATCGCCGCTTTTCGTCAACACCTTTGTGAAACTTTCTTGCGAGACGGCTGCTTAGGGGTGTTCTGTTCTACACCCGGCGCGGTGAGAAGCATGCGCTACGGACTCTTCCCATCTAAGCCTAGCCCTACTAATGACAAGTCAGTTGTCCTGCTTTTCTCATGACAGTGCAGCGACAGCCAACCTTCAAAGTCATGCTTGAGAGGGCGGTACATACCCTTCGGCCTGGTCGGTTTCCTGGTTGTCCAGGAAGCGCTGCATCTGTTCCATTAGGTATGCACGTGATTCAGGGTCGAGCATGTTGAGGTGTTTCTCATTGATCAAACGAGTTTGCAGCGATTGCCAGGCTTCCCAGGCGGGCTTGGAAACAGTCGCCTGAATCTCCTGGCCTTGCTTGCCCGGCAAGGGTGGGAATGGCAGCGCTTCGAGCTCTTTCTGGTACTTCCGGCAAAAAACCGTGTTACTCATAACGTACTCCTCTTGAAGTGACTGGTTACTTATAGCCCCAGATAACGCTAGGCGTGGCCTGGGGTGGGATTGAGGGTAAATGGCGTTAGTTGGCTAAGCAGCGCTTTAACCGGGGCTGCCAAGCCCAGCGCGGGCGGATGGTTGATGTCGTACCATACGCCACTTTCGCGTACACCACCCAGCCTATCGCAGGTCGCGGGCTGCGGGGTAATTTCCAGGCGAAAATGGCTGAACGTATGGTGAAAACTGGGCGCCGCACGTTCACGCGCGGGGTTAACGGCATGAGCTTCCAGCCAATCGTTGAGCTCGCTGTGCTTGTCAAACTGCGGCAGGCCCCACAGCCCACCCCATAAACCGCTAGGAGGGCGCTTTTCCAGCCATACCCGGCCTTCCGGGTCGCGCAGCATCAGCATGATGGTCTGCCGGGTGGGCAGCGCCTTTTTCGGTTTGGATTCCGGATAACGCTGGGGCTCACCGCGCGAATAGGCCAAACAGACATCGTTAAACGGGCAACTTGGGCAATCCGGCTTGCTGCGTTTGCATAGCGTGGCGCCAAAATCCATGATCGCTTGGGTGTAATCCGCCAGCCGCACTGTTGGCGTATAGCACTCGGCCAGCGCCCATAGCTGCCGTTCAACTGCAGGCTTACCCGGCCAGCCGGGCAGTGCATGCAGCCGGGTGAGCGAGCGCTTTACATTGCCATCCAGAATGGCAGCCCGCTCCCCTGTACTTTGCGCAATGATAGCGCCTGCGGTGGAACGGCCAATGCCGGGCAGTGCCACCAATTCGTCAATACTGCCTGTTGGCAGTTCGCCCCCATGCTCCGCCAACGCAACTTGAGCGGCTTTATGCAAGTTGCGCGCACGTGCGTAGTAGCCAAGCCCTGTCCAGAGGTGCAGCACTTCATCCTGCGGCGCAGTAGCGAGTGCTTCCAGGGTGGGAAAGCGCGCCATAAAACGCTCGAAGTAAGGAATGACGGTGGTAACTTGGGTCTGCTGCAGCATGATTTCCGACACCCAGACGCGATAGGCGCTTCGCGGCGACTGCCACGGCAGGTCGTGACGGCCATAACGGTCGAACCAAACCAGTAGGCGTTGTTGAAATTCGTCTGCCGCCAGCCGCGGTTTGGGCATATCTGCCATGCACGCTCCTTAAACAGAAAGGGGGATCAAAGGGGCTAATAAAAAAGCGCCGGCGGTTAGGCCGGCGCAGCACTTATCGGTTCAGGTTAGAATGTTCAGTTAAACAGGCCGCGCAGCCCGTCACGCAGCTCCTTCCCAGCGCCTTCGCCTAAACGCTCATCCAACTGGTCCAAAGTATCGCCTAAACGCTCCTCCAGCTCTTCATTGACGCGTTCGCCAGCTTCGTTGCGCAGCAGGTCGACTACTGCCGCCTGGAATGCTTCACGATCAAAGCGGCACCACTCAGTGCGCTCACCGCCTAAATGTCCTTCACAGCGAACGGGCAGCGGCAGTTGTTCCAAGCGGGGATTCACCTCACAAGCCGCGTCGGCGGTGTCTACTAAGCGGGCATTCGCCTGGGTGTTGAAATTCATACTGGTAAGATTGAGTTCACCTTCCCCCTGAACATCAATGCCGGGCAGAGTAATCAGTAGATCGTCGCTCTCGACTAAACCGTTGCTGATTTGGAAGGTGGCATCGAAACGCTCGAAGCGGGTATCAGTGTGCCATTCGCGCAGCGTGCCCTCGCCTTCTAACTGGGCTACCAGCTCGCACATTTGCTGGGAAATGTTGGTATTTAAAATAGCCCCATCGTTCAGGCGGGCCGTCAGGTCCCCATTAAGGTTGCTGATGAGCGCTTCGCGGCTATTGCCTTGACTCGTAAGGCCGCCAGATAAATTAAAGCGACCGCGCAGTGGTGACGGCTCCTCTTCTTCGCTGATGGCTTCAATCAACGGTGCCATCTGAACGCTGTTTATGGTTGGCGAAAGCGCCCATTCCAGAATAGTGTCCGTGGCATCGACTTGACCGGTGGCGCTGAGTTCGCCTTCGTAGAAGCCCGACTCAAACGCCGTTAGCCGGTGGATGCCGTCGTCACCACGCAGCTGTAAGCGAGGATTATTGAACGTTAATCCTGCCAAGACGAGGTTATCGATGCTTAAATCACCCTCAAGTGACAGCCGAGTGAGAAGCGATTGCGGCACTAATGTGCTGGAATCCTGGGCAAAGGCTTTACGCAGCAGGCTACGGCTAGCCTGCTCGGCGGTTGCGGCACCGGGTAGATAGCGATCCAGATCCAATTGATCACCGGCCAAATCGAACGCTAGGCGCGAGCCATCCAACGCGGCGGTCAGTTCGCCGGTAAAGGTGCTTTCATCGACCACCAACGATAGGCTAGGCAAAGAGAGTTGCTCAGCATCCCCTTCGATAGGGCTGGTCATGGCCACATCGCTAAGTGCGGCCTCGCCCGCTGTGGTGAGCGTAACGCCAGCGCGAGCCAGCCAGGGGCGCAGCGTAAACGGGGCCGCGGTTAACTGGCCGCGATAGCGTGGGGCATCGCGCAGTTGCTCAACATTGAGGTGGCCACTAACTTTTAGGCCATCCGGCCCGGTGAGCTGCAGGTTTTTTAACTGCGCCGTTTGTGCTTGCCAATCACTCTCCAGGCCAAAGGCAAGTGCCAGCGCCAGACTACCTTGCCAGTTATCCGCGTTGCGCAGGCCTGCTTCAAGCACCCCTTCTGTGATCGAAAGCTGTTGCTCCCCCATGCGGGCGACCAGTTCAGCCGCTTTTAAGCTCAGCTGTTGTGGCTCGCTCTCTGCGCCTTGCGTCGTTCGCGTGGTGAGCGCCATATTTTCCAGCACGAAAAGCTCGTCTGCCAAGCCAAGCCGCACGCGGGTTTCGAGATTGATCTCGCTGCTCAGGTCGGGGGTGCGCTCCAGCACCTCGGCATCCAGCCGGTTATGCTTGGTCAGCGTAAACATTGCCTTGAGCGGGAAGGCGCGCACCGGGTTGACGTTACTGCCTGAAATATTGAGTTGCTGCATTCGCCACAGCGCTTCGGTTTGTGCATCGCGGAAACGAATATCGGCATTCTTCACTTCAACGCTGGCGATACTCAACACCACTGCCAGACTCCCCGCATCAGCATTAGGCCCTGCACTGGCGGGCGCCAGCACCGTTTCAGCGGAGCCGTCGTTATGTTCGGAGAGGCGCTCCAGCAAGGGTGCCCAGTTGCCTTCGCCTTGAGCGTCGCGCTCTAAATTAAGGCGCATACCGTCCAGCGTTAGCCCGTCTACAGCGATTTCGCCACGCAGTAGCGGACCGAATGCCACGCTGACTTCGGCTCGATCAATGGCGGCGAAGGCGGCGCTCTCTTCAGCTTGCTCGGGCAGCCAAGCACGGGCCTGTTCTACACTCACTCCGATACGAGGGTAGAATGACCACGTGATGGGACCTTCCAGCGCAAGATTGAGCCCGGTTTGCTCTTCCACGACAGCCGTTAAACGAGGTTTGAAATCTTCGGGATCCAGGAAAGTGGTGACATACACCACGGCGGCGACGGCGACGATGGCAAGAATACCGACCGCTGCCAGCAAAATACGTAATAGCTGTTTCATTTACCCTTTCCCTTGTGGGTCTAACTCAACAAAATCGCTGGTGGCGGGCATTCCCGGCACCGGCGTTTCTGGATTGGTCATAGGCCGGTAGCCTAATTTGGAAAGCAGCACGCGGTCAGCCAATGGTAAGGTGGAGGTTTCTATCCGCAACACACGACCTTCCTGTTTGGCTTGCTCGCCAAGCAGCGCCATTAAGCGCGAACCGACGCCACGGCGGCGCGTAGTTTTACGCACACAGAGCTCAGACAGCCACCACGCCCGGTCTTCTCCTTCTTGCACGGCGACAGCCCCCAGCAGCCGATCATTGAAATGGGCACAGGCAAAAAAATGCTGACCTTTAAAATGTTGTTCAATAAATGGCTCAACCGTTGGGGTGGGCATGCGCTCTTGGGGCGCATCCTCATAAATGCGCATTAGATCAAGGCGCACTTGCTCATCGGCTTCCCAACGGGCCTGGTCGACGTGGTGCAGTGTCACCGGCATGGTGAAATCCTCTTCGCCAAAGCAGCCTGGCTGCTATTTCTGCCGCAATTGATTGCAGCTACATTTCGCGCATTGTAGCGGATGAGGGCGCCAATTCACTATAATGGTCGTTTCGCCACAGGTTATGCCCTGATCCACAGTGGTAAGTTGATACAAAGCCACCGGCCATTTCACAGGATCGTTCCTCAGGGTAATCCCCCAGAGTGCGCCTTAGCGCAGGAGATGCAACATGTCAGCGCGTATTGCCACGGTTAGCCGTGACACCAACGAAACCCAGATCAAGGTCAGCGTCAATCTCGACGGTGAAGGCCGTCTTAGCTGCCAAACCGGCGTTCCGTTTTTGGATCATATGCTTGATCAAGTTGCCCGCCATGGGATGATCGATCTCGACATCAATGCCACTGGCGACCTGCATATTGACGACCACCATACCGTAGAAGACCTGGGTATTACGCTAGGCCAGGCTTTTTTTGAAGCCATTGGCGATAAGCGCGGCATTTACCGCTATGGTCACGCCTATGTACCCCTTGATGAAGCACTCTCTCGGGTGGTGATCGACTTTTCCGGCCGGCCGGGGCTTTACATAAATGTTGAGTTCACCCGAGATACCATCGGTAGCTTGGACACCCAGCTGTTCTGGGAGTTTTTCCAAGGCTTCGTCAATCACGCTCGCGTGTCGCTGCATATCGACAACCTCAAAGGCTTTAATGCTCACCATCAAGCGGAAACGATTTTTAAAGCCTTCGGCCGAGCGCTACGTATGGCCGTGGCGGAAGACCCCCGCATGGCAGGCCAAATGCCCTCCACCAAAGGGAGCTTGTAATGCTGCGCTATGTGATGAGCTATGTGACGAGCGATGCCTCTAGCTACTTTCCCTCTATCTCCACAAGGAGCGCTTCATGACCATTGCTGTGATCGACTATGGAATGGGCAACCTGCATTCCGTGGCCAAGGCGCTGGAGCATGTGACGCATGAGAATGTAGTCATCACCCGTGACCCGCGGCGTATTCTTGGCGCGACGCGCCTGGTGCTACCTGGCCAAGGAGCTATTCGTGACTGCGTTGGCGAGCTTGAGCGCACCGAGTTACGCGGGCTAGTGGAGGATATTCTCACCCGTCAAGCCAAACCGCTGCTGGGTATCTGCGTGGGTCAGCAAATGTTACTGGAGCGCAGCGAAGAGAATGGTGGCGTTGAGTGCCTGGGCTTTTTTAAAGGCAACGTAGACCGTTTCCCTGGTGATATGCGCGACGCCCACGAGCAGCGTTTGAAAGTACCGCACATGGGCTGGAATGTGGTCGAGCAGCATCACGACCACCCACTGTGGGCAGGTATTGATAATCGTGAACACTTCTACTTCGTGCACAGCTATTACGTAAATGCGGATGACGACGCCCAGGTGTTTGGTACGACCCAATACGGCAAGGTAAACGCCCATGTCGCGATTGGTCGAGATTCGACCTTCGCGGTGCAGTTTCACCCGGAAAAAAGCTCTCGCGCGGGCCTTCGCCTGCTTGAAAACTTTGTCACCTGGACGCCCTGAGAGGATTTTGTATGTTGGTAATTCCCGCTATTGATCTCAAAGACGGCCAGTGTGTCCGGTTGAAGCAGGGTCGCATGGAAGATGCGACCTCCTACGGCGATGATCCAGTGGCGATGGCCGCACGCTGGGTGGAAGCTGGCGCCCGCCGGCTTCACTTAGTCGATTTGAACGGTGCCTTTGAAGGCAAGCCGATGAACGGTGACGCCGTGACCGCTATTGCCCGTGCCTACCCGAATCTGCCGATTCAAATTGGTGGCGGCATTCGCAGTGCGGAAACCATCGAGCACTATTTAAGTGCCGGTGTCTCCTACGTGATCATCGGTACCAAGGCAGTAAAAGAGCCCGACTTCGTTGGCGAAATGTGTCGCGCCTTTCCAGGCCATGTGATCGTTGGGCTTGATGCCAAAGATGGCTATGTCGCCACCGACGGCTGGGCAGAGGTCTCCACGATCAAAGCCACCGAACTAGCCAAGCGTTTTGCCAACGATGGTGTCTCTAGCATCGTCTACACCGACATTGCTCGCGACGGCATGATGCAAGGCGTCAACGTAGAGGCCACCGCCGCACTTGCCCGCGAAGGCGGCTTGCCGGTGATTGCTTCCGGTGGTGTGACCAATCTGGATGACATCAAAGCACTCTGCGCAGTTGCCGATAGCGGTATTTTGGGCGCGATTACCGGCCGGGCAATTTACGAAGGCAGCCTGGATGTCGCCGAAGCACAGCGATTAAGCGACCAACTGACGGGAGGTGGTTCATGAGTCTCACCAAACGCATTATCCCTTGCCTGGACGTAGACGCCGGGCGCGTGGTCAAAGGCGTTAATTTCGTCGGCATTCGCGATGCCGGTGACCCGGTAGAGATTGCCCAGCGCTATAACCAGCAGGGCGCCGACGAGATTACCTTTCTTGATATTACCGCTAGCCACGAAGACCGTGATACGACGGTAGAGATGGTCGAGCGCATCGCGGGCGAAGTGTTTATTCCGCTGACCGTCGGCGGCGGCATTCGCAGCTGTGACGATATTCGCACCATGTTGAACGCCGGTGCGGATAAAGTCTCCATCAACACCGCCGCGGTCACTAACCCTGAGTTTGTGCGCGAAGCTGCTGAGCGTTTCGGTAGCCAGTGCATTGTGGTGGCGATCGATGCCAAGCGCGTCTCGAAAGAGGGCGAAACACCCCGCTGGGAAATTTTCACCCACGGTGGCCGCCGCCCAACGGGCCTCGACGCCGTTGAGTGGGCGAAGAAGATGGTGGAGTTCGGAGCGGGCGAACTACTGCTCACCAGCATGGATCGCGACGGGACCAAGATCGGCTTTGACCTGGGCGTGACCCACGCGATTTCTGAAGCGGTGAGCGTGCCGGTGATTGCCTCTGGCGGTGTAGGCAACCTGGATCACTTGGTGGATGGCGTACTGAAAGGCGGTGCCGACGCGGTGCTGGCCGCCAGCATTTTCCACTTTGGCGAGTACACCATTCCTGAAGCAAAGCGCTACATGGCCGAACGCGGTATCGAAATGCGCTTATAAATTTCTAATACGTAAGCCTGCCGGGGTGTTAAGCCCCGGTATCCTCAAGCGATAAGCCAAGATTACTGATGCCACCGTTGCGCCCTAACTCACGCACCTCTTTTAGTGCCGCCTTATCCAGCGGTTCGCTGACCATTTCCAATACGGCATCCTGAAAGTCGTTCTCGTCGGCCATCAGCGGATGGTCGCGAATAATCAGCGCCAGTTTTTGTGCGTCAACTTCGCCTTCAGTGAGCTCTATAAAGGCGCGCACGCCCGCTCGGGATGTACGGCTAACATCCAGCACGGCCTCTGGGGAATCGCCTTGTAGGGTGTCCAGCAGCGCCGAGACCGATACCACTGCATCCAGCGCACGCCTGGCACCAAAGCTGTCATCTTCTTCAGAAGGCTCACACTCGGCGAGCTTCTCCGCTTGACGAGCAAAGTCGATACTGGCATTGGGCACATTAAGCCGTTCCCACACCAAACTCAGCACGGTACGCAGCGTATGGCTATCGCCTTGTCCTGTGGTTTGCTCATATAACACATAGTTAGGCAGCAAACGCTCACACAGCGCCGCCATAAAGGCTTGCTGGGCCGGTAGTGGGAGTTCTTGCAGCCGTAAATAAAAGCCCTGAGGTTTCGGCACCATACTGATTTCCTGGATCGCTTTACGTGGGATATTGGTGAAATGTAGCGGGTACGTTATCGTCTCTCTGCGCTTGGGGCGATCCCCCAGCGCTTTGATGATTGTACGGCCGGCGAGGAGATTACCATGCATATTCATCTGCTACAGCACGGCCCTGACCATGGCCCCGCCCGTTTAACCGACTGGCTTACCAGTATGGGTCATAGTTACACCGTTTTTCATCTCTATGCTGGCGAGTTAACACCCCGCCCAAACGAATCTGATGCATTGATTGTGCTTGATGGGCCTGAGACGCTACTCAGCCAACCACCAGCGTGGTTTAAAGCTGAAGATAAACTGATCAACCGCTACCTGGATGGCCAAAAACCGTTATTGGGGATTGGCATTGGCGCTCACTGGATAGCGCAAGCACTCGGCGCAGTGATAGCCCCCGGCACTTACGCCGAAATCGGGTGGCATACGGTCACCCTGGCACCGGAAAGCTCACTGGATTTGCCCGAGTCGTTTTGCGCATTTATGTGGCATCGTTATGTCTTCAGCTTGCCCGATGATGCCTTTTCCCTGGGGGGCAGTGAAGCAGCACCGCTGCAGGGGTTTACCTGGGATAGAGGCCGCGTTGTCAGCCTGCTATGCCATTTGGAAGCCACGCCTGCCAGCGTTAACCACCTGTTGAGCAAGGCCGAGCGGCCTAGCGCCTCACCTGCCGCCGCCCGCTATGTTCAGGACGATGCGCAAATCCTTGAGGATGCCAATCGCTTTATTCATCTAGCACCGCTGCTTGACCGCGTGATGACCCAATGGTTAAGAACGAACTAACAGCAGCGCATGTAGCCATTATCTGTTCCACTGCCTGGCCACCGCCAGGCAGCTCTCCCAATCGCCGACATGAATTACCGGCGGGGCAGTCTCACGCTGCTTGTCTAAGTGATAGCGGTAGAGTGGGTCGTAATACTCGGTAAGCAGAGGCGCGAGCCAAGCTTCATGGGCCTGAGGGTTGCCGTGGACATGTTCGTTAAACGCCAGTGCCTGAAGCCGCTGCAAACGTTGCAGCCGTGCATTACCCAAACGCTTGCCCAGACGGATAAGCGCATTACTCAACTGCGCCTGCATCAGTTGCCAGCCCTGATAGGCACCATAGCGAGCAGCATAAGCCTGTTCTAAATCGATAATGTAGTCCTGCTGAATTTGAGCAAGGCGCCAATCCAGTGGCATTTCGATACGTACCCGGGGCGCTTGCTGCAATGCTCGCCAGAAGCTCAAGGGAATATTGGCACTACCAATCTGGCGGGACTCGTCTTCGATAACCAGCCCTTCGGTTAAGCTGATTAATCGTTTGGCCAGCGCATGCTCAAAATTGATTTGTGTGGCAGGCTCTTCGGGCCTACGCCCGAAGGCGGAGCCTTTATGGTGCGCGAAGGCTTCCAGGTCGACGCCATTATTGAGCTGATTGATCAACGTCGTTTTTGCACACCCAGTCAGCCCTGCGACCACCAGCATCGGCTGCAGTGCAGCCGTCTCAATACGCTCACATAGCGCTTGGCGCATGGCTTTCCAACCACCCTCCAAGCGTGGTCTTGAGATGCCTGCATCTTCTAACCACTGCTGAGCAATTTGTGAGCGCAGCCCACCGCGAAAGCAGTAAATCAATGCACCTGGATGCTCGGCTAAATACGCCTGCCACGCTGCAATTCGAGCTTGCTTGACCTCACCGCTGACCAAGCGTTCGCCTAACGCAATCGCCGCGGCTTGGCCCTGCCGTTTATAGGCGATACCTACCTGATGACGCTCACCATCAATCATTAACGGCAGATTGACGGCGCCAGGGAGTGCGCCCTGAGCAAACTCGACCGGGGCGCGCACATCTATTAGCGGCTGCTCTTCTTTGATTAGGCTTAATACCGCTGGTCGGGTGGCTAGTGTCACCCGACCACCTCAATAGAGGCGTTACCTTGGCGCGCTTTCATTACCCCGAATGACTGTAACGACAGGCCGAATTCGCGGCCAATGCGTTCAACGTCATCCTCCCAGGCAGGGTCAACACTAATGAGCAGTCCGCCAGAGGTCTGTGGATCACACAGCCACTGCCAGTGGGCTTCATCCATGGCGGGCAAGCTTTCACCCAGCGCATCACGGTTGCGTAGCGTACCGCCAGGTACTGCGCCTTGGCGGCGGTAAGACTCTGCCTCGGCTAAGCGCGGCAGCTTACGAAAATCAATCTGGGCCATCACATTACTGGCCTGACACATTTCCGCAAGATGGCCGGCCAAGCCAAAACCGGTCACATCAGTCATGGCGTTCACCCCTTTCACATCGGCGAGCTTCACGCCAATGCTATTGGGCTTGAGCATGGTTTCGCGGGCAAGGCCATGGTGGCCCATTTCCAGTAAGCCGCGCTTTTCGGCGGTGGTTAACATACCGATACCCAGCGGCTTGGTTAAGAACAGCAGATCACCAGGTTTGGCGGTGCTATTAAGCTTGAGCTTGTCTAGATCGACCAAGCCGTTAACGGCCAACCCGAAAATGGGCTCTGGGGCATCAATAGAGTGGCCGCCGGCCAGGGCAACACCTAATTCCCGGCACACCGCCTGCGCACCGGCCATCACATCACCGGCCACTTCAGCGCTAAGCTTATCCAATGGCCAGCCTAGAATGCCTAACGCCATTACCGGCGTACCGCCCATGGCGTAAACATCGCTGATCGCATTGGTCGCCGCGATACGCCCAAAATCAAAGGGATCATCAACAATCGGCATGAAGAAATCCGTGGTGGCGATCATGCCGCGGCCATCGCCCAGATCATACACGGCAGCATCTTCGCGTCCTTGATTGCCGACAATAAGCTGCTTATGACCCGCCGCTGGCCCCGCTTTGGCTAGAATCCCATCCAGCACGTCCGGGGCAATTTTGCAGCCGCAGCCGGCGCCGTGGCTATATTGGGTCAAGCGAATCGAACTCATCGTGTCTCTCCTTGGCACTTAGGGGATATCATCAGTTTAACGCAGTATGGCACATGCTACAGTGCTTCCAGCGCATCGCTGAGCTTATCCACGGCGATCACTTCCATGCCTTTTGGCGCCTGCTTGGGTGCATTGGCCCGCGGCACGATGGCACGCAGAAAACCGTGCTTGGCCGCCTCGGCAATACGCTCTTGGCCACTAGGCACCGGGCGTATCTCGCCGGAAAGCCCAACTTCACCGAATACCACTAACTCTTTGGGCAACGCGCGGTTTTGCAGGCTAGATACTACTGCCAGCAGTACTGCCAAATCGGCGCTGGTTTCAAGCACTTTGACACCACCGACAACGTTCAGGAATACGTCTTGGTCACCGGTAAACAGACCACCATGGCGGTTGAGCACTGCCAACAGCATGGCCAGGCGATTTTGATCAACGCCGACAGCTACCCGTCGGGGATTGCCAAGCGCAGACTCATCTACCAGTGCCTGCACCTCGACCAGAATTGGCCGCGTTCCCTCCCAAACCACCATCACCAAGCTGCCGGGCGCTTGCACTTCTTGGCGGGAGAGAAAAATCGCGCTGGGGTTTTTGACTTCTTTAAGGCCCTGCTCAAGCATCGCGAAGACACCCAGCTCGTTAACGGCACCAAAGCGGTTTTTCTGACCACGTAGGGTGCGAAAGCGTGAGTCTGCGCCGCCTTCTAATAACAGCGAGGCATCGATCATATGCTCAAGGACTTTAGGGCCCGCCAGCGAACCATCTTTAGTCACGTGTCCCACTAATAACAGAACGGTATTGGTCTTCTTGGCAAAGCGCGTTAACGCGGCGGCTGACTCACGCACCTGAGCAACGCCACCAGGCGCTGAGCTAATGTCTTCCAGATGCATGGTTTGGATCGAGTCGATTACCAGAATTTCCGGCTTTTCACGCTCAGATACCGCCAGAATGGTTTCCACACTGGTCTCGGCCAGCATTTTCAAACCGTTGGTGGGCAGTTGCAGGCGGTGGGCACGCATGGCTACTTGAGAGAGCGACTCCTCCCCCGTCACATAGAGTATGCGTCGCTGCTGGGCTAGCTTACAGGCCGTTTGTAGTAGCAGCGTTGATTTACCTGCACCAGGATTGCCACCCAAAAGCACCGCCGAACCGGGAACCAGCCCGCCGCCTAACACGCGGTCAAACTCAGCGAACGTGGAACTCATGCGAGGAACCTCGCTGAGATCAACATTGCCAAGATCGATCACTTCTCGCGAGAGATCACCTGTGTAGCCTGAGCGCCCAGAGGCTGCTCCGCCACCAGGGCGTGCACTTTCTAAACGCACCTCGCTTAGGGTGTTCCACTCTTGGCAACTACTGCACTGCCCTTGCCATTTGCGATATTCAGCACCGCACTCAGTGCATACAAAGGCGCTTTTAGCTTTGGCCACTGCCATTACACTCCTACTGTTGCTATCGCTATTTGACAACATTCACTACGTTGCCACCTGCATTAACAGCCACTGGCCATTGCCACTCGCGTCAGGCCTTGCCTCGACAAACACAAAAGGCGGCCAGTGGCCGCCTTTGATACTGCTGACTAGCGCGTTATTGGCGCTTTAGCTGCAGCATTTCACCATTTTCAAAACGACGACGTTCTGGGTCAATCAATTCCAGCGTGCTCTCATCAATACGCATGAAGTAATAGATTTGGCCATCGCCATCTGGCGTCAGCTCGTAAACGGTGGCGTCTGGGTCAGACGGCGTACCGGTCAGCACTTCCCAGTTACCCGCATAATTTTCATCGGGAGGGGTTTGGGGATGGTTCCGGTAGGTAGCGTTCAGTGTGAAAGTGCGCTCTTCCGCCGCGCTCATCTCTTCACCCATCATCGTGACATCCAGATCGATACCATCGCAGTTGCGGCAAGGTAGCGAGCCTTGGTAATTAGCCTGTGCGGTCGCTGCTTCCTCTTGCTGCTGTTCCATCGGACCGCTTGCACAGCCAGCTAATAGTGCCAACATAGCCGAACCGGCTAGCAAACTCTTAAGTTGCATAGAGTGTCTCCTTCATCTCGTGTTGGGCATCACATTTATTTACGCGCACTTGTGACAGCATAACCGCTACAAGGTGCGACGCACACCCCTAGCGACGCGAATGCTTGCGCTGAGTTGGCCTTCAAGCGACCATGGCATACCTTGCTAGGATAATCAGGTTACCCTCATGAGCCAATACTGGAGTCCGGCCGTTCGCGAACTTACGCCTTACGTGCCCGGTGAGCAGCCACGCGAGAAGCTTGTTAAACTCAATACCAATGAAAACCCTTACCCACCTGCTCCAGGCGTCGGTAAGGCGCTGCGCGATTATGCAACAGACCATCTGCGCCTCTACCCTGACCCTACCTCTACAGCACTGCGTGAAGCGCTTGCGGAGACATTTAAGGTAGCCAGCAGCCAAGTGTTTGTCGGTAACGGTTCCGATGAAGTGCTGGCATTCGCTTTTCAGGCCTTCTTTTGCCATCAAGCGCCGCTTGATGTGCCTGCCATCACCTATAGCTTTTACCCTGTTTACGCCAATCTTTATGGCGTTGAGCTGCGTAAGCATCCGCTCAATAAGCAGTGGGAAGTCGATATTGATGCGCTGGCGGCGGATACCAACCGCAGCGGCGTTATTTTCGCTAACCCTAATGCCCCTACCGGCCATGCGCACTCACTCGCAGCAATAGAGGCGCTGCTTAAGCGTGTCACAGATCGCGTAGTGCTGGTGGACGAGGCGTATGTCGATTTCGGGGCAGAGAGCGCCGTTTCGCTGATTGATCGCTACCCTAACCTGCTCGTCACCGGTACGTTTTCCAAGTCGCGCAGTTTGGCTGGATTGAGGTTGGGTTATGCGGTGGGCTCTGAGGAATTGATTGATGGCTTGCTGCGGGTAAAAGACTCTTTCAACTCTTACCCAGTGGATAGCCTAGCAAGCTTAGTAGGCATCGCCGCTCTGAAAGATGTCGAGCATTTCGAAGCCTGCCGCGAGCATGTTATTACCACCCGTGAGCGTACTCGCCAACGTCTAGAAGCGTTAGGGTTTGAGGTGCTGCCCTCTAAAGCTAACTTCGTGCTTACCCAACACCCTGACTACGAAGGCGCGCAGCTATTTGCTGGCCTACGCGAGCGGGGCATTCTGGTGCGCCATTTTAATACATCAGACCTCAATAACTTCCTACGCATCACCATCGGTACCGATGATGAGATGAATAGCCTAATTGAAGCGTTAGAGACGATCTGCGCTTAGCCTTTTCATTTTTAAGTCTTTACCTGGGCGGCGCAAGCCGCCTTTTTATCGGCTGCTTTTCTTTCACGCACACAAAAAA
Source organism: Vreelandella arctica (assembly GCF_037070215.1). Taxonomy (NCBI): domain Bacteria; kingdom Pseudomonadati; phylum Pseudomonadota; class Gammaproteobacteria; order Oceanospirillales; family Halomonadaceae; genus Vreelandella; species Vreelandella arctica. Next base: position 106 of record NZ_JBANSN010000039.1, on the reverse strand, counting down.
CCCAGCCGGGTGGCTGGGTTTTCTGCGGTATAAGTGCCTGACGATGACCTACTCTCGCATGGGGAGACCCCACACTACCATCGGCGCTAAGCGGTTTCACTGCTGA